>CAYFQH010000004.1:19003-69583 GCA_964345215.1 uncultured Oscillospiraceae bacterium | reverse complement strand
ACGCCGCCGGATTCCATATAGCAGTTACATCATTGTAACTGCTTTTTTGATTTGCCATAAAAAATAAGATAACTTTGCTTTTTTATATTTTGTCTCCATAAATCGAAAGAGCAAAATGCTCTCGTTTTCCACCTTGTAAAGATTTGCAGCTTCAATGGTTGCTGCGCCCCTGGAAAATCGCCCCTATTTTCGGTTAATGATCCCGATTCCCTTTATCCACTGCAGGTGGCGATTATCTTTATCGCCTTTGGTGCCGAGCGTTCTTAGTTGGCGATACAACGAAAAAATAGGGTACCGCCTGACTCCAATAAAAGTTTTGATACGCTTTGATTTATACTGATAGTCATAAGATTTTCTTTTTGAAAGCAGAAAGAAAGCAATAAAAAATCAGCCTATTTCTTTCTAGGCTGATTTTTCTTATCGCGGCATTATCCCTTTATACCACTGCTTGTAATACCTTGCACAAAATACTTTTGGAAAGGAAGAAAGAGAGAGAGGGGGATAAGGGCAGAAACAATGGTGCCGGCATACATGGCGGACCATAGGGTTTGGCGCTCCATTTTAAATGAGCCCATAGCAATTTGAATTGTTTGTGCCTCTCTAGAGCGTGAAACGAGAAGGGGCCAAAGATAAGCGTTCCATTGATCCATAAAAATCATAAGCCCTGCGGTAATGAATACGGGGATAGAGGAAGGCATGATGATTTTAATAAATATTTGGGCTAGATTTGCGCCGTCAATCCGGCCGGCTTCAATTAATGAAGGAGGGATATCTTTAAAAAACTGTGTAAAGAGGAAGAGAACAAGGCCGCTGGCGATGGAGGGGAGAATTAAGCCAGCTCTTGTATCTACTAAGCCCATTTTATCAACAATGGTATATAAAGGCATGGCGATGACTTCGAAAGGAATCATAAATGAAACCAAAACGATAGCATATAAAATACCCTTGCCTTTAAAGCGAAAATTGGCAAAAGAAAAAGCGGCAACGCTATTAACAACGCAGCCTAAAGGGATTAGAATACCAACCAATATCAGGGTATTAAGAATAGGCGTTAAAAAGTTAAAGTCGCGAAATAAAGCAATATAGGATTCGAAGGTCACTTCCACCGGAAAAAGAGTATGGATTGTAAAGGGGACCGTGTATTGAAAAAGCTCTTTGTCTGTACGCAATGAAGCGGAAACTGCCCAAATGAGCGGAAACAAAGTGACAAGGCAAATAAGGAGTAAGATGAAATACAATAGCAGAGATTGAGATTTTTTACGCTTAATCAACCTTTTTTCACTCCTTCCTCGTTATCTCTAAGCAAATAAAACTGCCCAATACATACAAGGCCAATAATAACCAGTAGCACAGTAACAATAACCGAGGAGCGGGGGCGATCGGCAAATTTGAAGGCGGCTTTATAGGCTTCATACATCAGTACGTTTGTACTGCCCTGTGGGCCGCCATTGGTCACCAGCTGCATGGGCACAAAAAGCAAAACGTTGGCTGTTGTGTTTGCTACCAACACAAAAAGAGCAACTCGACGCAAAAGGGGAATGGTAATGCGAAACAAAGTGGTAAAAAAGCCGGCGCCATCAATTTTAGCTGATTCATAAATGGAGACGTCAATGTTTTTTAGGCCAGCTAAAAAAAACATCATCCAGTACCCACAGCCCTTCCAAGAGGCGATGACAACAATACACCATAAGGCCTGGTTTTTATCTACTAAAAAACCCTGACTAGGCAGGCCAATCAAACCTAGAAAGCTGTTGATAATGCCGTTGTTTACGTTAAACATCAAGCTCCAAATAACTGTGGCTACTGTTAAAGAAATAGTAAAAGGGAGAAAAAAAACAGTGCGGAAGCCACCGATGCCCTTAATATCTACATTGCTTAACAAAGAGAGGCAAAAAGAGATAACAATTTGAACCGGAATCATGACCAAGTTAAGTTTAATGGTAATCCAAAAGGCGTTCCAAAACACCTTATCTTGAAAAACGCTTTTATAAGGCTGAAGGGTAAACTGGCCTTTAACAATAAAACTTTCTAATAAAGTAGTAAAAATGGGATATATTTTAAATAGAAGAATAAGTAAAAGCGCCGGAAGGATCATTAAATAAGGAACAAACCAACTGCGCTTTGAAAGACTAATATTCATAAATCCACCTCTATTTTGATACTGCCCGGAAGCGAACATTGCACTTCCGGGCAGTAAGTGACGCTATTAATTATTTATATTTTTCAAGTGCAGAGTTCAGTTGTTCAACGGCACTGTTTAAGGCCGTCTCCACATCGGCTCCATTTCTAACATCTTCCCAAGTGGCATCTAAAACGGTGCTGTATTCAGAAAAACCAGGTGTTAGTGCCCGGGGTTTGGCTGTGTAGGCTGCTTCATAAGCGCCAATTTTTAAGTATCCTGCTATTTCATCATTATCCATAATTTCTTGAAGTTTTTCCGTGCGGGAGGGAACGTCGCCGTTGGCAATGAGCCACAGGTCGTTTCCTTCACCCAAGGTGAAGAACTTGATAAAATCAGCAGCAATTTCTTGGTTTTGTGATGCGGCGTTAATGCCAAAGTGCCAGCTGCCTGTAGGGGTTGCTACTTTATCTTCGTAGCCTTTAAAAGCAGGCATTGCGCAGTAACCGTAGTTTTCAAAGCCTAATTGCTCAACGGAGTTCGCAGTCCAGGTTCCCCCAACTAAAAAGACCATTTTTCCGGAAGCAAAGTAGTTTGACATCTCGTCAGCGTCAATGCCTCTGGAAGCAACACCCGTATCAACCAGGTTTTGGTACCAGCTCATGCCTCTTATCCAGGCTTCACCGTTAAGAATGCCTTCTACGGTATATCCGTCCTCACCAATGTTTTCACCGCCCAAGCTGTTGGGGATGGCATTCATCTGATATACCCGGCTTACTTGCTGCCAGTCAAGGCCAAAAATACCGTTGTTCCGATCAGGGTTTACAACATCCAGTACTTTATTTGCAATGTCTACGACTTCTTCCCAAGTCAGTCGGTCTGTTGGGCTGCTCTCTGGCATTTGAATACCGGCTTGGTCTAATAAATCTTGGTTGTACCACAAACATTGGGTAGAAGTGTTCATGGGTGGGGCATAGAAAACACCCTGCCATGAGCCGGCTTCTACGGCTGAATCGGTAAAGAGGGCTTTTTCTTCTGCAGTATAGTATTCATCCATGGGCAGAATATAGCCCCGGTTCACATAGCCAGCTACCATCGGCACGTCCACGCTGATCACATCATAGTCGGTGCTGCCGGAAGCAATTTTTACCTCAATCACTTCAAATAAATCTGTAAAAGAATAGAATTCGCCGACAACATTGTGCCCTGTTAATTCGTTGTAACGCTCAATAATGTGTTTGGTTCGCCCTTCCCAAGCGTTTTCACCTACTCCTTGGCCCACCCAAACAATTTTAACAGGCTCAGAACTTTCGGCTAAAACAGCTGTTGCCCCCAGTGTAAAAAGCATTACTAAAGCAAGTAGAATAGAAAAAGTTTTTTTCATGGTATTTCCTCCTTATATTTTTATAGCTTTTGCTATAAAACACAGTCCTTATTCCTTATTTTTGCAATTTCAAGAAGAGGTCTTCAAACAATTTATCTCTGTTGATGGAGTAAACGTATTTGCACAGATGCCTCCTGGGATCCTTTGAATAGTAATGGTCATATTCAGGAATGGGAGTATGCTCTAAACGGTCATCCATAAAATCTCCGTCTAATAGCCAGGCAACAGCAGTAACATCCCAAATAACACGGGTCCAGGTGCTGTTTCCGCCGTATTCCTTTGCTTCTTTTGTAGTTACATCAATCAAGTAATCGCACAGTTTGTTTTTTCCTCTTAGGTGGTACTCTAGTTCCGGGCCAGAGGTACGAAAAGAAGAAACAACCCCCTGGCAAGGCAAAAGAACAAGCGGCACACCGCTGCCGTAAACAACCCGGGCACTGGCAACATCCTGGGTCAGGTTAAATTCAATGTTATGGGGCCAGTCAAAGGCATTGCCGCCGAGCCAGATTACAACCATTCGGTTTTTAATCTCGGGCTGAAGAAGCAGAGCAGAAGCAACGTTGGTAATCGCACCAATAGCAATAACATACAAGGGGCTCTCTTCACTATAACTCATGGCCCTTTGGGCTAAATCTTTTGCTGCATCAGATAAAACCGGTTGTGACTCATCCTTCAAAAAAGAAGAGGAGCCTCTAAAAACAATTTCTTTTAGATCCTTTCGTTCCATTAAATTAAGAATGTTTTCAATTTCCTGGAAACTCTTTTCCATTCCATCTTCAGGGCTTGTAGATTTTTGGTTATAAAAAGGGGCAGCATAAATAGCCTTAAGCGATAGTTTCTCGTCTGAGTTGATCAGGTAGGCCAAAGCATACTGATCATCAATTTCGTTATAGGTATCGGTGTCTAGCACAACGTCGACCTTGCCTTGGGGTTTACACAGCCTTCGAATCAGGCGCTCATTATCAATCGGCTTACTCTTACCCGATGCTTTTTTCATCAGTTCCTCCCAATAGCTTGTAATGTTTTCATTCATTTCATCCATTCCTCCTTTAATTTTTTTTGTTCTTCCACTAAAAAATCCAAAGTTGCTTTGTCTTCTACAAAAGACGGTGCAGCGCCGAAATGTGTAGTGGAGTATCCTGCTGCCACATTAGCATAAAAAAGGCTTGTAGCCAAGTCGTGGTTTTGGGATAAATAAACAGCCAGGGTGGCACAAAAGGCATCAGCCGCTCCAGTTGTATCCAACGCTGTAAAATCTGCTGCAGGGAAATATTTGCTGCACGACTGGTTTTTAACATAACCGCCTTGACTGCCTAGGGTAATAATAACGGTATCAACTCCTTTTTGAATAAAAAAATCTGCCTTTTGCTCAAAAGAATCACTGCCTGGAAGAATTGTGGCAAGCTCTTTTTCATTGGGAATTAAAATATCAATTAGCGAAAGAAGCTCATCAGGAAGATGGGTAACGGCGGAAGGTTTTAAAATAATTTGGCAGCCGGCCTCCTTTGCTAATGTTGCAGCATGCAAAACCAAATTAAAGGACATTTCTGTTTGAAGAAGGCAGTAGCTGGCACTTTCAAAAACCTCTTTTTGACTTTCAAGCTCTTGGTGTGTTAGCTGTTCATTTGCACCGGCATAGATAACAATGCCGCTCTCCGCGTTGTCTTCAACAAAAATATAAGCCTGACCGGTATTTGCTTTGCTTGTGCTGAAAACGCCTTGGGTATGAATGTGATTATCTTTTAAAAAATAAAACAGTTCATTTCCGCCATGATCTTTTCCAATTTTGCCAAGGAGATACACGTCGGCACCCAAGCGGGCAGCCCCTGTTGCCTGGTTAATACCCTTTCCCCCAGGCAAGGTTGCACGGCTGGGGGAACGGATTGTTTCACCTGTATGGGGAAGGCGGGGCGTGGTGATGATAGTATCTATATTTAATGTGCCCAAAACAATAATTTTGCTTCTTTTTTGGATAAGCGGAACATCGATGGTTAGTTTTTGGTTGATGCGAGGCGAGAACTCAAAGGTGGAGAAAAGATTTTCTTGGCCCTCAATGACATTAATTAACTGCTTACAAGCAAAAATACCCAGGTCTTCGTAGGGAAGGGTAATTGTGGATACGTCGGGTAAAGGCTTTTCTTCGCTTAGTGCAATGAGGGAAAGGTCCTTAGGGACACGGCGGTTACTTTTATGTGCTTCTTGCACTACTTGCAGAGCGCCGGCCGAAGAAGAGCAGAGAACGGCTGTAGTCGATGCAGGAATGAATAGTTGGCCTTTTTTCTTTTCCTGCAAGTTTTTTACTAAAAAGGAATCCAGGGGAATATTCAAGTCGAATAAGCATTGTTGGGCTCCCTGCACAAGCAGCTGATTGGGTAAAGTTTCATTTTCAATAAGGCATAAAATATGACGATGTTTATGTGCCAATAAGATCTGCGCAGCGTAGTAGCCCAAGGCAGTATAGTTTAAAGAAATACTTTGCCCTTTTTTACTTGAAAAAACAGGAAGAACGGGCAAGTTGCGTTTGTCAATCAATTGCATACATTCGGGTAAGGAATCTGCCCGTTGATTCCATAGAAGCCCGTCAACATGGTGGCTTAAAAGGTTTGCAAGGTTCTGATACTCTTCTTCTTTTGTGTGAGAGATATTAATAATCACCTGATACCCTTGAGACTGTGCCTGGGATATGACCCCTTTGAGGAAAGAGCATTGATTGTTTTCGTAAGAGATTAAAACAGCTAAAAGAAAAGAGCGTTGCTTACGTATAGAGCGAAGACCGGCATAAGGGACATAGTTGTATTTTTTTACAATGGATAAAACCTTCTCGATTGTTTCAGGGCTGATGTTATCATCTTTTTCATTGATGACCTTGGACACCGTTGAAGCAGAAACACCTGCCAGGCGTGCAATATCCTTAATATTCATAATATTCCCTCACAATGAAAACGTTTCCTAAACAAGTTTCATAAAGTCAACGTAGCATAGGCTTTTTTGATTGTCAACGCTCTTCTAATACTTTATTCCATTGGGAAAAAACAGGTAAAAGACCACTCTTAACAGAAGAGCGAATAAATGTTATACTTTTTTAGAAGGTGTAAAGCGCTGCATATAAAACCTTAAATAGAAGTAAGCAAATAAAAATCAAAAGCAAAACAATGCAAATAGCGAATGAAAGGAAAAAGAAAATGTTGGAAAAATTAAAAAAACAAGTTTACGAAGCCAATATGCTCTTGCCTAAATATGGTTTGGTAACCTTCACCTGGGGTAATGTTTCAGGATTTGATAAAGAGCAAGGATTGTTTGTTATTAAGCCTTCAGGGGTTCCCTATAAGCAGCTGCACCCCGACCAAATGGTCGTAATGGATTTGCAAGGCAATAAGGTAGAAGGGGCGTTGAACCCATCCTCAGATAGCCAAACCCACGGGGCAATTTACCGCAGGTTTAAAGACGTTGGCGGAATTGTACATACCCACAGCCGCTGGGCTACAATATGGGCCCAGGCGGGCAGGGAAATTCCTGCCTATGGCACCACCCATGCTGACTATATTCACGGTCCTGTGCCCTGCACCCGCAACCTGACAAAAGAAGAAGTGGAACGGGGCTACGAGCTTGAAACAGGCAATGTTATTGCTGATTATTTTGAGGAAAATAAACTAAACCCTTTACATGTTCCCTGTGTGCTTATTCGTTCTCACGGGCCTTTTACCTGGGGCAAAGATGCTATGGATGCAGTGCACAACGCGGTTGTCTTAGAGGAAGTGGCTATGATGGCCTGGCATACAGAAGGAGCAGCGGCTCAAAAGCCCATTGAACCCTTGGCCGGCTATGTGGCTGAAAAGCATTTTTCCAGGAAACACGGCCCTAATGCTTACTACGGGCAGAAAAAATAAGCAATAAAACAACCAAAAACCACAGACTGTGCTTTTTATCTGTAGTTTTTGGTATGCAAACAGTAGAAGATATATTAAAAATGACCTTGGTCAAAGGGCAGGGGATCAATTAAGAAAAGGGCGTTTTATAATACAACCCCTTCTTTGTCTTCATAGGTAATATGTGCACCTAGGTCCTTCACGTAATCATCTACTACTTGAACCAAGGCTATTTTTCCTTCGGTATAGAAAGCATTTGGCCAAAGGCAAGCAAAAAATCTTTTAAGGCATTTTTATTTGTAGGCGAAATGGAAAACGGGCTGTGGATAAGGCGCAGGGAATAGTAAACATCCGGCTGGTCCGGATCAATAATATAATAAGCAACTTCGGCTTCATTTTTATCGTCATATTCTACCTCATAGCCCTTAGGTATTGTAGAGAAGCTCTTTTTCGTTATTAAAAAGAGGCATTTATAATTGATTGCCGATTATGAAAAGTTCAGCGTTTTGACCGCTGACAGGTATTTTTTCTTCGCCTAAAAGCTGGTTCAAAACAGACCAACATCAGCTCAAGGTTCTCCTCTTGGCTTACCTGGTTTTGCATATAGCCTGGTATGAGCTGGGTGACTGAAAAGGGCCACCCATTATGCAAGGCAGCCAAGTAGTCTGAAGGGACAGCGTTAAAGGTGCTTTGATATTGGTACACGGGTATGCCGGAAGAGCTTTTTGTTTCTACAATTGAAGCTGCATCATAATCTGAAAGGGCGCTGCTGCCAAGGATGAAATCTAAAACCCCTTCACTCACGGTACGAATGGTGTGGTTTTCCAAATCAGGATGATATTCTCCAAAACGATAGTAAGTGTCTTGGATAAGGGTATGATTTTTAATATAAATACGCTTATCATCCTTATCAACGGCAAAAAACATGTATCAGGCAACGCAAGGGTGAGGGAGAGCTCAGTTAAAGCCAAAGCTGTTGTTACGCTGGCTGAAGGAAGCACTTTTTAGGGTAGCAGCCAGAACATTCTCCTGGACTTTAATCTTCTCATCTTCAAAGGAGCCTTCAAAATCGAAACGGCAAACCATCATGTTCAAAACCCAGTCGTGATAAGTGGCTACAATATGCTCAGTATAATTGCCGCTGCGGTTCTCAAAAATCCGTAAAATACCTTTTCCGGGCACAAGATTTTGGTCGATGGTGTACCTTGTATTTTCTGGGTAGGCAGAGTTGGCACCGATAAAAGCACTCCTCTCTTTTACATCAAGGGAAGATAAAGATACATCCTGGGCATTGGGATAGCCCAGGGGAAAAAAGATGTAAAAGGTATCGACGTATTCATGAAGATATGGTTGTGCAGCTTTGCGCAAGGGCTCGTCCATTAACGCCGCCAGTTTGACATGGAGCGGTAACAGGATGGATAAATTTACATCGGGCAGATAAGCCTGATGATGATGATTTTTTTCGGATCCGTCAGTAAAAGTGAATCCAGAAGAGGCGAGAGCAACAGGCGTAAAAAGTCATAAAGCAAGAAAAGTGAAAGGAAAACGGAAAAAACGAGCGTTTTTTCATAAAATATCCCCAAATATGCTATTTATCGATTGAAATAAGTATCATATAAAAAGGCCCTTGGGCATAGCCATAGGCAATAGGGGCAAAAGAATAAAAAGCGTTTTTCATAAAGAATTCTAGAGCCTGCGGCTTATCCGCAAAGCCAATCCTTTCCAGGGGCTAAGCCTTGTATCTATAGTATAATTATGATATAATAAATAGAAACGTTTTTTTGAAACGATTTTGTAATAAAAGCAGAAAACCTGCTATGGGAGGATGCACCAATGAACCATACTGTAGAAAAAATTTCCAGCAATCAGGTAAAAATTTCTTTTACTGTGGCCGCTGAACAATTTGATGAAGCAATGCATAAAGCTTATTTAAAAGTACGCAATAGCGTAAATATTCCAGGCTTTCGCAAAGGCAAGGCGCCACGGGCTTTAATTGAAAAAGCATACGGAGAAGGGCTGTTTTATGATGAAGCCTTTGAGGCTTTGTTTCCTACCGTTTATCAAGAAGCGATTGAAAAAGATAATTTACAGCCTGTTGACCGGCCCAATGTTGACATTAGCCAAATTGGTACCGGGCAGGATTTAGAGTTTACAGTAGAGGTATATGTAAGGCCCGATGTTATTTTGGGAGAATACAAAAACTTAACGGTGCACGCCCACAGGCATCCGGTAACGGAGGAAGAAGTAGATGCCAAAATCAAACAGGATCAAGAAAAAAATGCCAGAATTAGTGATGTGGAAGACAGAGCTGTAGAAAAAGGCGATATTGTAAACCTTGATTATGCCGGCAGTGTAGACGGGGTTCCCTTTGATGGAGGAACGGCCCAAGGCCAAACCCTTGAAATTGGCTCCGGTCAATTTATTCCAGGCTTTGAAGATAAGATGATTGGTATGAGCATTAACGAAGAGAAGGACTTAAAGGTAACCTTCCCAAACGAATACCACGCAGAAGACTTAGCCGGCAAGGAAGCGGTATTTCATACGAAGGTGAATGGCATCCAAAAAAAGGAACTACCTGCTTTAGATGATGAATTTGCAATGGACGTAAGCGAATTTGATACCTTTAAGGAATATAAGGAAAATATCGAAAAAGAGCTTATCCAAAACGAAGAAAAACGTTTTGATATTGAAGTGGAAAACGCTTTGGTTGAAAAAGCGGTAGCCAATGCTACTGTGGACATTCCTGAGGCGATGGTTGAAGATCAGATTGATTATATTATGCGCGATATGAGCATGCGGATGGCCTACCAAGGCCTTAAAATGGAAGATTATTTAAAATACATCAACCAAACCGAAGAACAGATGCGTGAAATGTACCGGGATGAGGCTCGAAACCGTGTAAAAACAGAACTGGTGTTGGAAGCCATTCGAAAGGCCGAAGAGATTACAGCCAGTCAAGAAGAAATTGACAAGCAGATTGCCCTACAGGCTGAGCGGACTGGTGAAACTGTTGAAAAACTTCAGGAACGCTTAAACGAACGTCAAAAAGAAATAATGGCCGAAAGTGCAGCCATTCAAATGGTGGTTGACCTGATGAAAAAAACCGTAACGGTAGATGAGCACCATCATGATCACGATCATGGCGAAACAGAGCAAGAAGAACCGGTGGCAGAGGCCAAAAAAGAAGAAAAAAAGCCGGCTAAAAAAGCTGCCAAAGCTAAAAAACAAGAGGCAGAACCAGAACAAGAGTAATGTGGTTTCATGCCCCCACGGCACAAAGACTTGTAAGGAGGATAAAACCATGAGTTTAATTCCAATGGTTATTGAACAAACAAATCGGGGAGAACGTTCCTACGATATCTATTCCAGATTATTAAAAGACAGGATCATCTTTTTAGGTGGCCCTATTAACGACCAGGTGGCAAACGTCATTGTTGCCCAAATGCTGTTTTTAGAAATGGAGAATCCCGAGGCAGATATTTCATTATATATTAACAGCCCTGGCGGCTCTGTTACTGCAGGCATGGCCATTTATGATACCATGAACTATATTAAACCCGATGTGCGCACCGTATGTGTGGGCATGGCCGCATCCATGGGGGCTTTTTTAACCATGGCAGGCCAAAAGGGCAAGAGGCTGGCCCTGCCCAACAGTGAAATAATGATTCATCAGCCTTTAGGCGGCGCAGAAGGACAGGCCACTGATGTGGCCATCCGAGCTGAGTGGTTATTAAAAACCAAAGACAAAATGAACAGGCTCATGGCAGACATGACCGGTCAAAGCCTTGAGAAAATTGCTACAGACGTGGAACGGGACTATTTTATGAGTGCCCAAGAAGCATTGGCTTACGGCATTATTGACGAAATTTACGAGCCGCGCAAAAACCAGGTAAAAGATAAGGAATAAGTAAGAGGTTAATAATGGGAAAAGATGATATGACCCCAAAAACACCACAGAAGCTGCATGTTTGCAGCTTCTGCGGTAAAAACCAAGAACAGGTAAAACGGATGGTTGTAGGTCCTACAGCCTTTATATGCAATGAATGTGTGGCCTTATGCCAGGAAATTATTGCAGAAGACAGCCTTGTGCTTGATGATAAAAACTTGTTGACCCATTTAAAACCAAAAGAAATTAAAGGGATTTTAGATGACTATGTAATTGGGCAAAACCAGGCAAAAATTGCCCTGGCAGTGGCCGTATACAACCACTATAAACGTATTTCCACCCCTGTTGCTAAAGGGGATGTGGAGCTGCAAAAGTCAAATATCTTAATGGTTGGGCCTACAGGAAGCGGTAAAACTTTTTTAGCCCAAACCCTGGCTAAAACCCTGCAGGTGCCCTTTGCCATTGCCGATGCGACCAACTTAACGGAAGCAGGCTATGTAGGCGAGGATGTAGAGAACATCCTTCTGCGCTTAATTCAAAACGCAGATTACGATATTCAAGCGGCTGAAAAAGGCATTATTTACATTGACGAAATTGATAAAATTGCCCGTAAAAGCGAAAACCCTTCCATTACGAGGGATGTTAGCGGCGAAGGGGTGCAGCAGGCCTTGCTGAAAATGTTGGAAGGCACTGTTGCCAGCGTACCCCCTCAAGGGGGACGAAAACACCCCCACCAAGAGTTTATTCAAATAGATACCACCAATATTCTGTTTATTTGCGGCGGGGCCTTTGACGGCATTGAGCCTATTATTGAAAAGCGCATCGGCAAAAAAAGCCTGGGCTTTGGGGCAGAATTACACAGCGAAAGTGAAAAGGATGCCAGCAAGGTGTTAAAAGAACTGCGGCCGGAGGATTTGATTAAATTTGGGCTCATTCCCGAATTTGTAGGCCGCTTACCCATTGTGGTTACTTTAGATCAGCTGGACGAACAGGCGTTGGTCAAAATTTTAACCGAACCTAAAAACGCCCTGGTGGCCCAGTATCAAGCCCTTTTGGATATGGACGGAGTGACCCTGCGCTTTGAGCAGGAAGCGCTTACAGAGATAGCCCGCTTGGCCTTAGCACGTAAAAGCGGCGCACGGGGCTTAAGGGGAATTATTGAGCAGGTGATGCTCAATACCATGTTTGAACTTCCTTCAAGAGAAGATGTAAACGAATGTGTGATTACCTTAAAAGCTGTACAGGGTTTGGAAGAACCTGCCATGGTAGAGGGCACTCCCAGAAAGAAGAGAACCCGGTCAAAACGGAGCAATTTGGAACATGCTTTAATAGAGCAGGACCATGTATCTTAACGGTGAATAGCTAAAAACTCAAAACAAAACGCTTCCCGCTAAAACGGGAAGCGTTTTGTTTTGGCCAGGCGGCCCTTTTACAAAGCCGTTGATTTCTATTTCGCTGTCCGCTTAAATGAAGGAAACACCCAGCAATGACAAGGCTATCGTCGGCTTATTTTCGCCTTAACGAAGGTTTTTTCTTCTTTTTAATCCCTTTAGAAGGCTGCACAGAAGGACTGCTTTTAGAAACATCAACTATCGTTAGCGGCTCTTCTTCTCCTTTTTCTAAAAGGGCAGCAGAGGAAGAAATATGTCTATTTTCTTTATCTAGTTCCAATACAACACGGCAAATATTAAGCAGAATGGGCCCGGCCAGCATGCCTAAAAAACTGCCGGTAATTTTGAAACCTATAAAGATGGCCATCATGGTTGCCAAAGGGTGAAGGCCCAAACTTTTACCAACAATGCGAGGTTCTATAATTTGGCGGAAAATACCGAGGGTAATGTATAAAATAGCCATACCGATACCCAAGGAGGTATTGCCTGCGATAAAGGCCAAAAGAGACCAGGGAATAAGGAATAATCCTGCGCCGACAACAGGCAAGGCATCAGCTAGGCCAATAACCAGCCCCACCAGATAAGGGTAGGAAACCCCGTTGATGGTAAGGCCGATGATGAGAAAAACAATTAACAGGGAAGAAATGGCTAACTGGGCTTTAATTTGGGCCCCTAAGGCTTTAAAAATATTATCCTTTAGCTTTTTGCCGTGGTTTACTGTTTGCTGAGGAAAAACCCGGTTGAAAAACCCGAAAATCCGCTCCTTATCGCTGCTAAAATAAAAGGTGCTCATAATGGCAAATAAGACCGACAGCAAAATCATTGGAAAAGAGGTGGCAGTGGTCCAGGCACTGCTGGCAATGGATTTTGACAGGCTCCCTGCCAGGGCGAGAAGAGTTTTACCAAGCTCGTTTGTAATGTTACCAATAAAGGCCAGCGTCTCTTCCGGAACTCTTCCAGCTATTTCTGCAGAAAGGTTGCCCAAGAGTTCCTGAATCGTTCTGTTTAGCCAGGCGGCCATGGCAGGAAGTTCTGCTGCCAAATTACGCACTTCAACAAAAAGCTTGCTCAGCACAATAATAATCAACAGGCTTAAAACACCGAAGAGCAAAACCATACCAATGGATGTGGCAATGGATTTACCAAAAGGAATTTTTATTTTTGCAAGGAGTTTGCGCAGCAGCCAAACCAAAGGCTCAATCACCATGGCAAAAAGCACACCCAGCACGAAGGGCCATATATATGGGAAGAGGGCCAGGCATAAAAAGAAGGCCATAATGACCAAAAGGCACAAAAATAGTTTACGGGGCAGGTTATTGTAATGGGCATTGAAGGTTACGATTTTATTCCAGAAGGCGTCCAAAAAATCAACTCTCTTTATAGGAATTTAAGGGTACATGAGCAACATGCAATCAATGGTTTACCATAAAAAGAGTATAGCACAGTTGTTTTTGTTTTGCCACTTCTTGGGTTGTTTACAGCTCGCTCCCTGCTATAGTGTTTTTGGCTTGATTATGCTAGAATAAATTTGGAATGGATTGGTATCTAAGGAGCAGGAAATAATGAGAAGAAAAATGGGAAAGACCACAGACAGGCTGCGGCTTATTTTATATGTTCTAATGGATGTTGCGCTGATTAACATTGCCATGGTTTTAGCATTGCAGCTGCGTTTTGATATGCAGGTACCTAGTTACCACATGGTCCATTTTTGGAATAGCGTACCCATTATGACTTTGTGTACCCTGGGCGGGTTTTTTCTTGTACATCTGTATGATAATGTGTGGGAATACGCAAGTATTGATGCTTTGGTTCAAATTGCCTTGGGGAGCCTGATTGGTTGTGGGGGAACCTATGTTATATCCTTAGTTGCTTATACCATTTCGCCCAGTCCTAACTACTTTTTAATGCCCAGAACCGTATATTTTTTAGATTGGATTTTACTGATGATGCTGGTGGGGGTTTCAAGGCTGGGCCTTAGGGTTATACAGCGCTGGAACAGCCAGGGCAGCGTTTTTTTTAATAAAAAAGATTTAACACGGATTATGATCATTGGCGGAGGCTGGGCTGGGGCCAATTTAATTAGGGAAATACAGGCTGGCCGCTATGGCAGCAGTAAGGCCGTAATTGTGGTAGATGATAACCCGACCAAAAAGGGCAAGCGAATTTATGGTGTACCTGTTATACTAAACACTGATCAGGTGGGAAAATACGCAAAGCAATACAACATAGATGAAATCATCATTGCCATTGCCAGCCCCATCGGCCAGCTAAAGCCCTTAATAGAAAAATGCCTGGCTACCCACTGCCGCCTGCGCATGGTGTCGGCCCTTCAGGAAGTAGATGGGAAGGGACCGGCAGTAGACTCTATACGGGATGTAAATATAGAAGACCTGCTGGGGCGTACTCAGCAGCAGCTGGATATGACAGAAGCCCACCACTTTTTTTATGAAAAAGTCGTATTGATTACCGGTGGCGGCGGTTCGATTGGCGGGGAGTTATGCAAGCAAATCTTACAGTTTTTGCCTAAAAAAATTGTTTTATATGATATGAGCGAAAACTACATGTATGATTTATACTTTGAACTTGAGGAAACCTACGGGGCCATGGTTAAAAACACGGTGGAATTGTGTGTGGGCAATGTACAGGACAGGGAACGGTTGGAAGCAGTATTTAGAACCCACCTGCCCCAAATTGTTATTCATGCAGCAGCTCACAAGCATGTGCCCTTGATGGAAAATGCACCGGAACAGGCAGTAAAAAATAACGTTTTTGGCACCTATATTGCGGCGCAAACTGCCATAAAGTTTAAGGCCCAGCGCTTTATTCTCATCTCAACGGATAAGGCGGTAAACCCAACCAACGTCATGGGCGCGACCAAACGCTGTGCTGAAATGATTGTTGAGGCTCTTCAGGGAGAAGGAGCAACAGATTTTGCTGCAGTACGTTTTGGCAATGTGCTGGTTTCCCACGGCAGTGTAGTACCCCTGTTTGAAAAACAGATTAAGGCGGGAGGGCCGGTAACCATTACCCATCCGGATATTATTCGATATTTTATGACGATTCCCGAAGCGGCCAGCCTGGTATTGCAGGCGGCAGCCATGGCCAGGGGAGGCGAAGTTTTTGTTTTAGATATGGGGGAGCCGGTTAAAATAAAAGAGCTGGCCCAGCGAATGATTCAACTGTATGCTTCCAGCGGCAAGGCTCCTGTTGAAATTAAATACATTGGCTTAAGACCTGGTGAAAAACTGTACGAGGAGTTATTGTGTGACGAAGAAAAAGTAACCAAAACCCAAAGAGAAAAAATATTTGTGGCCAAGCCCGAAAAATTTGCCATAGGAGAAATTGAAAAAATGCTTCAGTCCTTTGAAACTTGCCTGAAAGAGGGCAATAATATGAAAGATGCACTAAAAAAAGCGGTTCCAACCTATATAGAACCGCAAAACAACATAAAAGGGTAATCCCTTGCATCAATATAAGGTTTTGAAGGACCAAGAACCAAATGAAAAGGTGCCTTAGGGTTCCAGCTTCAAAAAGGCTGCCATGAGCCGGGCGGAAACGCCAGCTGCCTTTTCTTTAAAGGCGGGGTAATCCATAGGGGCATCGTCGTTAGCCCCATCGGAGATGGCCCGAATAACCACAAAGGGTACCTGATGAAGGAAGCAAGCATGAGCAATGGCTCCTCCCTCCATCTCGCAGCACAGGGCGTGGAACTGATCAACAATAAAGGCCTTTCGCTCGGGGGTAGCTACAAATTGGTCTCCGGTAGCAATGGTGCCCCTATAGCAAGCCACCTCGGGTATTGCTTGGGCAGCCCTTAGAATTTTAGCAACCAAACCGGCATCGCAGGGAATATATACCTTGTTAATAACCGGAATAAGCCCTAAGGGCTCCATGAGAGGGCTGGTGTCAAAATCGTGCTGCACACAGTTTTCGCCAACCACCAAATCGCCAATTTTCATTTCTTTTTTTAAGCCCCCAGCAACCCCTAAATTTACAATATAAGTGGGTGCAAAGCGCCCTATCATTTCTTGGGCGCAAAGGGCGGCGTTTACCTTGCCAGGCCCGCAAACAGCCATTACAACAGGCTTTTGATGTAAAAAACCTGTGTAAAATGTGTTAGAAGTGGTTTGGATTGCTTCTTTTTGGGTTATGATATTGATGAGAAGCTCCATCTCGATATCCATTGCACTAATGATACCAATCATTAAAAACATCCTTTTTAATCTTTTTACCTAACTAAAATAAACAAAAAAACAGCTTATGTCAAGACGATGCCAGGCAAAGCCTTCGTTGCAAATGTAGCGTATCCTTGATATAATGTAAAATCCTTGCTTTAACAACCATAAGAGGCGAGGTGGAGGAGGCCAATATGACTAAAGAAAAAAAATCAAGTACATTATCATTACCCGTTCTTCCCCTTCGGGGTTTAATGGTATTTCCTTATATGGTTCTTCATTTTGATGTGGGAAGAATTTCCAGTGTAGCGGCTTTAGAGCAAGCGATGCTGGAAAAAAAAGAAATTTTTCTTGTAGCCCAAAAAAATGCAGACCAAGACGACCCGAAATTGGAAGATATGCAAAAAGTGGGAACTGTTGCAAAAATCAAGCAGGTGCTAAACTTGCCAGGTGACAACCTGCGAGTTTTGGTGGAAGGTTTGTACCGGGGTGTACTGGAAAGTATTGAAGAAACAGAACCTTTTTTAATCGGTAAAATTACACCTGCCAAGGATAAGGCAAGTAAAACAGTTAAACTGGAAGCCCTGGCAAGAACCACCAGGCATTTTTTTGAAGAATATGCCAAATCAAGCATGCGTATTTCTGCCGAAGCCTTAAGCAACATTAGCGAAATTACCCAGCCAGGTGAATTGGCCGATAAAATTGCCGCCAACGCCTTAACCGAGCAGCTGGACCGACAGCAGGTGCTGGATGAAACCAACGTAGCCAAGCGGCTGGAGATTTTATGTACTATTTTGGCTAAGGAAACAGAACTGGTAAGCGTTGAAAAACAGATTCAAGCCAGGATAAAAAAGCAGATTGAAAAAAACCAAAAAGAATATTATCTGCGGGAGCAGATAAAAGCCATTCAGGTAGAGTTAGGAGACACAGAGGCCAATGACGTTGATGACCTGCGGGAGAAGATGGAAAAAACACCCCTGTCTTCAGAAGCTCGTGAAAAGGTTGAAAAAGAACTGGACCGCCTATCCCGGATGACACCGGGTACCCCGGAGATTAGCGTAAGCCGCACCTATGTGGAATGGATTTTAGACCTGCCTTGGGGAAATCTTTCTAAGGAAGAGTTGAACATTAAAAACGCTAAAAAAGTGCTGGAAAAAGATCACTACGGTTTGAAAAAGGTAAAGGAGCGGGTAATTGAATACCTGGCTGTTGTAAAGCAAAAGCAAAGCATGAAAGGGCCGATTTTGTGTTTTGTAGGCCCACCAGGTGTAGGTAAAACATCGATTGTAAAAAGTATTGCTAAAGCAACAGGCAGAGAGTTTATCCAAATGTCCCTGGGCGGTGTACGAGACGAAGCGGAAATCCGCGGCCACCGCAGAACCTACATTGGTGCCATTCCCGGGCGGATTATTTCGGAAATAAAGCAAGCGGGTACGCAAAACCCCGTATTCCTCTTTGACGAAATTGATAAAATGGCTTCTGATTTTAGGGGCGACCCTGCAGCAGCGATGCTGGAAGTGCTGGATGCCGAGCAAAACCACGCCTTTAAAGACCATTATTTAGAACTGGCCTTTGATTTATCAAAGGTGATGTTTGTTACAACTGCGAACAGTATGGAAACCATTCCCGCCCCCTTGCGGGATCGAATGGAAATAATTGAAGTACCTAGTTATACTTTTGATGAAAAGTTTGAAATTGCCAAGCGGCACCTTTTACCAAAACAAATTATGCTCCACGGGCTGAAGCCTAAAGCCGTTACCGTGGATGCAAAAACCCTGCGCTATATTATTTCTGCCTATACAAGGGAGGCGGGGGTGCGCTTGCTTGAAAAAACCCTGGGCGCCATTGTGCGCAAAAGCGTTGTAAAAATGCAGGAAGAGGGCCTTAGCCAAGTGAAAGTAAACAAAGGCCTTGTTGAAAGCTACTTGGGTGCCCCCATCTATATAGAAGAAGTGCTTGAGAAAAACCCCATTGTAGGCGTTGTAAACGGCTTGGCCTACACAACAGTAGGGGGGGAGATGCTGGCAGTGGAGTGCGCCGTGGTGCCAGGCACCGGGGTGTTACAGTTAACGGGGCACTTGGGTGATGTAATGAAGGAAAGCGGCCAGGCGGCCCTGTCCTGGGTTCGCTCAAGAAGTGCTCTGCTGGGTCTTGAAGACCAGTTTTATAAAAAACATGATATTCATATCCATGTTCCCCAAGGGGCCATTCCAAAAGATGGGCCTTCGGCTGGGGTTACCATTGCTACGGCCTTGGTTTCTGCCTTAACGGGCATTGCCGTAAAGCAGGATGTGGCCATGACAGGTGAAATCACCCTGCGAGGCCGGGTGCTTCCTATTGGCGGTCTAAAGGAAAAAACCATGGCGGCTTACCGGGCCGGCATTAAAACGATTGTTATTCCAAAAGAAAACGAAAAAGACCTGGAAGAGATTCCAGACCATATTAAAGATAGCTTCACCTTTATTTCAGCTAAAAGAATAGAGGAGGTTTTATCTGCCGCGTTGGTGTGCCTGCCTAAAATGGATGGCAAAAAAGAACCCTGCCTGCCCAAACCAGAAGTCCTGCTCCCCGATCCTGTACACAGCGATATCAGAACGGAGGTTTGGAGTGGAAATTAACAAGGCCGAGTTTGTGCGCAGCTTACCAGCCTACGGGGATTTTCCTGAAAGGGGTTTGCCGCAAATTGCTGTTGTAGGCAAAAGCAATGTAGGCAAAAGCTCATTAATCAATTGCTTAACCCGGCGTAACAAGCTTGCAAAAACCAGTTCAACACCGGGTAAAACAAGGCTAATTAACTTTTTTTTAATCAATGATTTATTTCACTTGGTAGACTTGCCTGGTTACGGCTATGCCAAAGTGAATAAGCAAGAAAAGTTAAAATGGGGCGAAATGATGGAGAATTACTTTGCCGCTTCTCACGAACTGGTTCATGTACTCCACTTGATTGATATGCGCCATGAGCCCTCAAAAGACGATGTGCAGATGAACCAGTACCTGCGAAACTACCAACTTCCCTATACAGTTATAGCGACCAAATCCGACAAAATTAGCAGAGGTCAGTGGCAAAGGCATTTAGCCCAAATTGGGCCCAGTGTTTTTACCCAGCCTTGGGATATGATTCCCTTTTCCAGTGAAAACCGTTCAGGCCGAGAAGAATTGCTTAAAAAAATAGAGGAAGTATTGGCTGATGTAAACGAAATATAGTTTTTCTTTTTTCCCTATTGCTTTGGCCAGTAAACTTGTGTATAATAGCCACGCATTAGAAGAATAGCTCAAGAGAGCTGGGAGGAATTTGTGTGATATTAGAAAAATGTCCCCGCTGCGATTTGAATTACATCCAGCACCATGAAAAGTACTGCCAAGTATGCATGCGTGATATGAAGGGGGACAAGCCAAAGGAAGAATTGGAGCTATGTTCCGTATGCAACGAAGCCCCTGCATTACCAGGCAGGGATATATGCTTGTTTTGCTTAAAAGAAATGAAGAACAGCGCCATGGAAAATAGAGATGACCAAAACGACATGGATGAGGATACGAGCCTTGAAGTGGATTCGGTCAGCTCTATGGATGAGATGATTCCTCAGCTTCATGATGATATTCCTGAAAAAGAATTTGGAGAAATTGAAAGTGAACTTTCTTTGGAAAGTGTACGCGAAGAAGAGGATATGGACGATGACGATGATGCGTACGACGATTGATTATTAAATGTATGAACAAGGGTGCCGGCTGGAGCCGGCGCCCTTATTTGTAAAAAACCATAAACAATAGAAAGTGGAATGTATGAGTATTTTCGCAATTGCTGATTTGCATATTTCAGGCGATCAAACAAAGCCCATGGATATTTTTGGCAGCCAATGGGAAAATCACTTTGATAAAATTAAAAATGCTTGGGAAGAGCAAGTGAAAGAGGACGATCTTGTGCTCATTCCCGGAGATATCAGTTGGGCTTTGGAGCTTGAAAAAGCCCTGACCGACTTAAATGAAATACATCTTTTACCCGGCAAAAAAGTAATGATAAAAGGCAACCACGATTATTGGTGGGGGGGGATTGGCAAACTGCGCAGCGCCCTTCCTTCTACTCTTTTTGCCCTGCAAAACGACGCACTGGAAATAAACGGCCATGTTTTGGTGGGAACCAGGGGTTGGCTTATGCCAGGCATGCCAGGCTTTACCCAGGAGGATGATAAAATATTTAAGCGGGAACTTTTGCGTATGGAAATGTCTTTACAGGCAGGGGAGAGGAAAAACCCTTTGGCAAAGAAAATTGCCTTGATACACTACCCTCCCTTTAATGAAAAACAGGAAGATTCGCCGTGGACACAGTTGTTTGAAAAATATGGCGTGAAGCAAGTGGTATATGGCCATTTACACGGCGGGGCAATTAAAAATGGATTTACGGGAACCAAGGGAGAGATTGAGTACTTTCTTGTTTCTTGTGATAGTTTGAATTTTTCATTAATGAAGTTACCAGAAATTATTTGAGAGATATAAATTAAAGAAAATAAATAAAAAGTCTTATATATGTACTCAAAATTACATATATTTTTAATTTTATTAATAAAACAGCGTGTATTTAAAAGAAAAATTTTGCTGTTTTATTTTTTTTTGAAAAAATGCGAACAAACCTTCTCGTAATCTTTACTAAATGTTAAACGAAAGTTACAGCAGTAAAAAGAAAAAAAAGATTTTCATATTGACGCAAGCTAAAAAGTGGTGCATAATGGTTTTAGGTTCCAAAAAGTGGTGATAAGTGGAGGAGGTGTAGCTGTGCCCGACAAAAACATAGAAAATTCGCTAAAACAAAAAAGGGAAGACACAGCATTCACCGGATCCATTGAGCCAAACTTTTTAGGGAGTTATGCCCATGGTATTGACAGCAAGGGGAGAATTATTATTCCCGCCAATTACCGGGGAGCGCTAGGAGAAAAATTTGTTATCGGTCCTACAAAAGACATAAGTGCCATTGCTCTATACCCCATGGAAAGCTGGGGCGAAGTTGCGGAATACCTGGAAAAAATCCGCACTAGCCCCAGCGCTTCCAGATCCGAAATCCAGTTATACTTAAATCAATTTGCAAAGTATGTTTTTTTAAATAGCGAAAGCGACGCGCAAGGCAGAATTCTACTGCCTGCAAAAATGCGCAGACGCTTTTTAGGCGACATAAAAGAACTGGAGATCAGCGGCGCTTTTGACCATATTCGCATCGTAGCCGGCAGCACAGCCGAAAAAGAAGATGCCACCTTTGATGATAACAGGCTGTCGATTATGGATGACATTGCTGCCCTGTTAAGCAACTGATTAGCAACCTGTTGACGAACGTGATAGAATAGAAAGGAGATTTCCTATGGTTAGGGGAAGAAATACCCATGTATACACTGGAAAGTATGCCCTTGTTGGGGTTGATGGAGCCTCGGCATGCAGAATGTCTGTCAGAGCCCACGTTCAGCTTCCATACGGAGATCTCGACCGGTGGTCCAAACCCATTGGCCCGGAGCAAACCATGGTTAGAAACCGCCGGGTTCAGGCCAGGCTTACAACCCAGGCGGCCCAGAACGATCAAAAAGCAAATGAAAAGATTCAACGACGAAAGGCCGGAAGCTTATCAAGAAAAACGGCCTGGACGATGATAATGGTTGTTTTTGTTTTTTTGGCTATCCTTTTGCTTGGGCAAATAGGGCGGTTGGCGCAAAGAGAAAACACGTTAATAGACCTTCGGGCACAGATACAAACTCAAAGCGAAAAAAATATTGATTTACAAATCAAATTAAACGAAGCAGCTGATGAAGTGAAGGTTCGTTATGCGGCAGTACAAAATTTGGGTATGGTAGCGCCAAAAGGTGTAGAAGCAATTGGCATTGTACTGCCAAAAGAACAAACCACACAGCTTAGTGTACAAAAAGAAGAGATACCCAAGAACTCCGGCTTTTTGGCATCGCTGCTTGGTTTTTTAGATTAGTTATTTGATGGATTATTAGGGGGATTTGGAAGGTGAACCTTAAAGACGTAATCAAGGCGGTGCCGGATATAATCAAAGTCTTCGGCGATCAAACCGTTTCTATTGAAAACTTGACTGCAAACAGCCAGCAAAAAGAGGAGAATAGTCTCTTCTTTTGCATTACAGGGCTTAAAAGTGATGGCCATGCCCATGCAAAAGAAGCAGTAGAAAACGGGGCCGTTGCCTTGGTGGTAGAACGACATTTACCAGATATTCATTGCAGCCAAATTTTAGTTGAAAATACGCGCATTGCCATGAGCCATATTGCCGCAGCTTTTTATGGTTATCCACACAGGCAAATGAAGTTAATTGGCATTACAGGTACAAAGGGAAAGACCACCACCAGCTACCTGCTTAAATCAATTCTAGAGCAGGCCGGGTATAAATGCGGCTTAATTGGCACCACTGGAAATATGATTGATCAACAGTTACTTAAAAGTACTTTAACCACCCCAGATCCAATTGAGCTTCACCAAATTCTTCGCAAAATGGCCGATGAACAGGTAGCGATGGTGGTGATGGAAATTTCGGCCCATGCCATTGACATGCATCGGCTGGAAGGGCTTGTTTTTGAAGCAGGCTGCTATACCAATCTCTCCCAAGACCATCTAGACTACTTTCATACCATGGATCGATATTTTGGAGCAAAAGAGCGCTTTTTTATCAGTGGCATGGTCAAAAACGCCTCTTTTAATGTAGATGAAGATACCACCAAAAAGCTTCTTGCCCAGGTGGAAGTACCCCATATTACCTATGGTATTTGTGTACCGGCGGATTTGTTTGCCCGTAATATTGAAATAAGCGAAAAGGGTGTTTATTTTGAAGTAAAGCTTCATGATATGCAAATTATTGATATACACCTACAGCTAACGGGCATGTTCAATGTATACAACGCCCTGGCCGCGGCCTCCTTGGCTATGATTTTAGGTGTAGGCAGCGTGGATATTCAAAAAGGCCTGGGTCAAGTCATGGTCGTGCCCGGGCGCATTGAAATGCTGGAAACAAAAACTCCCTACAAGGTAATTTTAGACTATTCTCACTCTCCTGATGCCCTGAGCAACATTTTGTGCACTGTGCGGGAATTTGCTAAAAACCGGGTTATCGCTTTGTTTGGCTGTGGAGGAGATCGGGATCAAGGTAAACGGCCAATGATGGGGAAGGTAGCCGGGCAATTGGCGGATATTTCGATTTTAACAAGTGATAACCCTCGTACCGAAGACCCGATGGAAATTATTGCTGCCATTGAAAAAGGCATCCAAAAAACCAAAGGAAAGTACGAGGTGATTGAAAATAGGCGCGAGGCCATTTCCCATGCCTTGCGTATTGCTACAGAAGGGGATGTGATTGTTTTAGCTGGAAAGGGGCATGAAACCTATCAGGAAATTATGGGCGTAAAACGGCCCTTTAATGAAAAGGCTATTGTTTTTGAGCTGCTCGAACAAATAGAAAAAGGCAATAAGGAATAAGGAGAAGGTAAAAAATGTTTCAACCTATTTTGGCATTGCTGTTTGGTTTTGTGCTTACTTTTATGCTGGCTCCTTTTGCCTTGCCCGCACTAAAAAAACTAAAGTTCGGTCAAACCATATATGAGCTGGGGCCTAAAAGTCATTTGGCAAAACAAGGCACTCCCACCATGGGCGGCCTTGTTTTTTCAGCCCTGGTTGTTGTAGCTGTTTTTTTGTTTCACCAAGGTTCCTGGCGGGGTCTGAAGGATTATGCATGGCCCCTTGTGCTGATTGCCCTAGGTAATATGGCGGTGGGCTTGGTTGATGATTATATAAAAGTCGGTAAAAAACGAAGCCTTGGTTTAACTGCAAAAGGGAAAATTATAGGACAATTAACAATTGGGATTATCTTTTCGGTCTATTGTTACTTGCATCCGGAAATTGGCAGTGAAATACTTGTTCCCTTTACCTCTTTGAAGTGGGATTTGGGTGTGTTCTATATTCCTGTGATGCTGCTTTTAATTATTTTTATGACCAACAGCGCAAACTTGCAGGACGGAGTAGATGGCCTGCTGGCCGGTGTAACCTCTATCGGCAGCCTGGGTTTTGGTTTTGTTGCTTTAATGGCTATGGGGCCCTTGGCCAAAATCGGCGCTGGCGGAGAAGCGGGGAATTTAGCAGTCATTAGCATTTTTGCCTTTAGCCTGGCGGGGGCCTGTCTTGGCTTTTTAAGGGTAAACTATTATCCGGCCAAGCTGTTCATGGGAGATACAGGCTCCATGTTTATCGGCGGCGGGCTGGTAGGGATGGCCTTGCTGTTAAAACAGCCTTTTTTGCTTTTGTTTTTTTGCCTGCCCTTAATCCTCTCCTCTTTGTCGGTGATTATTCAGCGTATTTACTTTAAAGCCACCCAGGGGAAGCGGATTTTTAAAATGTCTCCCCTACACCACCACTTTGAATTAAGCGGTTACAGCGAAGGGCAAATTGTAATGATGTATATGGCAGTAACTATTTTATTAACGGTTGTTGCCATTCTTGGAATGCTATAGTGCTCCAGCCACATAAAGAATAGAAGGTGATTGTTGTGGAATGGAAAGATAAAAAAATAATGGTTGTTGGCATGGCCCGAAGCGGTATTGGCGCTTCGGTTTTGCTGTGCAAACTGGGTGCAGTTCCCCTTTTGGTTGATCAAAAACCCCGGGATGCCTTTAATGGAAAACTGGATGTATTGGAAGCCTACTTTGTAAAATGGCATTTGGGTGAGGATCCTCAAACGCTTTTATCTCAGGTGGATGGGGTGATTATTAGCCCTGGGGTGCCTGCCGATGCCTCTTTTATTAAACAGGCAAAAGAAAAAAACATACCGGTTTTAGGTGAAATGGAGTTTGCCAGCCAACTTACCAAAGGTACCCTTATTGCTGTAACTGGCACAAATGGCAAAACCACCACCGTATCCCTTTTGGGCGAGGTGTTTAAAAATGCCGGCAAAAAAACATACGTTACAGGAAATATTGGTTTCCCCCTGTCCCTTGTGGCAAATGAAACAAGGGAAGAGGATGTGGTGATTGCTGAGATTTCAAGCTTTCAGCTGGAAACGGTCAAAACCCTCCACCCCAATATCAGCGTTATTTTAAATATCACCCCCGATCATTTAGACCGGCATGGCACCATGGAAAATTATACCGCCTTGAAAAAGCGAATTTATCAAAACCAAACCAAAAAGGATGCTGTGGTGCTCAATTTAGATGACCCTAACACAAAGGAATTAAAAAAGGAGATTAATCAGCCCGATGTATTTTGGTTTTCAGCAAAGGAAAAAGTGAAGAACGGTGCCTTTGTAGATGAAGGGAAAATTATTTTTGCCCTTCAAGGGGAGGTACGCTCCGTCTGCAGCGTAGAGGATATTTTGATTCCTGGAGAACATAATTTGCAAAACGCCCTGGCCGCCGTTACCGTTGCCATGATTGAGGAGATACCGGCCCCGGTGATTCGCCATAGCCTACGCACCTTTGCCGGGGTAGAGCACCGCATTGAGCGGGTGCGGGAACATGAGGGGATAACCTACATTAACGACAGCAAAGGCACCAACATAGAATCGACTCTCAAGGCCATTGAGGCCATGAAAGGGGAAACGGTGATTATTCTGGGCGGATATGATAAAAAAGTGGATTTTGCCCCCCTGGCCCAAGAAATGCTAAAAGCACCACAAATCATCAGGGCAATTTTAATCGGTGAAACGGCCGATAAAATAGAGGAGGCCTTACAAGAGGCTGGCTTTAAGGCCTTTATAAGATCAAAGACTTTAAAAGAGGCTGTTTACAAGGGAAGGGAGATGACTCCCAAGGGAGGGAATCTCTTATTATCCCCTGCTTGTGCCAGCTTTGACATGTTTACAGATTACGAAGAGCGGGGCCGGGCTTTTAAAAAAATCGTTGAGGAAATGGTATGAGTCAAGGGCCTTATCAAAACAGTGGTTATTGGGGTAGCGACGAGCCTTTGGATAATGGAAATCACTTCGCCGCTGAGCTCAGCAACTATAATCCCAAACATCCCCAGAGAAAGAGCAAAAAAACCAAACTCATTATCATTTTTGCCCTTTTGCTTCTCGGTCTATTTATTTTTCAAAAGTATTTTTTTAGAATCAGTAGCGTGGAAATTATTGGCAACGATTACCGAAAAGATGGAGATATTATGGAACTGGCCGGAGTGCGCTATGGAGATAATTTGCTGTTTGTTAAAGAAGCGCAAGTGCAACAAGGGGTAAACCAAGACAGATATCTGGAATACCAGGGGTTTTACCGCATTTATCCAAACCAACTGTACATCCATGTATATGAGCGGGTGCCCATTGGGCTTATCCACTACATGGGTGTAGGTTACGCAACAGATATGGACGGCATGGTTCTAGAACAAAGCGACAGCATTGCCAATCAGCAGGGTCTTGTAACGGTTCGAGGGATGGATATTAAACGCTGCGCCCTGGGTACGGTCATTTCCGTTAGCAGTGAAAGGCAGTTTCTTGCCTTTCAGGCGGTAATGAAAGAGCTTTATAGTCAGTCTTTCGCAGACGAAATTATAGAATGTAACATTTCAAATTTGGACAATATTTTTTTAACAACGGCCAATGGCTATGTAGTGCGCCTGGGAGATCAGGAGGATATGCGAGCCAAAATTCGCTCTTTACGGGGGATTCTTCATTACTTAAAACAGTGGGAGGCACCTTTGGGAAGCATTGATGTTTCCTACCCGGTTTATCCCATTTTTACGCAAAATGACTGAATTTCTATATAAATATGGATAATACTTGCGATTTGGCACAAAACAAGGTAAAATATGTATGATTACGGCTAGTTAGGTGAATTTTGCCTAAAATGGCTATAACCCCTTTAAATTGTTTGCTTGTTTTAATGGGCTTAGCTTTAAAAGAAACACCAGTTTGGTATCTGGGAGGTAAGAGGATTATATGAGGACCACAGTGGCGGCCATCGATTTTGGTACGAATAAAATTGTCACCCTGGTTGCTGAAAACAGCGGGAACCAAAGGTGTGATATTAGTGGTGCGGGTATAGCACCTTACGATGGGTTCTTTGGCGATCAATGGAATTCGCCCACACAGCTTAATGATGCCATTAAAAGCTCTATCCGCGAAGCGGAAGCACAATCCCGTTTTCGTGTGCGCGAAATCAATGTGGGTGTTCCCGGTGCCTTTTCAAGGGTCTATGCCATTCCAGCCAAGGTGGAGCTTCAAGGGGCAGACCCAAAGGTCGCCATGAAACATATTGAAACAGTATTTGCAAACGCCCAACAGGAGCTGGAACGGCTTCACGGGGTAATTATACACCGCAGTCCTGCCTGGTTTATGGTAGACGACGGCAAAAAAACCTTGGAACCCATTAATATGAAGGGCAGAGAATTAAAAGCCCTGGTGTCTTTTGTGGTTGCTGATCAGTTTTTTTTAGATGAAATATCCGGTCGCCTTCGTGAGATAGATATCAACATTAGCGGATTTTTTTCCACCATTACGGGAGAATCTATGCTATACCTGCCGGAAGAGGACCGAGACAAGACCTCTGTTTTAATTGATATGGGTTACTTAAATACCGATGTGATGATTGTTGAAGGAGATGCGATTATTTATCATCATACCCTTCCCCTGGGCGGCGGGCACATTGCAGCCGACGTATCCGAAGGACTGCAAATACCCTTTGCAGGCGCGGAGCAAATAAAACGCAGCTATGTATATAGCATGGCAACCTTACAGCAGTCATACGATATTGATGCCGGAGAAGACGGGAAGCCCGCCACCTTTACCCATAATCAGGTAGAAGAAATTTTGGAACCAAGGGTAGATGAAATTGGAGAAGAAATTAAAAAAGCCATTGATGACAGCAGTGTTCGCCTAGGAAACTGGAGCAATATCTACTTAACCGGTGGAGGTTTGAGCCTAAACCGAGGCGGAAGGGATTACCTGGCCGGGAAGCTTGAACGGCCCGTTAGAGAAACCCCAAAGCGGACAGTAAAGCTAAATAGCCCCATTTATGCCAGTGCCTTGGGGTTAATTGACCTGGTGATTGATACGATGGAAAACCAAAAAGCAGCCCCAACGGGCCTTTTGGGCGGGGTGAAAGGTTTTTTCAAAACACTGATGAACGGATAATTTCTTTTTTTCTAATCTAAGAAAAGATCTTCTCATAGACATTAAATCACAGTAAGGAGGATGGGCGGTGCTTGAATTTCAAGTTGAAGAGCAAACGAATTTTGCATCGATAAAAGTTGTTGGATGTGGTGGCGGTGGAAACAACGCAGTAAACCGGATGATTGAGGCTGGTTTAAAGGGCGTTGATTTCATTTCTGTAAATACAGACCGTCAGGCTCTGTCCCTGTCTAACGCAGCTACAAAAATTCAAATTGGCGATAAACTGACTAAGGGGTTAGGCGCAGGGGCTATTCCCGACATCGGCCGTAGAGCAGCAGAAGAGAGCCGGGAAGAAATCGCCCGGGCCATTGAAGGCGCTGACTTGGTGTTTATTACTGCTGGTATGGGCGGAGGAACGGGAACAGGGGCTGCCCCTATTGTAGCGGAAATTGGCCGGGATATGGGAGCCCTTACTATTGGGGTTGTAACCAAGCCCTTTCAGTTTGAAGGAAAACAACGGATGAAAAACGCTGAAATGGGTATTACCGACCTGAAACAGCGGGTTGATACCCTTGTGGTTATCCCCAATGACCGGCTTTTGCAAGTTGTTAGCAAAGGTACTACGATGCTGGAAGCCTTTAGAATTGCTGATGACGTGCTGCGTCAAGGTATTCAGGGCATCAGTGATTTAATTGCCGTACCTGCCTTAATTAACCTTGACTTCGCCGACGTAAAAACCGTTATGGAATCTGGCGGCATGGCCCACATGGGCATTGGGGTTGGTGTTGGCGAAAACAGGCTTCTTGAAGCGGCTAAAAATGCGGTTCAAAGTCCGTTGCTGGAAACCAATATTGATGGAGCCCGGGCGGTGCTTATTAATATCACCGGCGGATCAGACATTAGCATTTTAGAAATTAATGAAGCAGCCAGCTTGGTTATGGATTCTGCCGACAGCGAGGCCAATATTATCTTTGGTGCCGGCATTGATGAAGAACTGGGCGACGAGGTACGCATTACCGTTATTGCTACAGGCTTTGAAAAAACCCCCTTCCCGCCTAAAGAACCTGCTAAAAAGCCCTACGAAAGGGATCGAGACCGGCTAAGAGGGATAGGCAGCGAAACCCGTCCTGCTTACACACCTTACAGTGCCCAGCCTGAAGAGCGAAACGAAGCGGCTCAGGGCCAAGAAGGCGGCTTTGAGCCGGAATTTCCAGAATTTATGAATACCGGCCGCCCGGCAGGGGCACCCCCTGTTCAAGGAGCTGTTCCCCAGGGCCAGGTTTACCAGCCGCCCCAGCCGGGGTATGGGCAGCAGCCTTACCAAGGACAACAACAACCTTATAACTATCAGCCTTATCAACCACCTCAACAAGTACCTTACCAGCCGCCAGCATATCAGCCGGCGGTACCGCCGGCCCAAACGCCCGATGCGTCAGAAAAAGATGATTTAGGCGTACCAGCTTACTTGAGAAGGGGCAAAAAATAAGCACTACAAAAAGACGAGGCTACCTCGTCTTTTTTGCCATGGAATGACAAAAGAGGAATGAGTATGGAAAATATTTTACGCTATGAAAGCAGCGAAGTTAAAGCGCTTTTAATCCGTTTGGCCTGGGGGCAACTAACGGTTGCCCAAGAAGGGGTCGAAAAATTGCAGGTTATTGCCACAGGGGACGAGGGCACTGTGAAAGAGCTTCGCCTTGAAATGGAAGACGGCAAGTTAACCTTAGAACAGCCCCAATACGGCCTATCTATGAACATCAACTCCAGCAAATGGCTGGAGGTTGTGGTTCGGGTTCCTACAGGCTTTAAAATAGATGTTGATGCCCAAACCATTACCGGGGGTATGAACATCAGAGGCCTTTTCGGCGAAGATATGCGCTTTGAAACGGTTACCGGCAACATTTACTTAGAAAATCTGAAAAGTAAAAAAACGTATATTCGTACCATCAGTGCGGATACACGGGCCGAGAAAATTAGTGGCGAAAAACTGGCTGTACGCACGGTAAGCGGTGCTGTTTTAATGGAAAAACTCACCTTTGAGAAGATATCCTGCCTGAGTGTAAGCGGAAAATTTACCATGGGCTTTGATGAGCCCTTTGATTCAGCCGAATACAACACTGCCGCTGGGGATGTTTCCCTTTATGTACCGGCGGAGAAACTTAACATAAACTACAAGAGTATCCGGGGCAACCTGCGCACGGAAGGCATTAGCCAAACTGGGGAGGGCCCCATGGTTAAAGTAACTACTGTAACCGGAGATGCCAGCTTGGTTGCTACCCAGCAATAATTGCTAACGGTTGGCTTTTTTGCCAGCATCTAGTATACTGATAACGAAAAACAACTAAAGGAGAATGGATAGATGGCGAGAAATAATTTTGGCGGTTTTGGCGGCGGCGGTAATATGCAGCAATTAATGAAACAGGCTCAAAAACTGCAAAAGCAAATGGAAGAAGTACAGGAAGAATTAGACAATAGAGAGTATGAAGCGGCTGCCGGCGGGGGCATGGTCAAGGTGAAAATTAGCGGAACCCGTCAAGTGCTGTCACTTGAAATCAATCCGGAAGTGGTGGACGCAGAGGATGTGGATATGCTCCAGGATTTGATTATAGCGGCTCTAAACGAAGCCCTTACCCTTGGGGAAGAAACAAGGGAAGAGACCATGGCAAAACTAAGCCCCGGAATGGGTGGTATGTTTTAATTATGGCACAGTTAGAGCCTATTTCCAGAATGGTTTCCCAGCTGGCCCGTTTGCCGGGCATTGGGCAAAAAACAGCTCAGCGGCTGGCCTATTATATTATCAGCCTGCCAGAAGAAGAAGTGCATGAATTATCAGCATCCCTTTGGCAAGGGAAGAAAAAAATACACTATTGTACCATCTGCGGAGACTACACCATTGAAGAACTCTGTGGCATCTGTAAGGATGAGCAGCGGAAAAACGGCCAAATCTGTGTTGTACGAGACCCAAGAGATGTGGCAGCCATGGAACGGATGCGGGATTTTCACGGCCGTTACCACGTACTTCACGGTACTCTTTCGCCTATGGATGGAGTGGGGCCGGATGATATTCGCATCAAAGAGTTGATTCAAAGGGTGAAAGAAGAAGAAACCCAGGAAGTTATTTTGGCCACCAACCCGGATATTGAAGGGGAGGCCACAGCCATGTATATTGCAAGGGTGTTAAAGCCCTTAGGCCTTCGGGTAACCCGCATTGCTCACGGAGTGCCTGTAGGCAGTGATTTAGAGTATGCAGATGAAGTGACCTTGGCCAAGGCTCTGGAAGGGCGCAGAGAAGTATAGAATAAATGAAAGACTTTTGCACCAATTTAAAATGCAAAAGTCTTTTTGTTAGGGGATGAAGTAAAAATGGAAATTTATATTGTGGGCGGTATTTTGCTGGTATTCTTGCTGCTTGTTTTATTTAGGCTTTTAAAAGGGCAGAAACAGCAAAACGAAATGGAGCAGCGCTGGAACCAGTGGGAGCGGTATTACCAAGACCTGGCCGCCTTTTATCAGCAGGAGGTTCAAAAACAGCTGCTGGAACAAAGGGAGGGGATGAGCACTGCTTTTAACGGCATAAATGAAAACTTGATCCACAATCTGTCGCAAATTTCATCCACCCAGACCATTCAATTGGATACGGCCCAAAAGCAGCTTCAACGCCTGGGCGAAACCCAGGAACAGCGCCTTGAGCGAATGCAGCAAATGGTTTTTAAAAACCTTGAACAGTATGATGGGCAAATGACCCACATGACCCAGACCATGGATCAAAAGCTTTTGCAAAACGAACAGCGGATTGAACGGATGCGCGTGACCCTTTTTGAGGGCATGGAGAAGCTTCAAGGCGAAAACAATAAAAAACTGGAAGAAATGCGAAAAACCGTTGATGAAAAACTTCACGATACTTTAGACAAACGCCTGGGAGATAGCTTTGCTCAGGTTAGCAAACGGCTGGAGGAAGTTTATAAAGGCCTTGGGGAAATGCAGAACTTGGCACGGGGTGTAGGGGATTTAAAAAAGGTTTTAACCAACGTGAAAGTGCGGGGCATTTGGGGAGAGGTACAGCTGGGCATGCTTTTATCCCAGGTGCTGGCCCCCAACCAGTATGCTGAAAATGTAAAGGTAAATCCCCTTAGCGATGAGCGGGTGGAATTTGCCCTAATTTTACCCGGAAAAGAAGAGGAGGGCACTCCCCTTTACTTGCCTATTGACAGTAAGTTCCCCCAAGAAACCCATTTGCGCCTTCAAAAAGCCCAGGAAGAGAACTTGACCGAGGAGATTATCCAGCGGCGCAAAGAACTGGATAATGCCTTTAAAACGGAAGCCAAGCGCATTGCTCAAAAATACATTGTACCCCCTCATACAACAGATTTTGCCATTATGTTTTTGCCCCTTGAGTCTTTATATGCTCAGGCGGTTCAATCCAGTGCCTTAATAGAGGAGCTGCAAAAGCAATACCGGGTGGTTGTGGCAGGGCCTTCAACCATCACGGCCTTATTAAATAGCATGCAAATGGGTTTTAAAACCCTGGCCATTGAAAAGCGCTCTATCGAAGTGTGGCACTTGCTGGAGGAAATTAAAAACGACTTTGGGAAGTTTGCCCAGGCCCTTGAAAAAACCCAATTGCGTATGCGCCAAGCATCAGAATCGATTGATGATGCTTACACAAAAACAAAGCGTATTGAGCGAAAGCTGAAAGATGTAGAAAGTTTAGAAGAACCCCTTAATGAAAATACACAAAGCTTTGAAGATGGGGTTAAAGAAGATTTTGGCGAATAAGGTTAAAACAAAAAAGCTGCTTATGCAGCTTTTTTGTTTTATAACGGTTTTATTCACTTAAATCCGGAAAAGCAGGCTTTTTGCATATCGGGCAAAGAAAGTCTTCATCTAAGGTGACATCCTCTTCATCAATGGTTAACAAACTGATGCAGTTGGGGCAAATGTATTCAATCATAAAAGTACCTTCACCTTCCTATATTCAATAAGGGTATTAGGCCCGTTCCATATATTCACCGCTTCTGGTATCAATACGGATGTGGTCGCCAATATTGATAAACAGGGGAACTTGAAGGGAAAAACCTGTTTCAACCGTGGCAGGTTTAAAGGTGTTTGAAGCCGTATCGCCCTTAAAACCAGGTTCCGTATCTGTAATTTCCAGCTCTACAAATAGGGGGGCCTCAACAGAGAAAGCACTGCCCTTAAAAAAACGAACGGTTACATTGGTGTTTTCTTTCACAAAGGGAATGGCTTCTTCCACCTGGTCAAAACTCAGGGGCAGCTGGTCGTAGGTGTCAAGGTCCATAAAGTAGTATAACTCACCGTCGTTATAAAGATACTGCATTTCTTTTGACTCAATAATGGCTCGGGGCATTTTATCCGTAGGGTTAAAGGTACGCTCAATCACGGCTCCGGTTAAAACATTTTTAAGCTTGGTGCGTACAAAAGCAGCACCTTTTCCGGGTTTTACGTGTTGAAAGTCAACAATGTTCCAAATCCCTCCGTCCCATTCAACGGTAATACCTTTGCGAAAATCTCCAGCAGTAATCATAAATCTTCCTCCAAATTCATATTCAGTGGTCACCGGTTTTTAAGTGATTATAGTATAATTAGTTCTTTAGGGGCTGTGGTTAGAGGAATGGAGCCTGTTTCAGTTACTAAACAGGTGTTCTCAATCCGCACTCCGCCAATGCCGGGCAAATAAATACCAGGCTCAACGGTTAAAAGGTGACCTGCCTGGGTAACAGCATTGCTTGCATAGCTTAAACGAGGAGACTCATGGATGTCAATACCCAAAGAGTGGCCAAGGCCGTGACCAAAATAATCCCCATAACCCTTTTCAGCAATATAGTCTCTGGCAATGGCGTCAATTTCTTTACAGGAGCGGTTGGGAGCAAGGGCAGCTTCAGCCAGTTCCTGGGCCTTTAAAACTGTAAAATATACTTCCTGCATTTTGTCGCTGGGCACACCAAAGGCAACGGTACGGGTCATATCGGAACAATAGCCGTCGACCTTTGCGCCAAAGTCAAAAGTAATCATGTCACCGGCAGTAATTTTTCGATCGCCGGGTATGGCGTGGGGCAAAGCGCCGTTTTCGCCAGAGGCAACAATGGTGCTAAAAGCCGTTGCGGAAGCACCGTTGGTGACCATAAAATAATCCAAGGCCAAGGCCAGTTCTTTTTCGCTAACGCCTTGGTCAATTTGGGTAAGAATATAGTCAAAGGCTTTGGTAGTAATGGCACAGGCGGCTTTGATTTTGGCAATTTCATCCTCGTCTTTAATTTGCCGTAAATCGGTAATGGCATTCTCTACAGATGAGAAGGAAACATCCTCAAACTGTTTTTGATAGCCTTGAAAGGTTTGCACACTTAAATAGTCATCTTCAAAATAAATGTGGCTCAGGTTATTGGCCTTAATTAGATTATAGGCAATATCTCCATGGCTTGTGTTTTTGTCAATGGTATATATATTAAAGCCTTTGGCTTCTGTTTTGGCCTGCTGGGTATAACGAGAATCAGTAATGACCGCCAGCACATTTTGAGAAATAAACAGCAGCCCTTCACCCCGATAATGAGCCAAATAAAACATATTGGAAGGGTTATGAACAAGCAGGGCAGAATCAGGGGATAGTGCCATTTTCTCTATGAGTTGTTGTACCCGGGAAATCATATAAAACACCGTCCTTCAGTCATAATTTAAAATGAATCTATATCTAATTTATTGTAGCATAAACATGGAAGAAGCACCAGTTTTTCACCCCGCATCTGTAAAAAAATTTTGCCACTGGGAAGAAAATAGCGTATAATTACGTTATATTTTTTGAAGGGAGCAAAAAAACTCTAGAACGGGGAGGGGATGTAAGGCAAAAGGAACAAAATCAATATTTTTATAAACAATACTTAATAACATAGAAAAGGATGACTTTAAAATGAAAAAACGAATTATTGCGCTAATAATGGTATTAACCCTGACGCTTGCCTTTACAGCCGCTTATGGGGAACAGGCAAAAAACAATAGCGGTAAAACCCAAATTGCTGTAACCGGTACTGCATCTGTTACCTTAAAGGCTGATTTTGCTCGGGTCGAACTGGGCGTAAGCAACACGGATAAAAGCATGACCGTTGCTCAAGAAAACAATGCCAAACTGATGAATGAAGTAATTGAAAAGCTGACCAGCCTGGGCATTGGGCAAGAAGATATGCATACCAGCAACTTTTATGTATCCCCTAAGTATGATTATGACTACGGCAAACTGGCGGATAACGAGGCTCTGATTGGTTACACAGTCGAAAACACCTTGTCTGTTACCATCAGAGACCTGGAAAATATTTCAAAAATATTAGACGGGGCCATTTCAGCCGGGGCAAACCGCAGCTATGGGCTTACCTTTCAGTCTGATAAAACTCAGGAGGCTTACCTGGATGCTTTAAAACAGGCGGTAAAGGACGGCCTTGAAAAAGCTGTGGTTCTGTCTGAATCCATTGGCGGAACCTTGGGCACGGTGTTGAGCATTGAAGAGGGTGGCAGTAGTGGCGGCGGCACGTACAAGATGGCCTATGCCATGGCTGACGAAGCCTCTACCCAAACCCCTGTGATCGCAAACGACATTGTGGTTAGTGCCAGCGTAAAAATTGTGTATGAGATGAATTAGGCCATTGCAATAAGAATCCGGAAAACAAAGATTTTCCGGATTCTTATTTTGTAAAAACCCAAAAGAAGTATTTTCTTGTAAAATATGATATAATTCTTTATTGGAACTGTTGATGCGCAAGTGCTAAGGAGGTACACTCATGTACAAAATTCCCTTTAATATACCGGCCTTTACAGGAAATGAAATGACCTATATGAAAGAGGCTGTTGATAACCAAAAAATATGCGGCGACGGCCTGTTTACAAAAAAGTGCAATGAGTGGATTGAGAACACAACCCACTGTAGCAAGGCCCTTTTAACAACGTCCTGCACCCATGCTCTGGAAATGGCTGCTATTTTGGCTGATGTTGCTGCAGGGGATGAGGTGATTATGCCCTCTTTTACTTTTGTTTCAACAGCTGATGCCTTTGTGCAGCGGGGGGCAAAAATTGTATTTGTTGATATTTTGCCGCAAACCATGAACATGGACGTATCAAAAATAGAGCAGGCCATTACCCCTAAAACGAAAGCCATTGTTCCTGTGCATTACGCGGGGGTTAGCTGTGATATGGATGAAATAAACGCTCTTGCCCAAAAATACAATTTGAAAGTCATTGAAGATGCAGCCCAGGGAATTATGTCCAGCTACAAAGGCCAAGCACTGGGTACCTTGAGCGATTTTGGCACCTTTTCTTTTCATGAAACGAAAAACTATACCATGGGGGAAGGGGGAGCCCTTTTAATCAAAGACCCCAAAAATATTGAACGGGCTGAAATTTTAAGGGAAAAGGGAACCAACAGGAGTAAATTTTTTAGAGGGCAGATCGATAAGTACACCTGGGTAGACTATGGCTCTTCTTATCTGCCAAGCGACTTAAACGCTGCTTACCTGTATGCTCAGCTGGAGCTGGCCCAGCAGATTAACCAAAGCCGCCTAAACCGGTGGAATGAATACTACCAGGGGCTGGAGCCCTTAGCCCAAAACGGGCAGATTGAACTGCCTTACATTCCTTCGGATTGTGTGCATAATGCCCACATGTTTTACATAAAAACGGCGGATATTCAGCAGCGCAGCGCGTTGATTGACTTTTTGAAAGAAAAAGGCATTTTAGCCGTATTCCACTATATTCCTCTTCACTCCGCTCCGGCAGGTGTGCGTTTTGGCAGGTTCGTTGGTGAAGACCGGCACACCACCAAAGAGAGCGAACGCCTTTTGCGCCTGCCTATGTACTACAGCATTAGCACTGATGAAGTAGCCTATGTAATTGACCAAGTGAAGGCATTTTACCGCAAATAGCATAAGCAGGTTTATTTTATCAAAAGGAGCGGAGAAAATGGTTGAATACCAAGAGGTTTTTTTGCGGCCCATCGACGATCATGATACAGAAAAAATTGTAAACTGGCGTAATAAAACGGAAGTAAGGCAGCACTTTGTATACCAAAAGCCTTTTACAAAGGCCTCTCACCAGCAGTGGATGAAAACCATGGTGGAAACCAAAAAAGTTGTTCAGTTTATCATTACCGTAAAAGAAACCGAAAAGGAAATCGGGTCGGTTTTTTTACGGGATGTTGACCTTGAAAATCAAAAGGCCGAGTTTGGCATTTTTATTGGTGAAACGGTTGCCCGGAACAAGGGCTATGGCACCATGGCGGCAAAGGCCATCATTGATTATGGTTTTAATGTGCTTGGCCTTCATAAAATTTTTTTGAGGGTTTTTGCAGAAAACCAGCGGGCCATTGCCAGCTATAAAAAAGTTGGCTTTATACCGGAAGGGTATATGAAAGAGGATGTGCTTATTGACGGAACCTTTCGGGATATGATTTTTATGGCAGTTTTTTCAAATCAGTTGTTGGAGGAAAAAGTGTGAAACTATCTTATGTAATTCCCTGCTATCGCAGCGAAAAAACAATTGGATTGGTTGTAGATGAAATTATTGCCAGCGCAAGGGAGATGCCGAAGGTCACGGACTATGAAATTATCTTGGTAAACGACGCCTCTCCGGATGATACGGAAAATGTAATTATGGCCTTGGCTGCTAACAACCATAAAATTAAAGCTATTTCTTTGGCTAAAAATTTTGGCCAACACGCAGCCCTGCTGGCCGGCTATCATGTGATAACGGGGGATGTGGTGGTGTCTATGGATGATGATGGACAAACTCCGCCTCAGGAAGTGTATAAATTACTTGATAAGCTTGAAGAAGGCTATGATGTGGTGTATGCCCGCTACCCTCAAAAAAAGCACAAGTGGTGGCGAAACATGGGCAGCAAGGTGAATGACTACATGGCTAATGTGCTTTTAGGCAAGCCCAAAGGGTTGGTAGTATCCAGCTTTTTTGCGGCCAGGCGTTACGTAATTGATTCGGTAGAAGAGTACCCCAATGCGTATCCCTATGTTATCGGGCTGGTTCTACGCAGCACGAAACATATTGCCAATGTGGATATAGACCACCGGGAAAGGGTGGAAGGAACTTCTTCTTATACCATGTCAAAGCTGCTTGCCTTATGGCTTAACGGTTTTACTGCTTTTTCTGTAAAACCCCTGCGAGTGGCGACCCTGGCAGGCACTGTTTTTTCAATTATGGGCTTTATATATGGTGTATATATCATTATTAAAAGATTGGTTAACCCTGCTACCCCCATGGGCTACAGTTCTATGATGGCAGTTTTACTCTTTATTGGGGGCATGCTAATGTTAATGATTGGCGTGGTAGGAGAGTATATTGGCAGGATGTACATTAGCCTAAATAAGGCTCCCCAGTTTGTTATTCGCAAAACCAGTTTTTCTAAAGAAAATGAAGAGCAGAAGAGGGACAGCGAAAGAAAGGGTTTAACTGGTGAAGAATAGTACAAAGTCCCTTAAGGGGAACGGTATGGCCTATGGCCTGTTATATGTGGCTTTGCTGCTGTACTCCCTGGTGTTTGTTTTTTATAAATTGGCCGTAAATAACCCGGCATACTATATAGGTGCTCTTATAGCCGTTGGTATTTACGCCCTTTTATGGCAGCAGGTGCTTAAAAAGCTGCCCCTGGTTACAGCTTATGCCAGTAAAGGTATTGTTGTGATTTATGGCATGGTGTGGGGAGTCTTGTTTTTTAAAGAGCGTATAGCCTGGAACATGCTTGTTGGATCGGTTTTGATTATTTTGGGTATGGTTGTGGTAGCGGGAGGGGAAGCGGAATGATCACAGGTATTTTTCTTTCCCTTACAGCGGTTATGATTGCCTCGGCTTCGCAAATTTTGCTTAAAAAAGCTGCCCTGATGAATCACACAAATCCAATCAGAGAATACTTAAACTGGCGGGTTATGATTGCCTATCTTTTTTTTGGTTCTACCTTGGTTTTGAATGCCATGGCCTCCAAGCAGCTTCCCTTAACGCTAATGACCACTATCGATTCTCTGGGTTATGTGTTTGTAACCCTCCTTAGTTTTCTCTTTTTAAATGAAAGGCTAAATACCAAAAAACTGCTGGGTATTGGGCTTATTGTTACAGGCGTTTTAATTTTTGGCCTGTTGTAGACTGAATTTAATTTTGATAGATAGACGAGGTGAAATGAATGAAACAAAAGTGGTATCATTCAAAAATAACAAGGGCAATCCTGGTGGGGATGGCAGCATTGATATACGCAGTGCTATGCATGTTTTTATTTCGCAGCCAGCTTATGCAGGAACCGGATTATGTCTTAGGCGAGATCCTATCCTCTATGGGCATTAACCTTACTTTTGAACCTCTTGGAAATTACCAAACAGATTTGCCGGTTCATGTAGCCGCTTTGGAAATGGATATTGCGGCTTACTCTATTTTATTTTATGTTTTTGACTGGTTTTACCGGCTGTCTATTTCTGATTATCTTGTTTCTGGCCTGCTCACCTTTTTTTGTGTCGGCACTGTTTTTGTTTTAAAACGGCTGGTAAAAGAGCTGGATCCAGATGGAAAGCCGGGTATTCAATGGCTTTTAGCCTGGTGTTGCAGCTTTGTGGCTGCCATTTTTATGCCTTCGCTCTTCAATCGGTTTTTAGGTACCTTTTCGCCTGCGATATGGCACAATTCAACCTACCTTGGTATGCGCTTTTTTGCAGTGATCAGTTTAATATTCTATTTTAAATTGAGCAAAACCTATTTAGAAAAAATAAACTGGAAAAACTGGTTGGCTTTTTGCCTTGCTACCACCTTCTCAATGGCCATTAAACCAAGCTTTGTATTTTCTTTTTCTCCGATTATGGCCATCTTCCTGATAAGGGATTTGATTAAAACCAAGGGAAAAGGTTTTAAAAATATCTTTCTTTTTGGCCTGGCTGTTGTTCCCAGTATTTTGGTTGGTTTGTTTCAGCTGGGGGTATTAAAAGGAGTAAACCATTCGACCTTTGTTTCTTTTATGCGTGTGTTGGGCCGCTATTCCACCTCTCCTTACCTGGCCATTTTTTCTTCTGTTTTGTTTCCGGTAATGGCTTTTTTGTTAATTGGTAAATATTTGTGGCAGTTTGAGGATGTTAAAGTGATTGTATTTGCATTTGTGTTCGGTGCTTTTCAAGCGATGTTCTTTGCTGAAACGGGAATCGGGGCCTTTGATGGAAACTACTTATGGGGCGCTTTGACTATGAACTTTTTCTTGTTTGCTGTTGTTGCAAACCGTTTATACGGCTGGTGCCGCGAAAAGCTGGTGGAGGCAAAAAACAAGCAAAAAAGCGATGGGGTGATTGCCGGCCTGCTGTGGAGTACTTTTGCCCTGCATGTGGGCTACGGCCTATATTATTTTGCTCTTTTGCTTCAAGGCGAATACTTTTTATAAGAGAAAAAAGGGGGAAAACCAGCATGGCTACAAAAGGAATAGAACCCTTTAAAATGCTCAAAAACGATGTTTCGGCCTTTATAAAAGAACACCGGATAGTACTTTATGTTATTGTTTTTATTGGGTTGATTGGCTATGGCTTTGAAGTGAGCAACTTTTCTCTGACCATTGACGAAGAAATGGAATTGGCCAGGGCTTTTCAGGAACCTTTTAAGAATGTATACATGTGGCATATTGGCTACTTGCGCTTTTTTTTAGGTTGGCTGCGCAGCGTTTTTAGCCTAAACGGTGCTTTTGTACCTTACGTAACAACCTTTATGGCCGTGGTTTGGTTGGGAGCCTCGGCAGGACTATGGTGCGTATTAATCAAAAAATATTTTAAAAAGGCTTCCTCCCTTGCCCTTTCGGGCTTTGTGGCCATGTATATGACGGTGCCTTTTGTAATACCCGAACTATTGATCTTTGCCACAACCTGCGACATTACTTTTTTTGCAAATTTTTTAATCACCTTTGCTCTTTACTTGATTGACCAAAACAAGGATAAAAAGCGTGCTTCTTATTACGTATGGGCAGGCCTTGCTGCCTTTGTGGCTGTAAATATTTACCAGGCTTATGCCGGTGTTTTTGTGACAGGTTTTGCTGCTATGCTTTTGCTGTGGGCCTTAACAAGGGCCAGCAAAAGAGAAATTACCTTTAAAAACATTTTTTATTTTAGCAAATGGTATGTTATTTTAGGCGGGGCTGCTGTAGGAGGCTATGTTGCTTTTACCAAGCTGTTCACCTGGGCTTACCAGCTGAAGAGCACCGCCTATGTAGATAATATGTTTGGATGGAGCAGCCAGGGTTTTTCAAGGGGATTGTATAACATTGCCTCCAGCATTTACCGAACCATCAGCCCAAAGGGCACCTACGGATCCCGTATTGTTTTGGCTACCCTTGTAGTGTTGATTATTTTTGTGTTGGCATACTTTGTTTTTAACCGAAACCGCCAAGGGCTTGCCGCTGTTTTTATTGGTGCTTTTTTCACCCTGTCGGTGTACGCTCTTCCAATTTTGCTAGGCTCAAGTGCACAGTTTCGTATGCTTCAAACCCTTCTGCCCTTTATGGGTATTTGTTGGTTTTTATTTTTGCACTATACCAGGGAAATAAAATGGCTTAAAGGCCTTACGGTAGCGGTGGCCATTTACTTTGTCAGCCAGCAAGTCTTGCTGCTCAACACCTTTTTTTATTCTTCCCATGTTATGTCTCAAACAGATCAGTGGAACACGAAAATGATTGGTCACGATATTCAAAAAGCAACCGATGCAAAGACACCGGAAGTGCCGGTTGTTTTTGTTGGAAAACATGAAGAAAATATACCCCAGGCCGTGAAGGTGTACTCCGTCGGGGGTTCAATGATCAATTGGCAAGGTACAAAATTACGTATTTACGACGTAATGTACCTGCAGGGCTTTGATTTTGGGTTGGACTATTTTTCTTATTATAATAATAGGGCCATTAATGAAAAAGGTAAGAAACTGGCCGAAAATATGCCTCTTTGGCCGGCAGAGGGAAGCATTTTGGTTACCGATGATATGATTGTTGTAAAATTAGGCGAGGAAAAAGACGACAGCCAGCCATAAAATAACCACAGGGCCTTTAACAAAAAGTGAAATTATGGTATTATTTGAGCAGAGAATGTTTGTTTCAAACATTTGTCTGCTCGTTTTATTTATTTGAATATGTAATGGAGGACAATGGAATGGAATTTGAAAGACCAAACAAGGTTGCTGACCTTCTTGGGAAATCCTTTGAATGTGCCTGTGGGCAAACCCACCGGGTCAATGTAGACCAAATTGAAATTGGTGGCGGTACCCTTGCCCTGCTCCCGGCCATGATGAAAAAGTTAAACATAACAGCCCCTTTTATTGTATGTGACCATAAAACAAAAAACATTGCTGTTGACCACGTATTGCCCTTGGTTCAAAAGGCAGCCGAGGACTATCGGCTCTTTGAAATCAAAGGGGAAGAAATAGAGCCTGATGAAAAAACCATTGGCCAAATTGTTATGGCCTACGATAATCAGTGTGATGGCATCATTGCCGTTGGTTCCGGGGTGATTAACGACTGCTGCAAAATTGTAGCCCACGCAAGCAAAGCCCCCTATATGATTGTTGCCACAGCTCCTTCAATGGACGGCTATGTATCCGATACCTCCTCCATGGTATCCGCAGGGGTTAAGGTATCTTTGCCTGCACCGGCGGCCAGGGGAATTATTGCCGACACAGATATTTTTAAAAAGGCCCCGGAAGTTTTGCTTCAGGCAGGCTTGGGTGATATGCTGGCCAAGTACACAGCCATTGCCGAATGGCGGCTGGCCAATTTGATTATTGGGGAATACTACTGCCCCCATATAGCTCAGCTGGTCAGGTATTCTCTTCAAAAATGTGTTAGCCATGCCCCTAAACTGTTAATGCAGGATGAAGACGCGGCCAATGGCGTTATGGAAGGCCTGGTTTTATCCGGCATTGCCATGAGTTTTGCCAAATGTTCACGGCCTGCTTCGGGGTTGGAACACTATTTTTCCCACATGTGGGAAATGATGGCCCTAGACAGGGGCGAAAAATCAGAACTCCACGGTGTGCAGGTGGGCATCGGCACTTATTTAACCCTGCTTTTGTTTGAAGATTTGTTACAAGAAAGGCCTGATTTTAAAAAGGCTGTCCAAAGAATGGATGCTTTTAAACAAGAAGAATGGGAAGAAGAGATGAAAGTCATTTTTGGTAAAGCTTCCCAGGCTATTATTCAAAATGAAAAGGAAAAATACCATAAAAACGATAGGACTCTTTGGGAAAAACGGATTAAGATCATTGAGGAAAACTGGGAAACTTTTGAAAGAATTGTAAAAGAAGAGTTGCCCTCAGCACAAGAACTTAAAAAACTTATGGACGACCTTCATATGGCAGTTCTTCCTAAAGATATCGGTATTGGCCGGGAGGATGTAAAAAAGGCCCTGATCGGCTCCAGGGACATTCGGGATAAATATCTTCTAAGCTCCATTCTTTGGGATTTGGGCCTGCTCCATGAAAAAGCGGAAGAACTGGCCGAACGAGTGAAATAATAAAGGGTGAGATATGTGCAAAGCATGGAAGAGAGAAGAAATAAAATTGTAGAAATTGTAAATCAGGAAGGTTCAGTGGGTCTGAAAAAGTTGAAAAAAGCCTTTAGCAATGTTTCCGAAATGACCCTCCGGCGGGATTTAGAATACTTGGATCAGCAAAAAAAAATTATCAGGGTACATGGCGGGGCCAAGTCGGTTGAGGTGCTAATTGGCACCGACGACCTTTTTATGCGCCGCAGCACCAGAAATTTAGAGGCGAAAAAAATCATTGCTCAAAAGGCTGTGGATTTGCTAAACCAAAATACCTCCATTTTTTTAGATTCTGGCACCACCACCACAGAATTGGCTAGAATTTTTCCAGACGATTCTTTTTTGATTCATACAAATAGCGTTAGTTGTGTCTTTGAGTTGGCAAAACTACGAAAAGCCCAGGTAAACATGATTGGTGGCCGTCTAAATCCTTTTAGCCTCTGCCTTGACGGGGTGCGCAGTATGGTTGACTTATCCGATATTAATTTTCAAATTGCTTTTTTAGGGGTTACAGGCTATATTGGCAGTTGGGGTTTTACTTGCGGCTCGGAAGATGAAGCAGAGTTGAAAAAGATGGTTGTTCGCAGAAGTGAAAAAGTGGTGTTGCTGATGGATCATCATAAAGTTGGGGTAAGCAGTACCTATACCTTTGCCAGGCCAGAGGAGGTAGATGTGATTATTTCTGATTCGGGGCTGGATGAAAAGAGTAAAAAAGAGTTTGAACGGAAAAATATTATTGTTCTGTAGAACGGTAAAAGGTAAAAATGAAAAAAGGCAGATTTTCTGCTTTTTTTTATGTAAATCAATTGACTTTTTATCTGGCCATGATATGATATTAACGTGTTCAAAACTAACAAAATATGTTAATTTAAAACATCGGGAGGGTTGCGAATGGTTATTACAGTCACTTTAAACCCAGCGGTTGATCAAACTCTGCAAATTTCGGACTTTCAGATAGATCAGGTAAACCGTGTTGAGCATAAGCGGCTGGATGTTGGTGGCAAGGGAATTAATGTTTCCAAATCCTTAAAAGAAATGGGGGTTGCTTCTGTTGCTACGGGTGCTTTAGGGGGCAGCAGCGGCCAATGGATAGCCCAGCAGCTTGATTTAATGGCCATGGAACATGATTTTATATACCAGAGCCAGCCAACCCGCACAAATACAAAAATTGTGGATTTAAAAAAGGGTACCTATACAGACATTAATGAAAAAGGGGAACCCCTTGATAGCCAAATGCTGGCAGCCTTAGAGCAAAAAATTTTAAAGGCCATCGGCAAAAACGACTTAGTGGTTATCGCCGGTAAATTGCCTCCCAATACAGATGTTAAAATTTATCAAAAGTGGATTGAGTTGATTAAGAGAAAAGAAGCCCAGGTTTTTTTTGATTCTGATGGGGAAGAGTTTTCCCTTGGTGTAGAGGCGGCTCCAACCTTAATTAAGCCCAACCAGGATGAGCTGGAACGGCTTGTGGGCAAAAAGTTAAACAATTTTGAGCAAATCATTGCCGGGGCAAAAAACTTAATTCAAAGGGGCATTGGAAAAGTGGTGGTCTCCCTAGGAGAAAAAGGCGCCCTTTTTATTGACCGGGAGAAGGTATTTTTAGGGCATGGCCTAAAAGTTCAGGTTGAAAGCACTGTTGGAGCAGGAGATGCCATGATGGCAGCCCTGGCATACGGCCAGGTAAAAGGCCTGACCTTAGCCCAAACAGCTCAAATGGCCATTGCTACCAGCAGTGCCACCATTATGGAAAAGGGCACCCAAAGTGCAAAAATGGAAGCAATTGAAAAAATGTTGCCCTTAGTAAAAGTTGAAGAAATATAAACAGCTGCTTATGGAAGGAGAACACTATGAAAACAAAAGCATTAAGATTATACGGAGCAGGGGATTTACGGCTGGAAGAATTTGAACTGCCGGAAATAAAAGAGGATGAAATTTTGGCCCAGGTAATATCCGACAGCGTGTGCATGTCCACCTACAAGTGCGCCATTTTAGGTGAGAAGCATAAACGAGTGCCTAAGGACGTACACGAAAATCCGGTCATGATGGGCCATGAACTGGCAGGCAACATTGTAGCGGTGGGCAAAAAGCATCAGGATCAATTTAAACCCGGTATGAAATTTACCTTACAGCCTGCTTTAAACTATAAAGGCACCATGTGGTCGCCTGGTTATTCCTACCCCTATTTTGGCGGCAATGCAACTTACATGATTATTCCTCCCGAGGTAATGGAGCTGGGGTGCTTGCTTGAATATAAAGGGGAAGCCTACTACGAGGCTTCTTTAGCTGAGCCTTTTAGTTGCTCCATTGGCGCCTTTCATGCCTCCTACCATACAAAGATGGGGGTGTATACCCATGACATGGGTATTAAAGAAGGGGGGAAAATGCTTGTTTTAGCCGGTGCCGGGCCCATGGGTTTGGGCATGATTGACTATACCCTCTACGGCGACAGGCAGCCCAGTCAGTTAACGATTGTTGATATTGATGAAGAGAGGCTAAACCGGGCTCAGGAGCTGTTTCCGCCTCAAAAGGCCAAGAAAGAGGCCGGGGTTGACCTTCAATATGTTAATACCAGCAAGCTGGAAGATGCTGCCGCTTACCTAAATGAACTATCCCAAGGGGGCTACGATGATGTATTTGTTTATGCTCCTGTTGAATCTTTGCTGGATTTGGCTTCTGCCACCCTGGGTAGAGACGGCTGCTTAAACTTTTTTGCCGGCCCAACGGACCCCAACTTTAGTGCCAGGCTTAACTTTTATGACGTGCATTATAATGCTACCCATGTTATGGGAACCACAGGGGGCAACACCCAGGATATGATTGAAGCCCTGGAGTTAACTGCCGCCGGGCGAATTAACCCTGCGGTCATGCTAACCCATATTGGAGGCCTGGATAGTGCAGGGGAAACCATTTTGAACCTGCCTAATATTCCAGGAGGCAAAAAAATGATTTACAACAGTATTTCCATGCCCCTTACCGCTATTGAGGATTTTGCAAAATTAGGCGAGAAGGACGAGCGCTTTAAGGCCCTGGCTCAGATTACTCAAAAGAATAATGGCCTCTGGAGCAAAGAGGCGGAGGATTACCTGCTGGCCAACTGGGTGTAAATATCTAACATTGAGGGACAAACGATGAAGAACGAACACCATATTCTAACCCTTGACGCAGGTACAACCGGGGTAAAGTGTGCCATATTTAACGGACAGGGCAGGGCTGTGTACAGCGATGTTCTGTCCTATCCTACGCATTTTGAAAAAACAGGCTGGGCAGAGCAAAAACCAGAGGAACAGCTTGAAAAAGTGATCATGGGCATCCAGAAGGCCCTTACAGTGGTTCCGGCCCATTTTATTACAGCCATGGTTTTTACAGGTACTATGAATGGCTGTATTCCCGTTGATTCTTCGGGTCAGGCCCTTTACAACAACATCATCCATTCTGACATTAGAAGCCATGAACAAACCAAGTTTATCGAAAAAATCATTTCCCAGAAGGATTTTTACCGCATTACAGGCAACCGAATTGACGTTCACTCGGGCTTGCCCAAGTATTTATGGCTAAAGGAGAATCGGCCGGATATATACCGCGATGCTCTTGCCTTTGTAAACATTAAAGACTATTTTTATGGCCAGTTTACAGGACGGGTGGGGGTTACGGACTATTCTGATGCTTCCTTATGCGCCTGCATGAACATGTATAGTAAAGACTGGGCTCGGGATATTCTAACAGATCTTGGCATCGACCTAAGTAAAATGCCCCAACTTTTAAAAGCAACCGATGCCAGCGGCAGGCTTCAGAAAAAAATGGCAAAGGCTACAGGGCTGCCTCAGGGGCTGCCTGTTGTTTTAGGCGGAGGGGACGGAGCCTGTGCCGCCCATGGGGCCAGGCAGCATGTGCCGGGAGATGCTTATATGAATATCGGTTCCTCTGCCTGGATCAGTGCCATGAGCGAAAAACCCATTATTGACGATAAAATGCGCATCTTTAACTATTACGACATGGACATTGACTGTTATAACGTTTGCGGCACCCTTCAATCCGGGGCAGCAGCCTATGACTGGGCTGTGGAAAACCTGCTTTGCATGAACAGGCAGGGAGATGACTTTTCCTTTGGAGCCATTGAAAAAATGGTGGAAGAATCTCCCATTGGTGCAAGGGGGCTGTTTTTTCTACCTACTTTAATGGGGGAAAGAACTCCTTGGTGGACCGCTCAAGTTTCGGGCACCCTTATCGGCGCTACCTTGGGGCATAATCAAAAAGACATTGCCCGATCTATTTACGAAGGCATTATGCAGGGGCTCCACCTATGTAAAAAAATACTGGACGAAAATGGCCTTGAGGTAACAAAGCTAATAACCATTGGAGGCGGAGCCAAAAGCAGCCTATGGGGCCAAATGGCAGCCTCTATGATGGGCATTCCCGTTAGTATTCATGCAACGGCTCACCACGCCACCAGTTTAGGGGCAGCCTTTGCAGCTGGGGTGGGCATTGGCCTTTATAAAAATTTTGAAGAAGCAGGTAAGCTGATTCAAAGTAAAACCACCTACCAACCGGTAGAGGGAGATAGGGTTTATTACCAAAAACAGTATGATGTATATGCAAATTTGTATCCAAATATGAAAAAGGCCTACGAGGCCATTTATCAATTTCAGCATAATCAATAAAAAGGGAGAGAGAACAATGGAGCAAAAGACAAAACATGTCATTGTTATTTCGCAGGATGCGATGGTTTATGAAGACCTGGAAACCCTGAGAACCTTACCCGCCTTCGGAAAGTTTTGGGATAAGATGGCCATTGTTAAAACCATCCGGGCCATTTACCCTACGGTAACCTACCCTGAGCATACTTCCATGCGCACAGGGGTGTACCCGGACCGTCACGGCATTATCAACAACGAAAAAACAATTTTAACCGAGCTTTCTTCCGATTGGGAGTGGTTCAATGACGCAGTGAAAGTACCGGATATTTTTGATGCCGCCAAAAAAGCAGGGCTGAGTACAGCAGCTGTTTTTTGGCCCGTTACAGGCAACCATCCCAGCATTGATTACCTGGTAGACGAATATTGGCCCCAAAGCAGTGAGGAAACAACGGTACAATGCTTTGAAAACTCTGGCAGTTCACCAGAGGTGATTGAAAAGGTGGTTAAGCCAAACGCCCATTTGGTCGACGGGAAGCACCGCCAGCACCCCCATGCGGACCGCTTTGTTCATGCCTGCGCTTCTGCTATTATTAGGGAATTTAAACCTAACCTGCTGATGATTCACCCTGCCAATATTGATGCTTATCGGCACCAAACGGGGCTGTTTTCGCCCAAAGTAACCCATGGGCTCCATGAAATTGACGAGTGGTTTTCGCAAATTGTAAAGGCAACTGAAGATGCGGGTATTTTGGAAGAGACTACCTTTTTTATTGTCAGCGACCACGGGCAAATGAACATTAACAGAACCATTTCGCCAAACGTTGTTTTGGCCGAAAAAGGCTTTATTAATGTCAATTCAAAAGGAGAAGTGGAAGACTACAAAGCCATTTGCAAATCTACTGCCCTGTCTGCCCAGGTATACTTAAAAGACCCGGCAGATCAAAAAACCTATGATGAGGTATATACCCTTTTAAATCATATGTGTGATGAAGGCATTTATGGAATCAGCAGGGTATATACAGCCAAAGAAGTTCAGGAAGAAGAACGTTTGGGAGGCGATTTTTCCTTTGTGATTGAAACCGATGGCTTCACCTCCTTTACCAATCACTGGACACGACCCCTTGTTCGCAATTTAGATATTGAAGATTACCGCTTTGGCAGAGCAACTCACGGCCATCATCCGGATAAAGGGCCCCAGCCTACTTTTATGGCCTTTGGCCCCGGCATAAAACCTGGGGTTGTACTTGAACGAAAACCCATTGTAGATGAAGCGCCGACTTTTGCAAAAGTACTGGGCTTTTCCATGGAAGACATTGATGGAAAAGCTATGGATGAAATCATCTTATCGTTGTAAAGATATGTTAAATTAGCCTTAAACATATGTTAAAAACACACAAAACAAGTGCTTCAGTTCATGAATTTTGCTGTAATAATGTAAAATAAGAACAAAAAATAGGAAAAAACTAACATTTTCCTATTGACAAGGAATTTAATTCTTGCTATG
>CAYFQH010000004.1:0-18903 GCA_964345215.1 uncultured Oscillospiraceae bacterium | reverse complement strand
AAAATAGGAAAAAACTAACATTTTCCTATTGACAAGGAATTTAATTCTTGCTATGCTACATTTGAGTTGAAGCCCGATTTTTATTTTTTGAAACAATGCGGTAAAGTCTGCTGCATTTGCTATTTTAAATTTTAAGGAGGACTTACGATGAAAAAAACCCTATCATTCTTGCTGGCTATGGTTATGGTCTTGTCTTTTGCTATGGCAGCATTGGCCCAGGAAAATCCCATTACAATCCAATTTTGGCACACCCGTGGTTCAGGGGCCAACTATGAGGTTGTAGAGCACTCTGTAAAAACCTTTAACGAAACTGTTGGTAAAGAAAAAGGCATTGTTGTAGAAGAAGTGTTTATTGGCAGCTACGACGATATTTTACCTAAAGTGCAATTATCCATTCAGGCAGGGGAACAGCCTCAAATCGCCGTTATGGGTAACACCTTTACCGGCTATTTAATCGAGGATGAAGTAGTGGCGGACATGGCTTCTTATGCCGAGGCTTCCGGTTTTGACAGGAACAACCTGTTTGATCCCTTTTTGAGCATTTACGGTAACCGGGACGGCGAACTTCATGTTTTCCCCTATATCCGTTCTACCCCTGTTTTATACTACAATAAGACCATGGCAGACGAAAAGGGTTTAACTCCTCCTACCACCATTGCTGAAATGGTTGAATTTTGTAAAGCTCTGTACGAAGTAGACGCAGCCACCGGCGAAGTATTGGTTCATGGCCTTGAAATTGTTAATGACTGGGGATATTACCAGGCCGCTAACCTGCAGCAGCTGGGCTCCATCATGTTTTCGGAAGATGGAAAATCCTCTCCTACTTTGGAAGATGGAACCACCCTGCAAATCTTAACCGACTGGCGCGGCTGGGTTGACGAAGGATGGTGCCGCAGTTTTGACTCTACAAACGCCGGCACAGCTGCCCAAGAACGTTTTTTCCAGAAAAAATTAGCCGCCCTTTACCAATCTTCCGGTAGCATGAAAAACATTTTGATTAACGCCGGGGAAGCTGGTTTTGAAGTTGGCGTTATGCCTTATCCTACTTACGATGCTGAAAAACCCATTGCTGAAATCGGCGGTGGAAACTTGGTTGTGATTAGCGAAGGCAATACCGATGAGCAAATCGCCGCCTCTTGGGAATTTATCCAATTTCTAATGAGTGATGAAATGGTTGCTTATAATACCATTAACTCAGGCTACGTTCCCGTGACCAAATCTGTTGCTGAATATGCCGATATGGTTGATTTCTGGGCAGAAAACCCTTTATACAAGGTTGCTTACGATCAAATGGCTACCGCCAAATGTCAGGAAGATCCCTATGTTCCCTTCCTGCAAGACTATACAAAAGCTTGCTGGGATGCTGTATCCTTATTGATTCAAGAAGGCAGCATCACCCCTGAACAGGCTTTGGAACAAATTAAAACCACAACTGCTAGCTTTTTCAAATAAGGGAAGCAATCTTCAATAGGAGGGCTATGCCCTCCTATTATTTTTTTATTATGGAACTGTTTTTAACATATACCAGTAAACAGACAGGAGAATAGGATATGGCACAAATCAGGTTTGAAAACGTATCAAAAGCATTTGGACATACAAAAGTCATTGAAAATTTAAATTTAACCGTTCACGACGGTAAGTTTACAGTTTTAGTTGGTGCTTCCGGCTGCGGTAAAACAACCCTTTTAAGAATGATTGCAGGCATTGGGCCTGCAACAAGCGGGCATATTTATTTGGATGATAAGGATATTACAGATTTAGCGCCGGGCAAACGTGATATTGCAATGGTTTTTCAAAATTATGCTATTTATCCTACGATGACTGTAAGGGAAAACATTGAGTTTGGTTTAAAAAACAATAAAGTTCCCAAAGAAGAACGGAAAAACCGTATTGAAGAGGTAACCCGCACCTTGGGCTTGTATGAATATTTAGAAAGAAAACCTTCTACCCTTTCCGGCGGTCAACGCCAGCGCATTGCTCTGGCCCGGGCCATGGTAAAAGAGCCCCAGGTTTTTTTGATGGATGAACCCCTGTCAAACCTTGATGCTAAACTGCGGGCGGCCATGCGCACAGAACTGATTGAAATGCATAACAGGCTTAAAACCACCTTTGTATACGTTACCCACGACCAGGTTGAGGCCATGGCCATGGCAGATGTAATTGTTTTAATGGATAAGGGCAGAATTGTACAGGAGGCATCCCCCGAAGAACTATATAAAAACCCTAACAACATTTTTGCCGCTCAGTTTATTGGTACCCCGCCTATGAACATTACCAAAGTTGAAAATGGTATTCATATTGGCTTTAGACCTGAAAAAGTGCTGCTGAACCGGGAACCGAGCAATACAGCCTTTATGCGCAAGGGCACCATTATCACCAGGGAAATGTTAGGCTCTGAAACCCTTTATAAAATTGAAATGGGCAATGAGTTTATTATGGTAAAGAGCCTGGACGAAAGCTTTACCTTTGGAGATAAAGTATTTATTTGCGTAGAAGGAGAAGACCTGTTTGTATTTGATGCCGCAGGGGAGAGGATACGCAAGGAAGATACTCCTACTTACGAGAAGTATATTGCTTTGGCTGGAGGAAACAATCATGACTAGGGAAGTGAAAAACGTAAAAAACCCAGTAATGAATGTGCGGCGGAAAACCCCTTGGAAAAGCCATTTAGGCTCCTACTTGATGATTTTGCCCGCAATGATTTTTTTAATTTTATTTGTGATCTACCCCATGATTAATATTATTCACCTAAGTCTTTTTAGGGGCAACGCCACAAGGCCTTATAAAGAATTTGTAGGGCTGAACAACTATTACGAACTCTTTTTTGTGCGCAACGAATTTTTGGTTGCCCTTAAAAATACTGCGTATTACACGGTAGCGGAGGTTGTACTGCTAATCACCTTTTCTCTTCTCTTTGCCGTATGGATGCAAAAAAACAGAAAGATTAACGAATTTGCTCAAACAGCTTTTTTTACCCCCCACTTAATTGCTACTATTTCCTGTGCGTTTATCTGGTCATGGCTGTACGATTCAAATAGCTATGGGCTGTTTAACTCAGTTCTTAAAATATTTAACATCCCTCCTGTACGCTGGCTTGATACTAGTGCAACGGCTATGAACTCCATTATTATTATGAACGTTTGGAAGAGCATAGGCTATTACGCCTTGATTGTCCTTTCGGCCCTTAAGGCCATCTCGCCGGATATTTATGAAGCGGCAGAGCTTGACAACTCATCCCCAGTAAAAACTTTTTTTAGAATCACCTTACCCATGCTCTCCCCCCAGCTGTTCTTTTTGCTTATTACCATTACAACCGGCGCCTTTAAGGTTTTCGACTCCATCCGCATTATGACCGGAGGCGGGCCGGGTACTTCAACCCAGGTGTTGGCCATGTATATTTACGAAAATGCTTTTCAGCTGAACAATTCCCTTGGCATTGGTTCTGCAGCAGGGGTTGTGCTCATGATTATTTTGGTTTTGGTTACCCTTCTTGACTTTAAAGGCATTGAAAAGAAAGTTCATTATCAATAAGAAAGGAATGTGCACGAATATGAAACGAAAGCTCAAAAACTATCTGCCTAAGCTGCCTGGTGATGTTTTTAAAATTCTCATCATCTTATTATTCCTGTTCCCTTTTTATTGGATGATGATTACCGCCTTTAAAACCTATAACGAAGCCATTCAAACCCCGCCTAGCTTGTGGCCCCAAAACTTTACCTTCCAAAACTTTATAAACATTTGGAATATGGAAGTAGACATTACCCAGTATGCCATTAACTCCATTGTGGTGACCTTAAGCGTGATTGTGATTCAGCTCATTGTAATGGTGCCGGCAGCTTATGCTTTTGCTAAGAGAAGGTTTCCCCTGCAAGGGCTGTGGTTTTCAATTGTACTGGTGGCCTTTATGATCCCGGGCCAAATTACCTACATTACAACCTACTTAATGATGTCAAAGGCAAAGCTCATCAGTTCCCTGTGGCCTCAAATTTTGCCCTTTGGTGCAAATGCCTTTGGTATTTTTATGCTGCGCCAGTCCTTTAAGCAAATTCCCGATGAAATTATTGAATCGGCCAAGCTGGACAATGCGTCGGAATTACAGGTAATGACCCAAATTATGCTGCCCATGTCAAAATCTTCTATGATTACCATCGCCATGTTCTCTTTTATCAGCACCTGGAACTCCTATTTTTGGCCTTTGGTGATGACCAACAACGAGAAATACCGCCCCTTGACCATGTTTATTGAAAAAGTACGGGACGTTGAATTTGGTATCCAATGGAACACCATTATGGCTGCTAACTTTATTTTGGTTATACCTGTGTTGATTATTTTTATCTTTGCAAGTAAAAAAATTATTCAAGCCTTTGGTTACAGTGGATTAAAATAATACAATCCAAATTAAAAGCGCGGGTGATACCATCCGCGCTTTTTGCTTGCCTTTATTTAATTAAAATAGATGGCTGAAACCCCTATTGAAAAATCGGGTAACACATTGGCTTTAGGGTATTTGCGTTATAATCAGCTGGCATAAGCCCTGTACATCGTTAATATGGAGAACCGGTGTACGGGGATAGCTTAAAGGTAGGTCGCTGGCAACGGCCAGCAGCTCTTTAACAGGGCGTACCGGGGCAGTAGAGTTGCCTGCCCGTACAATTTCAATTTTTGGATAGGGCACATCCTTGGCTCCTTCCAACAAAATAATATCTGCCTCAGGGAGTTGGGCGATAAGCCAGGGCAAATCTACATGGTCGCTGCGCACCATTTGTACTTTTTCATTGTCGTACACAAAAGAAGCGAAGGCCCCGGCGGCTTTGTGGCGGTAGCTGTCTTTACCGGGGGTATCGGCATCAAAGGAGTGGGCATCGTGTTTTATGGAGGCCACCTGGTAGCCTTTTTGGCTGAGGGCAGAAATGAGCTTAACCATCATGGTGGTTTTACCGGAGTTTTTTACGCCGCATATAGCAACAATGGTGGGGGTTGAAGGCATAAATGAACCTCTTTTCAAAAATAAATGGTGTTATGTGGAATGTGAAGCATAAAAAGTGGAGAGGACATGGTAACAGGTGGGAAAAAGGCTTATAAGGGGGGGAGGGGAGTGTCATTAAAGTACATCATGGCCCTTTTAAGGGAGGGGTTCCCAAATTCCCAGGTATGGACTCCGGGCCACTTTTCAAAAATAATAGGAAAAGCAAGGGAGGTAAGCAGGTTTTTCATTTTAAGGTTATTTTGAAATAAAAAGTATTCTGTGCCACAGAACAAATAAACTTGAGGGTTCTTCCCCTTGGCGGCACAGCAAACGGCGGGCCAGGGCTTTAGAATCATCCTCAGGAGGCAAAAGGAGTTCCTCCGTCAAAATGCCGATGAGTTCTTTTCTAAGGTAAAGAGGTTTCAGCATATCCGGGTTGCTTTCAAAGGGGAAAAAGCCTGGCGAGAGGCACATGGCCCCCTTAAATTCATCGGGGTAGAACAATACTGTTTTAAGGGTGCCATACCCCCCATGGACAAGCCACCGATGTACAAGTGCTCCGAATCTATGGGGATATTAAAGAGGCAAGCCGCCACCTGGGGCAGCTCTTTTGTTAAATAGGTAAAGGTATTAAGGCCGTAGCACATCTCGGTATAAAAACTGCGCGGTACCTCGGGGATAATAAGGTTATAGCCATGGAGGTTGGCAAAGTGTTTGCAGCTGGACGTACGAGACCAGGCCTGGGCATTTTGCTTTAAACTGTGAAGAAGGATTAAAGTTTTATCATAGCGGTTTACACTGCCGTCGGCGGCATAAAAATCAAAAGGAATCACTATGTTCAAAGGGGTATCCATCCCCAAGGGAGTAGAGCGAATCGTTCCTTGAAAATAGGCCATGAGCAGTGTCGCCATGTAAAGGGCAGCCTTTTGATGCCTCCGCTATCTGGCTAATTTTTATCAAACCAATATGATGGTAGCAAAGGGGATTTTGAAAGTCAACTGTTTTGGGTTAAAAACTGCCTCAAATACTTGCGCCCGGGGCGGTCTTTTAATGAATAAGCTTTTCTATTTCATCGGGGCTGAAATCACTTTCCTGGTAATGTTGAGGCAGTGTCCTTTCGATGAAATGTTGCGATAAAAATGGGTTGTTATAAGAGGAGCGATGTGGCCTTGCAGAAATGAGGCAAAAAAGAAAGGGAGGGTATGTTATATTTTATATGGTATAGTAGGCAATTGACTTTTTATATGAATGGTACCTGTAAAAGACTGCACCATTATAACAGTATGCACCAGGTGCCTTGCAAGTCAATTGAGACTCCAGTGCCTTTAAAAAAAGTTGAAAGTACAGTATAATCAACATAATAAAACTTTCTTTCTTTTGAAGCTTCACCAATGGGGATGAGGTGGTTCACTTTAACTTTAAAGGAGGAAACCCAATGGAACATATCATTCTTGTTAAATACAAGTCCTGGGTGGGGGAACGGGAGATCCTCAAAGAAGAAATAGAGGATCTGTTTGAGAAAGCCCTTGACATAGAAGGGGTTCGCCGTGTAAGGGTTTTAAATGCTTGTACAACAGGACCTAAACGCTATGATGTAATGATCCACATGACCATGGAAAAAGAATCCTTAGCCCTTTTTGACAGGTCGCCTATCCATGCAAAATGGAAGGAAGAATACGGGAATTTAATTGAGGATAAGGTGATTTTTGACGGGGCTTCCGCCCTGTTTTTTTAGATTTGAACGCCTTTTTTAAGGTCACCACCTCACAATGAGGGCACAATAGAAAGGCAGTTCTTTTTGTGAAAAACATCGTCTAAAACATTCGAAATAGCAGGGCCGCTCTCGTGTTTTTTTGCTTTCCTCATAAACCCTCTGGCTTTTTATTCCCCCTCCTTTTATATGGTATTTACGAAGAAGAATAGTGATGATTACTAAAAAGTATAAACAGGGCAAAGGCAGAAGCAACATCAGCATTATACAATAAAAAAATGGCATATAAAACCTGGCAGGTAAAGAATTTGACGGAGGTTTTCAGATAATGAATATGTTTTTGGGCAAGTCAATGTTCACAAACTCTTTACAGGTTAAAACATTGACAACGCCATCTCTTTTTGAGATTATAAATGAGATAAGTTTGTGTTAAAAAATGAAACGAAAGCAAAGGAAGATGTACATGAAAAATACGCAGAAACTGGGCATTATTTTAGGGGTTGTAGCCCTTGTGGTTATATTTATTGGCGCTTTTTGTACCGGCCGGGTAGAAAGTGGCTTTACCGGAGTAGTAACCACCTTTGGTAAAGTAGAGGACAGGACCATGGAAGCTGGCTTTCATTTTAAAAGCCCCTTTCAAAAAATTATTCCCATGGATAACAGGGAACAGAAAAGGGTTTTCAACACCATGGCTTTTTCAAGAGATATTCAGGAAGTGGATGTAGTAGGGTCGGTGAACTTTAACATCGATAAAAAAACAGCCATGACCTTGTTTAAAGAGGTGGGTATCAATTATTACGATATTTTAATTGAACCCAGACTGATTGAAAACCTGAAAACTGTCTTTTCCTCTAAATCTGCTGAAATGCTGGTGACCGACCGAGAGGCTTTGGCTCTTGATACCAGCAGTAAACTTCGGGAGGAGATGGCTCCTTACGGCATCAATATTATCAGCGTTTCCTTAGAGGACATTGATTTTACCGATGCCTATACCAACGCAGTAGAGGCAAAGCAAGTAGCTGAACAAAATAAGCTGCGAGTTGCCACAGAGGAAGCCACTTTAACCGCCCAGGCCCAGCAGGAAGCAGAGCGAAAAAAAATTAATGCCGATACGGAACTGTATACCGCCCAGCAAAAAGCCGATGCCCAGGCTTACGAAATTAGGATTAAGGCTGAAGCCGAGGCCGAAGCCAACCGGAAGGTGGCCGAATCCATTACTAAAGAACTAATTCAGTACAACTACGCCCAACGCTGGTCGGGGGAATATCCTTCAACCCTGCTAACGGGGGAGATGCAGGGAGTTACTCCGGTATTACCCATACCCACCCAGGTTGAAGATTAAAAACCTAAATATTTTTAGCTTTGCAAAAAGCAGACAAAGCGCTTTACCATTTGTGTAAAGCGCTTTGTATTAAAAATAAATATATATGGTTTATGAATAATGGCTCATTAAGCATTAGCGTAATTAATTTTTATGTTGTTATTCATAGATCAGCAACATATCCTTTTTAGGCAGGTACACTGTAAGCGGCTCTCCAACACTTCTATGGTAACTTCCGTCATTTACAAACTCCACATTCACTTCTATTCCGTTTACATCTATTCCGTAGCGCATAATGCTGCCCAGCATTGAAAACCGTATGATTTTTCCGGTCATTTTTAAGCTATTACCAGTATCGTTAAGCACAAAAGCCTCGGGCCGTATGGCTACAACCTTACAATCACCTGGAGATTCGCCTAAAAACTGCTTTGCCTGGCTGGGGGTAAGGACATTGTAATGGCCAATAAAACGGGCAACAAATTCCGTGCGGGGGTTGGTATAAATCTCTTCCGGGGCACCGTGCTGTTCAATCACACCGTTATTCATTACGCATATCCGATCGGAGATGGACATGGCCTCCTCTTGATCATGGGTTACAAAAATGGCGGTAATGCCCATTTGCTGTTGAATTTCGCGGATTTGCACCCGCAAACTTTGGCGGATTTGGGCATCTAAGGCCGACAGGGGCTCATCCAGCAAAAGTACCTTAGGTTCCATAATTAAGGCCCGGGCCAAGGCAACCCGTTGCTGCTGGCCACCGGAAAGCTGGCTGGGCCGATGGCGCTCTTTTCCTTTAAGGCCAACCAACGCAATCATTTGTTCTACTTTTTTGTTAATAACATCTTTTGGCTGCTTTAGAATTTTTAACCCAAAGGCAATGTTTTGGGCAGCTGTCATGTTTGGGAAAAGGGCGTAGCTTTGAAAAACCATACCCACCTGGCGCTTGCGCACATCTACATCGGTTACGTCGTGGCCATCAAGCCAAACGCTGCCGTTATTAATATCAATCAGCCCTGCAATGGCCCGCAACAAGGTGGATTTACCGCACCCGGAAGGCCCGAGTAGGGTTACCATTTCTCCTTCATCAACCTCTAAGTGGATGTTTTTTAAAACAGTATTATCGCCATAGCTTTTTACCACATCTTTAATCTGTATAAAACTCATAATATCCTCCTTTTAAGCGGATTTTTTGTTTTTGCCGCTACTTAACTTCATAACCGCAACGCAAATGATGGTCATAATAAAAACATATATAATCACCACAGCGCTGGATAGATGCCCGGTTTGTTTCATAATCAAGTACAGGTAAATTTGTACCGTTTCAAAGCTGCCGCCAATCAGCATGTTGGCTACAACAAACTCGCCAAAAAGAGTTGAAAAGCTCAGCAGCGTACTGACTAAAATACCGGGGGCAATGCCGGGCACAATAATGCGGATGAAGGTGGTGAAGGTAGAAGCGCCTAAAACCCGGGCGGCTTCAGTAATGGGTACAATATCAATGGCGTGCATGGCATTGTTGATGCCGGAGTAAACCAGGGGCATAATTAGTACAAAATAGGCCCCGGCCAAAACCAAAACCATGGGCAGGCTTCGGCCGCCATAGGCCCTCAAAAGGGCTGCAGCACTGATAACCCCAGGTATGGCGTAAGGAACAAGGGTAATAATTTTCATAACAGCCTCAAGTTTAGGGGTAAAGGCACTTACAGCAAAAACCAAAGGGGTCATAACCAATACGGCCAGGGCAACACTCAAGGTGCTGATAAACACGCTGCGGCCAATGGCGGCCCAAAACCTAGAGGATGTAAACATTTCGCGGTAAAAGCTAAGGGTATAAGAGCCTGCTTCAGGTAAAACCGTGTTAGACCATTTGTTTGAAATGGAATAAAGCCCTGTAACCGCAAAAGGCAAAAACAAATAAATCATTAATATGGCTACGATTAATTTGGGGCCAAACTTGGTTTTCTTCATGATTTTAACCCCCTTTTGTTGGCAAGGCGGGAGGCCCAGTCGTTAATCAACATAACGACAATGAGCACCATGGCTAGTATGACCGCAAGGGCTGCGCCCAGTTCCGGCTTTGTACGCACATCCCCACTCATTAAAGCGCTAATGCGAATAGGTACCAGGTTATAACTAGAACTAACCAGGTAATAAGCCGTAGCATAGGCACCCATGGCATTGGCGAAAAGCACTGTAAAGGTGGATAAAATACTGGGTAAAATCGCAGGTATGCCGATTTTAGCCCAAAACTGAAGGCTTGAGGCACCTAAAACCGAAGCAGCTTCCTTCCAGTCATCCTGAATGCCCCGGTAAATGGGGTATAAAAGCATAATGCCCAAGGGTACCTGAAAATATGTATAGGCAATCACCAAACCCTGAACGGAATAAATAGAAAAGCTTTGGCTAATATCAATACCCAACTTTTGAAGCAAAATAATAAACAGCCCCGTGTTGCCCAGCATCAAGGTAAGAGCAAAACCCAGAGGAAGCCCGGCGAAGTTGCTAGTCATGTTTACAACCACCAGCAAGTTGCTTTGGGTTTTTTCGCTAACGAAACGGGTAATGGCGTAAGAGCAGAACAGGGCAATAATCATGCCATAAACGCTGGAGGTAAGGGAGAGGATGAAGCTGTTTTTAAAGCTTTGAAAATAAAATTTGCTGGTTAATATTTTTTCGTAATTTTCTAAAGAAAAGGAAGTAGTTTCGGGAGAGGTAAGGGAAGAGGAGATTAGACTTATTAGCGGCAAACCCATAAAAGCCACTACAAAGGCAATGAAGATGGCCATTGTAACAGCATAAAACAGGTTTATCTTTCGTTTCTTTTTCAAAATTTGCCCTCCTAATTAATTTTACAGGGTTACTGTTGTACAGCCCCGCAAGGGTGGCGATGTAATCGGCACCCTCCAATAAAAGGTTTTTCATTTTATTGGACTTACAAATGATCTTTGGTGGTTTTGCTGCTTTTATTGTTTCTATCAGCAAGAAGGCTTTCCCCGCGCAGTACAAGGAAGGCACAAACCGCGAGTGCTTGTTTTGCACCTGTTCTCTTGAAAAGACAAAGTTTTCCCCGGGAAGATCATCCGCAGTGCAACGATTTTGGGCTATCGGCTCTTTTTATAAAAAAACCCAGTCATCCGCTGGGGTAAAGGGCTCAACGGCCCCTATAGGGTCCTAATCTTATATGAAAGGAGGTAAGGCCACTTTTGCGACACCTTCATAGGTTTTACGCTTTGATGTTAGGGCTCCTTGACGGTTTTACGGGGCTACTGTTGTGTAGCCCCGTAAAACTGTTTTGATAAATAAGGGGTTATTAATTCATATAAATGGCTACTTCCTCTTGCCACATTTCGGAAAGGCCGGCAACGGCTTCATCAAATACCTTCCAGTCGTTTACGTAATAAACATTGCTGTAAAGGGAATCATCCAAAATGGCGGCTTTGGCTTCTTCGCTAAATTCAACATCCGTACGAATGGGTTTTGCATGGCCAAGGGCTAAAAAGTTTTGGCCTACATCACTTAGCATCACTTCACGCACCAGCATGGCAGCATAAGGGTTGTTAGCATACTTGTTAATCACCGAGGCATAGCCCGAGGCAGCTGCTCCGTCGGAAGGAATGGTGATTTCGAACCGGCCATTGTCTTCCCCTTGGGCTTTATAGATGGTTTCAGCATAGCCCAGGGCGTTAAAGTCCCATACAACGGCAACGCCTACTTCACCTTTTTCAAGGTTTTCAACATAGGGGTTGGAGGTAATCAACCGGCCTTGTTTGGCCAGTTCAGCAAAAAAGGGCATTGCAGCCGAAAGATCAGTTTCGTCGCCCCCATGGGCATAGGCACAAGCGAGAACACCAACATAGGCCTGGGCGGCTTTTTCAATATCACCAATCCAAACAGAGTAATCGCCTTCAAGCAAATCATTCCAGGTTTTGGGCAGTTCACCGGTAACATTCTGGGTATCAATAATAAAGGCGGTGGTACAGGTGTATGCTTCTATCCATTTGCCTTCAGGGTGTTTGGCATAATCAGGAATCGAATCCCAATAGCTGGTTTTAAAAGGAAGCAGCAGGTCTTTTTCTTCTGCAACAGAGGTCATGGAAATGCCGATGTCGCCAATGTCTGCATCGGCTTTTCCTTCAAGGGCGAAGCGTTCCAGTTCTTCGGCTGAGGACATATCCGTATCGGAAGTGGCAATATTATAGGTCTGCTCCATATAGTTCCACAAGTCCTTCCAGTTGGCCCATTCATCGGGCATCCCAACAGAAAAAACCTTACCTTCTTTTTGGGCGGCGGCCACCAGCTCTTCAAGGCTCATACCGGCGGCGGCCTCAGCAGCTTTTAGGTTTTCCTCGGCACCTGCAAAGGCGGTCAGGGAAAGGCTCAAACTCATGATCAGGACAAGGGAGAAGATTAAAAACTTCTTCATGTAAGGGATCCTCCTTTAAAATATTTTGTTTTGAATTAGATACAATCATTTTAGCACCTAAAAAAAACAATGTCAATTCATAATAAAAAATAACAATAAAATTTATATAAAATTTATAAAAGTATGCCGAAAAAGATCGAATATGCTGTATAAGCGCCAGAACCTTGACGGAAAGCCAGGGGTTTGAAAATAAACCATTGAAATGCTATACTAATTCAATCGGCGCAAGGTCGGTTTTTGTTTTTATCCAGGTGATGTATAAAGTTTTTACTAAAAATATAGAAACAAAAAGCTTAGCAAGGATTAAGACAGTTGTTTTATTAAATAAACTCAAGGAGAACGTATTAACAAAGCAAACAGGCAAAATTGCAAAAAAGGGGTAATCATCATGACCACGGATACTTTATCGTTTCCTAAAGAAATTTTTTCCGGTGTATGGCCTGGGGGCCATTGCCAGGGTATTGCTGTTGACACGAGGAAGGAGTATATTTATTACTCTTATACGACCATGCTGATTAAAACTGATTTAAAGGGCAATGTCATCGGCAGTGTAACAGGGCTTTTGGGCCATTTGGGCTGTATTGATTTTTGCGAGAAAGATGGCAGGGTATACGGTTCGTTAGAATATAAAAATGATGCCATTGGCAGCGGTATTTTAAAAAATCTTGGCAGCAGCGCCGCCTTGGATAATGCTTTTTATATTGCTATTTTTGATGTAGATAAAATTGACCGGCTGAACATGGATGCCAGTGCCCAAGGGGTGATGACCAGCGTGTATTTAAAAGAAGTGCTGGATGATTTTTCTGCCGAGGTAACCCACCGAGGTAAAACTATTAAACACCGCTATGGTTGCAGCGGGATTGACGGCATCACCTTTGGTAAAATGCCCGGCCAGAAAAATGGAAAGGATTATTTATTTGTAGCCTATGGGATTTACGGGGATGCAGAACGCAGCGACAATGATTACCAGGTGATTTTATGCTATGATACTGATGACTGGCTTGCATACGAGGAGCCGCTTAAGCAACAGGCTCTGCATACATCGGGCCCGGCCAAGCCCTTTGAAAAGTTATTCATTTATACAGGCAATACCACTTATGGCATCCAAAACTTGGAATATGATGCTTATACTGGTAATTTTTTAATGGCTGTTTACCGAGGCAAAAAGCCCGGTTTTCCAAACTATGCCCTGTACATAGTCGATGGTTCAAAGGGGGCAACACCCCAGGTGCTTCAAGGGGTTGAACCCCAAACGACGGGCCAGGTTCTTACCCTGCTTCCATCTGGGGAACAAAATAAAACCCCGGGCTGGCATTTTGATTTTGGCAGCACGGGCCTGTATTCTTTTGGAAACGGATATTATTATGTATCCCACGATGGGCGTAACGGGGAGGGTTTTTATACCCATGTGCGCCTGTACCGCTGGAATGGAACCAAGCCCCTGGCTTTGGTGGAGTAGGAGAAAGCTGAAAATAAAAACCGCTGGGTATGTCCTGTGCCCGGCGGTTTTTTGATATTGAAATAGAAATAACAAACGGTCTACCCTTTAGGGCTAGAATCTGTTATCATAATAAACAGTATATTTATTATAAATACATAAAACAAAAAGCCTAAGGACGTGATACAGGTGTTTATTGCCCATTCCAAGGAAAATGGTGAAGAGCAGTCTCTTAAAGAGCACCTTGAAAATGTTGGGGATTTGGCCAGGCAGTTTGCTCATGCCTTTGACAATGGAACAGAGGAAGTAGCCTATCAAATGGGGTTGGCTCATGATTTGGGCAAGTATTCCGATAAGTTTCAGGCCCGTATCCGCGGGGAATACCCAGGCTCGGTGGATCATTCTACCGCCGGGGGGCAGGCGCTGTATGCTATGGGCAATATGGTTGGGGCTTATGGGGCCATGGCCCATCATTCGGGGCTGATGAACGGAGGTTCTAAGCGCCTTGATACAGGCAAGGAGCAAAGCGGGGCCTTTTATAGCAGGCTCAAAAAACCTGTTGAAAACGACAAGGCCTATGAAAAAGAAATACTTTTAGAAAACAACGTAAAGGAACTTAACATTAAACCTATGGCAGGGGCAGGGTTTAGTACTGCTTTTTTAGTGAGGATGCTCTATTCTGCCCTAGTTGATGCAGATTTTTTAGATACTGAGGCTTTTATGGCTGATGGCCAGGTTCACCGGGGCAACTACGATTCCATAGATGAACTATACCGGCGCTATAGTGACTATATTCAAAAGTTTGCCAGCCCCAAAACCCCTATCCATCAAAAGCGCAATGAAATATTGGGGGATTGCCTTCAAAAGGCAGAGGAAGAGCGGGGCCTTTATTCTCTTACGGTGCCCACAGGCGGAGGGAAAACCATCTCCTCCCTAGGGTTTGCCTTAAAACATGCCCAAATGCATGGCCTTGATCGGGTAATTTATTTAATTCCCTACACCAGCATTATTGAACAAACCGCCCAGGTAATAGGGGAAATTGTTGGGCCCGAAAACGTGCTGGAACACCATTCAGCGGTGTATTACGATAATGAAGAGGTTCATAGCAACTGTAAATACCTATCGGCAGAAAACTGGGATGCCCCTATTATTGTAACCACCAACGTGCAGTTTTTTGAATCTCTCTTTGCCTGCCGCAGCAGCAAATGCCGCAAGCTTCACCGTATTGCCAACAGCGTGCTGATTTTTGATGAAGCGCAGATGATTCCCTCCTCTTATTTGCTGCCCTGTGTTAAATCCATTGGGGAACTGGTTCAAAATTACCGGGCCACGGCCATACTGTGTACCGCCACCCAGCCGGCCTTGGATTCTTTTTTTGAGCCCCATTTAATAAGGAGGGAAATATGCGCCCATCCTCAAGAACTATATGAGTTTTTTAAGCGGGTCACCCTAACCCCTATTGGTAAATTAAGTGATGAAAAACTGGTAGAACGGCTTAAAGGTGAAAACCAGGTGCTTTGCATTGTTAACAGCCGTAAACAGGCCCAAAACCTGTACCAAATGATGGGGGATACACAGGTAGAGGGAAGCTATCATCTATCTACCTTAATGACCCCTACCCATCGTAAAGAAGTTTTGGCTCAGATTAGAAAGGCATTGAAAGAAGGAAAGCCCTGCCGGGTTATTTCCACCAGCCTGGTAGAAGCCGGGGTAGATGTAGATTTTCCCACAGTGTACCGGGCAAAAAACGGCCTGGATTCTATTATCCAAGCTGCCGGCCGCTGTAACCGGGAGGGAAAAAACCCGCCGGAGAAAAGCCACGTATACATTTTTGAAGAACAGGGAGAATACGCCCTGCCCCCGGTGTTTAGGCAGCCCACCGCCGGCTTTGAGGCGGTAAGCCGTAAACATGAGGAACTAAACAGCATTGAAGCTATTCACGATTATTTTCATTGGCTGTACACCCTTCGAAAAGATGAACTGGATCAAATCAATGTAATCGAAAGCTTTAACAAGGGCTGGGGTAATGGAGGCAGCCTGCCTTTTAGGGATATTGGGGATCGTTTTCATTTAATTGATCAAAATACTTACCCTGTTTTTATCCCCATTGGCCAGGAGGGTCAGGAGCTGGACAGGCGTATCAACCAAGGGGAGCGGAGCCGGGATTTACTTAGGGCCATTGGTCGCCATAGCGTAAATGTGTATGAGCAGCACCTAAATAACCTGCTGCATAGCGGCGTGGTTGAATTTATGGACAAAGAAATAGCCCAAAAGGCCAAAGACGGCCTGTTTGTTTTGCGGGATTTAGGGGCCTACAGCAATCAACAAGGGCTTACCCTAAAGGCAGAAACGGGCCTGGGCTTATTTGCATAAAAAGCAAAGGAGGTTTAGTTTTTGGTAAACCATTATTTTACGGTAAACATAACTTTATAAAGGAGGTGATGTAATGGGTTACGGAATTAAAATGGAGGTTTGGGGCAATTATGCCCTGTTCTCAAGGCCGGAATTAAAGGTGGAAAGGGTTAGCTACGATGTAATTACCCCTTCTGCCGCCCGTGGCATTTTAGAAGCCGTGTTTTGGAAACCTGCCATTCGGTACATCATTGACAAAATCCACGTTGTTAATCCCATAAAATTCACAAACATACGCCGCAATGAGGTAAGCAGTAAAGCCAAAACAGAAGGGGTGCTGGCAGCTATGCGGGAGCCGGAGAAGGCCGGCCCCCTGTACCTGGATACAGGCAGCTATATTGCCCAGCGCTCATCCATGGTATTACAGGATGTGCACTATATCATTCATGCTCACTTTAATTTGACCGATAAAGCGGGGGACCAGGACAGCGAAGAAAAATTTTACGCCATGCTATGCCGCCGTTTACGCAGCGGCCAGTGCTACCATACCCCCTACTTTGGCTGCAGGGAGTTCCCTGTAAACTTTAAGTTGTACGAGGAGGAGAAACTGCCTCCCCTTTTACAAACGGGGGAAAGGGATTTGGGGCTGATGCTCTACGATATGGACTATACCGATACCAAAAACATCGTTCCCACTTTTTTTAGGGCAGTACTTAAAGATGGAACCATGGATTTACAGAATTGTGAGGTGTTTAGATGATCCTTAACAGTTTGGTAAACCACTACGAAATGCTCCACGAAAGCGGCAATGCGCCGGACTTTGGCTGGGCCAGTGTGGATGTAAACCTGGGTATCCTTTTAGATGAAAATGGACAGGTTTTAAACCTGATTCCCTTGGTAACCACCGTGCAAATGGGTAAAAAGCAGGTGGAAAAAAGCTATAAGCTTACGGTGCCTGTTCCGGTGGTTCGCACATCCGGGGTAAGTGCCAATTTTTTGTGCGATAACCCTGCTTATATCCTTGGGGTAGATTTAAAAGGTGCCAAAGATAAAGCACTGGAAAAATTCTTGGCCGCAAAAACCCTGCACCTGGATTTGCTATCCCAGGCTACGGGTTCTGTTGCTAAAGCGGTTCGAGGTTTTTTTGAAACCTGGGATGCCCAAAATGCTGCCAATCATCCTTTAGTGCTGCGAGAAATAAAAATGATTGAGCAGGGACGTAATATGGTTTTTATGGTGAATGAAAATCAATATGCGGCTGAAGATGAAGAACTGCAGCAAATATGGAATGCGTTTTTTCTACAGCAGCAGGCAGAGGATAAACAGCTTTGCCTTGTTTCGGGCAGGAATGAACCGATCGCCAGGCTCCATGACAAAATTAAAAATCTCCCTGGGGCCCAAACTTCGGGGGCCAGCTTAATCAGCACCAATGCAGATGCTTTTGTGTCTTACAATTTAGTTGACACCATGCCCGGGGCCCCTATAGGTGAATACAGCGCCTTTGCCTATGTTACGGCTTTAAACCGCCTACTGGCAGACCGTGAGCACCGTATTGATTTAGGGGATACCCGCCTGGTGTATTGGACAAACCAGGCCGATGACAAGGCAAGCCACATTGTGGGCATAGGCTTGATGCCCCAAACAGATGAGGGGGATGACCAGGTTCTTAAAGAGGTTTTTGAAAAAGTAGGGCAGGGGCTGCCTATTGAAGGGGTTTTATTGGAAGAACCCTTTTATGTACTGGGTCTTCGACCCAATGCCGCAAGAATTTCAGTGGCTCTGTTTTTAGTAAGCAGCTTTGGGGACATTTTAAAAAACATCAGCCGCCATTACGACAGGCTGGAAATTGTTCGCCCCTCCTTTGATAAAAGGGAATACCTTAGCCCTTGGGCCATCATGCAGGAAATTGTGAACCCCAACAGCAAAAATAAAATTCCCAACCCCCAGGTAATGATGGGGCTGATGCGCAGTATGTTAACGGACGCTAGGTACCCTTATCTACTGTATCAAAACGTATTATTGCGTGTCCGGGCTCAGCAGGGGGATGGAAAGATTAGCCGGGGCCGGGCGGCCCTTATCAAAGCCTGTTTATTACAATATTTGCCGGAAAAAGAAAGGGAGTGTATCACCGTGGCCTTAAATACCCAAAGTACCAACAAGCCCTATATCTTAGGGCGGCTTTTCGCTGTGCTGGAAGCAGCCCAGGAAAGTGCAAACCCGGGGCTCAATGCCACCATTAAAGATCGTTTTTTCAATGCGGCCAGCGCAACCCCGGCTATCGCCTTCCCTCAAGTGCTTAAATTATTTGAGACCCATATTAAAAAAATCAAAAAAGATAAACCAGGCTTTGCCATATCCTATCAAAAACAAGTACAGGATTTACTGTCGAACTTGGATGTGGAGGGAAGTCCTTTCCCCAAAACACTGGGTCTTGAAGACCAAGGTTTATTTATATTAGGGTACTACCAGCAAACCCAGGCCCGGTATACTAAAAAAGAAAAAGAGGAGGCATAAATCATGGAAGCTATTAAAAATCGCTATGACTTTATTGTTTTATTTGACGTGGAGAACGGAAATCCCAACGGGGATCCCGACGCAGGCAACATGCCCCGTATTGATCCTGAAACAGGCCTTGGTCTGGTAACCGATGTGTGCCTTAAACGGAAAATTCGCAACTATGTTGAAACCGTTA
>CAYFQH010000003.1:68580-76634 GCA_964345215.1 uncultured Oscillospiraceae bacterium | reverse complement strand
CACCCTCGGCGGCCCCTTACAGGTGCCGCTCTTTTACTTAGATTAAGCATTAAGTGTTTTTACAATATCTCTCGCAACAGAAATGCCCGTTACACTGGCTTGCATCAAACCCCTTGTAATCCCTGCCCCATCGCCAATGGCATAAAGACCCTTGATAGGGGTTTCAAAGCGGTTATCTACAATCACCTTACTGGAATAGAACTTTACCTCAACTCCATATAAAAGGGTGTTTTTGCTATACAATCCCGGGGCTAGTTTGTCAAAGGCCTTTAAAGCCTCTACAATGCTGGTTAAATGCCTGGGCGGCAGCACAAAGGATAAATCCCCCGGCACCGCGTTGAGCAGGGTAGGAACGGTGGTAGAGCGGTTTAAGCGGCTTATGTCGGTACGCCTGCCCTGTAAAAGGTCGCCCAGCCGCTGTACCATGATGGGCCCTCCCGTTAGCATATTGGCAAGTTTTGCAATATAGCGGCCATATTCAATCGGCTGGTCAAAGGGTTCGGTAAAGCTGGTAGATACCAGCATAGCAAAGTTGGTGTTTTTAGTCCGTTTGTTTACATCCCCGTAACTATGACCATTTACCACTGCAATCCCCCCTTCGTAATGCTCTTCGCTTACTTCACCTCCGGGGTTCATGCAAAAAGTTCGCACCTTGTTTTCGTAGGTATCGCTGTAATAAACCAATTTTGCTTCATATAGGTGTTTGGTTAAGTGATCCATAATGGCATTGGGTACTTCCACTCGCACCCCAATATCCACTTCGTTATTTTTAGTACGTAGGTTCAGCCGCCCTGCTTCTTCCGTTAGCCAAGCAGCGCCGCCTCGGCCAGGGGCCGCTACTACAAAGGGGGCCTTGGCTTCAAAGGCTTTCTCTTTTTTGTTTTTAAGCAACACGCCAACGGCCTTTCCATTTTCAACCAGGATTTGGCTGGCTTCAGTCAATTCCAAAAAGGTGGTATTTGTATTGGCTACCAAGTAGTCGTACATGTTTTCTAAAACTTTGCCCGCGTGTTCCGTACCCAAATGGCGTACTGGGCAGGGAATGAGGCGGATGTTATGCTTGCTGGCTTCGTAGGCAATTTCATCCACCTTTTTATCGTTAAGCCCGTGCACCACGTCGGGGGCACCAAACTTCATATACCATTCATCTGCATGGTCAATTAATTGCTGGGTCTTAGCACGGCCTAAATAATCGCTGACCTGGCCGCCCACTTCATCGCTTAAAGACAGCTTGCCGTCTGAAAAAGCCCCGGCTCCGGCCCAGCCGTGCATAATACCACAGGGGGAACAGCCAACGCATTTTCCCATGGTTCTGGCAGGGCAGGTACGTTTGGCAATAGCTAAACCCGAATCCACAATCAACACCTGGCTTTGAGGGCGTAAAGCCGTTAGCTCTAAGGCCGTAAAAATACCTGCCGGCCCCGCCCCTATTACAATGGCGTCAAAATTTTTAGTCTCCATACGCATCCTCCTGTGAAGGTATTTCCTCAAAAAGACCCTGTGCAATTTGCACAGGGCTATTTGCGATTTATTATAGCACTTATACTGCTTTTATGCAAATAAAAGCCTACTTTTTCAACTGCTTGTAGGGATTTTACAGGCTTTCTCGCTTTTGTTTAAGACTATGGCTTTTTACACCAAAAGCGCTTGCATAATCTACGCCAATTAAGGCACCCCGGGTAATGGCCAGGGCTTTATAATAGCGCAGATACTTAAATGAAGTGGAGTTTTCAGCCAGCCAAAGCTTCTTAATATTCTCCTCCCACAGGTTAAAACCCTGGGTAACGTCAAAATATAAGTAAGGCATAAAGTCTTCTGCATCCTCCCAGTTTTCGGCCATGATGCTGGTACGAATAGGGGCCGGGGGTAAGCCTGCCACTTCCATGGTGGGAAGGGCAGCATAAAAAATGGCGTTTTCCGTTATTTTGCTGGCTTGGATATGGTCTTTATGCATTGACTTGGGCCAGTGGTACAAAACCCCGTCTACTTGATGCTCCCGCATGATTTTTGCCAGTTCCATCTCTATTTCTTTACCGGCATATAACTCCCCATCAGGTACATCAAACACAATGCTTTTCCCCCCAAGGCCCTTGGCGAAGTCCTGGGCGCAGCTGATGTTATGCTGCTTAAATTCGGGTATCTCCCATCCTTTGGGAGTTCCCCTCTCGCCTGGGGTTAAGTTTACAATGACAATATCATCCCCCAACAGGGCGTGTTTTGCCAAAAGCATACCGCAGGTTAATTGGGCATCGCCAATGTGGGCGCCAACCGCCATAATGGTTTTTTTCTTCATAACTTCTTCTCCTTTTATTTAACCTTTAACGGAACCGAGCATGATGCCTTTTACAAAATACTTTTGTAAAAAGGGATATACAACCACAATAGGAATAACGCAAATGATCATGGCCGCCGGCCGCAAAGTCATGGCGTTATAGCCTGCCTCCTGTTGATTAATGGTACCAAATACTGTTGATGCTGCCGCCTCAGTTTGATTAATTAAATCAATTAAAACATACGACAAGGTTTTTAAGCTTTTTTTGGTTATGTAAAAAGCAGCATCTGTCCATGTATTCCAATGCCATACGCCAGAATATAGGGCCATAGTGGCAATTAAAGGCATGGATAGGGGAATAATGATTTTTATGAAGATGTAAAAATCATTGGCTCCATCAATTTTAGCCGACTCCTCCAAAGATTCGGGAATTTCTCTAAAAAAATTAATCATAATAATGGCATTGAAAGTTGAGAATAGATTGGGAATAATATATACCCAAAAGCTATCGATTAACTTCAGGCTTCTAATGAGCATATACTGGGGAATAAAACCTCCGGAAAAGTACATGGCTACAATCATAACTCCCATATAAAACTTCCTAAACATCAGCCGTTGGTGGGCCATAGCATAGGCAAAAACCCCTGTAAACAAAACAGCTAAAAAAGTGCCCAGCACCGTTCGGCTCAGGCTGACCACAAAAGCGGTGGGTACATAGTCGATGCCTAAAACCGCCTGAAAGTTTTCCAGTGTAAAGGCCCTGGGCCATAAAAACAGGCCCCCCCGCAGGGCGTCACTACCCTTGTTAAAAGCCAAAACAACAGAGTACCAAAAAGGGTAAGCAGTTACAAAAACCACAATAAGCATAATAAGACCTATAATTATACTATAGGCTCGGTCCTCATTTGTGCGCTTTATTTTATTTTGCCTTGTCATCTTCTTATACCCCCTTAAAAAAAGCCTGCGCCGGTTATTTTTTTGCTGGCATAATTGCTTGATAAAACCAGCACAAGGGAAATAATGGACTGAAAAAGCCCAATGGCCGTAGCATAAGAATAGCGCAGTTTGGTTAAGCCCATTTGATAAATGTAGTAGGGCAGTGTAACAGACCTGGTATAGTTATAGGCATTACCAAACAAATAGCTTTGATCAAAGTTGCTGCCTCCCATACCTCCAGCCATTAAAGAGCCGACGGACAAAACCAGCACCACCATAATGGTGCCCTTTATATTGGGAATGGTAATTTTAATAATTCGCTGCCAGCGAGAGGCTCCATCAACCACTGCCGCTTCATACTGTTCCTGGTTGATTCCGGCAATCGCCGCTAAAAAGATGATGGACCACCAGCCCATTTCCTTCCATACATCGGTAATCACTGCCATGGGGTAGTAATAGTTGGCACCGGTTAAAAATTCTTTTTTTTGCCCACCCAACAGCACAATCACTTCGTTAACAAGGCCGTTAGATGTGTTTAAAAGGGTAAAGGCCAAGCCATACACAACCACCCACGATATAAAGTGGGGCAAATAGCTTACGGTTTGTACCACCCTTTTTACCCTATTGCCCCGCATTTCGTTTAAGGCAATAGCAAATAAGATGGGGATGGGGAAGGAAAAAAGCAGTTTTAATAAGGACAGGACAATGGTGTTGCGCATCACCAAGGGAAAATTATGATCGGTAAAAAAAGTATAAAAATGATACAACCCATTGCGGGATGTAACAGGAGCTGTAAAAAAACCCTTCAGGCCCATAAGGGGCTGGTAATCCCTAAAAGCAATCTGTAGGCCCAGCATAGGGGTATAATAAAACAAAAACATATACAAAACCCCTGCAATAGCAAAAGCCTGAAGGAGCCATTGGCTTTTAAACCGCCTGAAGCCCCTTCCATGTCGTCCCCCGGACCTTGTTTTAGAAACCTTGCACACAATAGGCGCCTCCTTATTGGGCAAAGCCCTGATAAAAGATCAGGCTGCCTGGGCAGCCTGATCCAGATTATGCCTTATCGTTCAGCTAACTTTGCCTTTTGGGCTTGGTACTGTTCATCCATAAAGGCATTGTACTTTTCAAGGCCTGCCTTTTCCATTTGAACAAACAGTTCATCAATCTGCTTTTGGCACTCCTGCTCATCCTGGGCAATCATGGCATTGGCAAAATACAGCTTCTTTATTTCGTCCAAAGAAGCCTTTATATCGCCCAATTCAGTACCGCTGGGGGCGTTAGCGCACATGGCCAAGGCCACATCGTAACTCCAGTAAGGCTTAAAATCCAGCACCAAGTGGGCTACCTGACCAAAGCGCTCATCCTCTGCCGCTTTAGCCATGGCCTTGATATTTTCGGTTGCAAAGGTGGCTTGGAAATACCATACGTTATCTCCCCGTTCCTTCCAGGTATACTGTTCATTTTGAATAGGATAGCCGTTGACCAATTCGTAATCCAGACCTTCAACACCCCATTGGGTCAGTTTGTCTGCATAAGGGCTTTTCATGTATTCCATCAAGGCAATCAGCCGACCTGGATCTTTACAGGCACGGGTAATATAAAAACCGGCAAAGCCCGGGTTGGCATAAATGGTATGAAAGCGCATTTCTCCGTCTACGGTTAAAGGTTTACGAAGGGCTGTGTAATAAAGTTTTTCTGTCCCTTCCAGGCCGTCCAACTCTTTATTCACCTGGTCTACATCAAAAGCCTGACCAGACCAGCAAAAGACATTGCCCCCTAAAATGGCGGATTTTGCCTGCTCAAAAGAATACGTTAAGCCCTCTTGGCTTAAAAGGCCTTCCCTCAACAATTTATTGTTAAACATAAGGTAATCCGTTACCGCCTGTCTATCATCGGCATAGAACCTGGCTTTTCCCTCTTGTGTAATATCAGCCGCCCCTGGGGTTGCATCCATTTGAATACCAAAAGAGAAAGGGATAAAGTCAGCGTTCAGTTCCTGCTGTAAATAAGGAACCATATCAGGGTATTTTTCTTTTACGGTTTTAAGCACGTTGTAAAAATCGTCTACCGTCTCAATTTGAGGGTTGCCTAGCTCTTGCATAATATCGTCTCTAAAGGATAACACCGTTTGGCCATAGGTTACCCCCTGAGTGGGGTCGTCCCAGTACTCTTGGTTGCGCACATGGGTATACAAGGTGTAGAAATGGCCGTCTTCTTTTGTTGCCATGGCAATTTCATCTTCCCCAATAAAATCCATGAACTCCGGGGCGTATTGGGAAATCAATTCATCCCAAGGGTAGCAAACCAGTTCGTTTTCAAGCAGGTCAATGTTTTTAGGACCATAAACAAAAATCGCATCAGGCAGCCCGCCCGAAGCAATCATGGTGGGTAAGTGTTCTTCCCCTTGAGATTTGGTTACCTCAAAGGAAATACCCGTGTCCTCCGTTACCTGAACAGATACATGATCCTTTCCCCATACATCCATTGGGGCCCAAGCCATGTTCATAAACAGGGAAAAGGTAATCGGTTCTTTATATTGTTTCCAAGCAAGGTCTTCCCGTTCCCAGTCCGCTTAAGCTAGGGCCAGGGCAGGTACAAGCAGCATCATCGTTAGTAGAATTGATAATAATTTACGCATGATCTGTTCCTCCTTATTTTTATAGGCTGTGCCTAAAAAGTTCTTCTGCTGCTACAGCTCTTTTTCCATTAGGGCAAAGGTGCGCACAACTTTAAACCCAGCATTTAAGTAAATTTTTTGAGCGTGGTTTTCAACCCCCGTAAACAAGGTTGAGAAAGTGGCACCAATTTTTATAAATTCCTGCATCAGTTCATCAAAAAGCACACCGGCAATGCCCCTGCCCCCGTAATTCGGATCGGTACAAATGCCGGAAAACCAGCCTCGCCCGCTTTGCTGTATATCCACCGGTCCGGTAAAAGCCACCAGATGCTTCCTGTGCATACCGGCTAAAATAGGCCTAGGCCCGGCAGGTATTTTGCCGTTGGGAATAAAGCGAATGTCGGTGCAGGGTTTGTTTTGCCTGTGGCACTCAATTTCTGTTTTTAATGCTGCTCGCCAATATTCAGACTGAAGTCGGTCAAACATGCCATCGTACTCATAGTCAAGGCTGGGATCATAGCGTCCAATCAAAATTCCATCCTCTTCCAACTCTTTTTTGCGCTGGGCGATTTGAGGCCTTTGGCGGTAATCATCTAAATTCAGGTACATAGCCACCTCCCTGTGACGGGAAACAAAACCCAGGTGCTCTAAAAATCCATAGCCCGCACAACCCTCATCCATGCCTGGAGCGTTGTTGTGGTCATGCCCCGGAGTGCCGGGAATGCGCCAATCCAAATTAATAGGGTTGCCGGAAGAAACGGAAACGGTTTTTTTCCCTGTTTTTTTAAAGGCCTGGGAAAGTGTTTGTACCAATTTTCTGCCGATTTCCTGTCCCCTGTACTGTTTTTTTACAAAAAAGCAAGTGATATATCCGGGGGTGTTTTCATTGTTTTGCCCTGGAAGGAAGACCTTTTTTTCAATACCGCTAATAAAGCCTATTACTTCATTCCCTTCTAGGGCAACGAAGGAAAAAGCTTCATCGTAATTAGGATCTGCTAAAAACTTTTTTTCAAAATAGGCCTGGTCAATAGGATAATAAACTACCTCACCTTCAGTAACGCTTAGATTCCAAATATCCATTACCTGAGGCAAATCTTCCTTTTGAAACAAACGAATATACATTTTTTTATCCTCCCGGGGCTTTTGCCCAAATTATATTTGCCTCTCAAGGCATGATTTAACCAAAACACTAACTCTTTTTATAAAAAAATTTTTATTTTATTTATAACCTGCCGTCATGGCAATGCCCTGAGGATAGTCGCCAAACTGAGACCCAAACAAGTTCACCCCACCGGCATAGTGGCCGTTTTGTGGCATGATGATTTTAACGGAAATATAATCTCCTTGATCTAGTTTTAAATCCTTCAAAGTTACAGCCGATGTTTTTTTACCGTCAAGGCTTGTTTCTTTTTCTGTTACCTGCCACCTAAACAAGGTTCCATGCTGGGTGGCCACATCAGGCCACCACTTTGGATTTAGAAGCCCCCGCCGCCCCCGAGCCTGACAGTAACATACGGTTTTGCCAAGATCTTTGCCGTTTACCTCCAGTTCCAGCCCGCTTGCCCAATTTTCGCCAAAGCTGGCCTGGCTGCAAGCTTCAAAAGAAAACTCCAAATACTCTAGTTCTGTTTCGGCCAAGGGTAAAAAGGAAAAACGGTATTCCAGCTGACCCCTTAGCGCCCATAAAACCTGGGCATGAATCCGTTCGGGAAGATAGAAGGCCCTGGCATCGTTATACGTACCAATCGGCCCGGAAACAGAAGCTAAACCGCAGGGAGCCTTAATATTGCTGGCCGTGGAGTAGGAACCCAGGGTGGCATGCTGAACCATAGTAGCTGGTTCGTTTTTTTTACCATTTGCCAAGGATAGAAGCACGCTATTATGCTGAGGGGAACACATTTTAACCGTACCGTGAATACCGGCCATTTTTTCGCAGCGTATTAACCCCGCCTCTTCTAAAATACCTATGTGCAATGAAGCTGTTGAATGGGGAATATTCAGCGTTTTCGCAATTTCTTTTACGTTCATAATATGATTTTGTCTGAGCAGCTCTAAAATGTCAACCCGGGCCGGAACAGACAATGCCCTGGCGACTGCACAAAATTGGTCTTTATCGGAAATATGCAACTTGAGCATTTCTTTTTTTTCCACTGCCCCACCCCTTATCATAATATAAAAATAATGCTATTTTGATCTGAAAAAAGATGTATTGATTTAATTTTTTTA
>CAYFQH010000003.1:0-68480 GCA_964345215.1 uncultured Oscillospiraceae bacterium | reverse complement strand
TATAAAAATAATGCTATTTTGATCTGAAAAAAGATGTATTGATTTAATTTTTTTACTGTACATTTTTTATTTTTTTATTATTAATTTATAATTATTGCTTTAATATATAAATGCGTAATTTAAATTATGTTTTATTTGATAAAAAAACATAAGGGTTCATGATCACTTTAATCAACCCTTATGCTCAATACAGTCTCCATACCTGTTTCTAAGCCCTTCTACTGGTTCTCTTCCCTACCATCAACTCCCTGTTCTTTATAAGGGGCCTGAAAGGCCTTCCATAAGTATGTCTTGGTATGCAATAATGCCTTAATCCATTTCCCTGGTTCCATCTTCTTTTATCAAGGCAAGCACCAAAGGCTTGGGTTCAATACGTTCTTTTCCAATTTTAACTGCTTTTTTTAAAGCTTCGGCTCCTTTTTCTCCATCTTTTTCATTAGCAGCGTATATTGTAGCCAGTTTCTCCCCCACCTTTATGAGCTGGCCAATACGTTTGTGCAGCACAAAACCTACGGCAGGATTAATCACATCATCTTTTTCCTTGCGCCCGGCCCCCAGCTCCTGAGCAATGAACCCCAGTTCTATGGTATTCATCTGCTGTACATAGCCTTCTTCCTCTGCCCATACAGGTAACTGCACAGGGGCTTGGGGTAACAGGGAAGTATCATCACAAATTTTTTCGTTTCCGCCCTGAGCCTGAATCATTTCCTTTAACTTTTTAAGGCCCTCGCCTTCCTGAAGGGCTTTGCGCATTTTGTTATAGCCCTCTTCCTTCGTTGCCGCAACGCCCCCTACCATGAGCATATAACTGCCTAAAATAAGGGATACTTCAAGCAAAGGCCCTGCCGAACGCCCAGCTAACACATCCACGGCTTCCTTTACCTCCAAGGCATTGCCTACGTGAGAGCCTAGGGGTTCGTCCATATCGGTTACCACGGCCATGGTACGCCGGCCGGAAAGGCGGCCAATATCAACCATGGCCTTTGCCAGTTCAATGCTTCCTTCAAGAGTAGGCATCAAAGCACCGGCACCGGTTTTCACATCCAAAACAATACCCTTGCTTCCACTGGCCAACTTTTTGCTCATAATTGAGGAGGCAATTAAAGGCAGGCTGTCTACAGTAGAGGTTACGTCCCTTAGGGCATAAAGCTTTTTATCTGCCGGGGCCATGTTGCCGCTTTGGCCCACCACGGCACAGCCAATCTGAGCCACCTGCTTAATAAAGTCCTCCTCTCTTATTTCAACTCGCATTCCCTCAATGCTCTCCAGTTTATCAACCGTGCCCCCGGTATGGCCTAGGCCTCGGCCGCTCATTTTGGCCACAGGCGCACCGCAAGCAGCCACAAGGGGCACTAAAATCAGCGTTGTGGTATCCCCCACGCCGCCGGTAGAGTGCTTATCTACAGGAATACCCTTTATGCCGCTTAAATCAACCATATCTCCCGAATGAGCCATGGCCAGGGTCAAGTCGGTGGTCTCTTTGGCTGTCATACCGTTTAGGCGAATCGCCATTAAAAGGGCTGCCAGCTGGTAATCAATATGATTGTTATGAGCGGCCTGTTGAGCCACAAAATTCAACTCTTCTTTAAAAAGAGTTTGTTTCAATTTCTTCTTTTCAATAATTTTTACCATATCCATAAAGGACTGCCTCCTTTGATGATGAGTATATTGCTTTTAACACATGCTTTATTATATCATAACCGACCTCTTGTGAATATATGCCTGATAGGGGCGCAACCGGGAATAGAAATAACCTTTGGCCGCCTATACCCACTACTAACGGCGCAGCATTTAACCCCGGCGCTTCCTTTATGAAGTGTTCTCCCTTTTGTTTATCTTTTCTATTTTGCAGTTATAACAAAAAAGCCACTGCTTTTAGGCAGCGGCATAAACCAAAAGCTTTTTGCGCTTACAGTCAAAAACCAACGGGTTTTTTAATTTTACGTATCCTGCCCCAATTTTTCAGCAGCCTTTTATTCACCAAAAAGTTCCTTTTCGGCTTTTAAAACATGGCTTTGGTCCTCAACCAGGCGCAGGAATCGATCCCGGTAGTCCTTAGCCGCCCGTTTCAGCTCCTCTACCTCGTTGGTTAGGTTTTCTTTTTCACCTTTAATGCTGGAGAGAACATCATTGGCCTTTTTTTCAGCCTCATCAACAATTTTTTCAGCCCGCTCATGGGCCTCGGCAACGGTTTCATCGCTGACCCGCTGGGCATTGACAAGCAGCCGCCTAAAGGTCTCTTCCGTTTCTTTCTCCATGGCCTGGTTGACCTGAGGACGGGGCGCCGGAGGCGGAGTTACTGGTACAACCACTTCGGGCCTTTGGGGACGGGCACCTTGGGCCCTGGCCTGAGCAAGCTGCTGTTCTAAAGATGCAATTTCATCCTGTAGGGCAATTAACTCATCGCTAATTGCATCTAAAAACTCATCCACTTCAATAGGATCATAACCTCGTACTTTGGTTTTAAATTCTTTTTGTTCAATCATTTCCACTGTGATTGCCATGGTCCTCTCCTCCTGTTTCTTTTTTATTTAAAAAGATGCATCAATAAGGGAATTCTCTTTTTTCTGTTTGGGTTGCCTATATGAGCTATCTCTATTCTACCATAACCTCGAACAGAAATAATATCCCCTAAGGTAATATTCTTCTCCCTTTTTTCTGTTGGCAGGTGATTTATTTTAACCAATCCCCTTTGAACCAGCAAAGCCGCCTCTTCCCTGCTTTGGTTCAATGCAGCAGCTAAAACTGCATCCAGCCGCAGGGATGCTACGGTGCTTTTTGCTTTCATTGGGATTTCGGTTTGATTTTCCCCTTCCCTGCCAGGTCCCTCTTCTATTTTTACCGGGGCGGAGCCAATGTCTTTTAATTGGCCTAGAAGAATTTTTTCACTTGGGGAAAGAACAAAGACCTCTGCCTGCCCAGAAGATACTAAGATGTCCCCAACAAAACTTCGGTCTAAGCCTGTTGCTAAAAGGGCGCCCAATACATCCCTATGACCAATTTTACTATTAAAGGGCCGTTCCCAGGTTAGGGTTAAGGGAACAACAGGGAATACGCCTTCAAAGGGCAAAGGGGCCTTCGTGGCACTTATTGAATCCCCCAAAAAACCAACTACGGCACGTTCAGCCTGGTTATAGCCGCCAAAGGCCTTTGCCAAAACCCCAATCCGTTTGCCAAAACCAAGGGCATACTGCTGCTGGGGCGGGGTTAAAAAGCGGGTAAAAGTTTTTGTCTTTTGGTGGTAAGCCTTTAAACCCAACTCTTCCATACGTTTTTTTAGCCCTAATTCTATTAAATAGTCGCCCATGGCTTAAAAAACAAGGCTAATGAAACTTAACAGCATATTGGCAAGGCCGCATAAGAGAACAGCTACCGCCGGGGACCAATCTACCCGCAGCCATTTTTGAGGCAGGTGCTTTGATAGAAACCTCCTAATGGGAATGAGCATCGGCTCGCAAATGGTTGCCAAGGTTTGATAGAATACACCCCGTACCTTTGAAAACAAAGGATACACTGTATAGACGATCAAAACAAGTTCAAATAAATATAGAGCAAAGCGCAATACTTGCAGCAGTAATCGTAAAATCATTTTTTCAAGCCTCCTGGCACAACCGTTTGCTTGTTTTTATAAGTTTAAGACCAGGGCATTCCGGCATAAGGAGCGCCATAGCCACCTGCAGTCTGTTGCACCCCTCTATAATCATTTTGGTTGTTACCATAAGGCGCCGCGTAGGGGGATTGTTCGTAGCCTACAGCCATGGGCTGTTCATAAGTATAATCGTTGCGGTGCATTGGGGGGCGCTGGCTGCGGTACAAAGGGTTTTCGCCCCGTGCCTGACCGCTTGCCCGAACCAGGCCGTTTAAGCGCTGGGTTGCCTCGTCCATTTCAATTTGCATTGTAGCGGAGCTGATAAAGTAAACCCCTTTCACCGACACTTTGCTAATTTGACAGTTGAGGGTATAGGCTGCACCGCCTAACATATCCACACAGCGCTGTTTTTCCGTATCGCTGGCGATGTTTTCCATGTTAATCATAACCGAAGCATTGTTGCGCAAGGCTTCAATAACCACTTTACAGGTTTCTCTGTCTTTTAATTGAATAATTTGCGCCAGGGCAGGCACTTGTTGAGGCATCATCACCTGTTCTACCGTTACCCCGGGAAAGGCCACAATATTATCTGCTACAGAGGGCTGTTCTTGGTAATATTCCTGTTCGTAGTCAGGCTCTTCCCCCTGCATTTGCTGGGCATAGCTGCCTGCATAAGGAGACACTCTGCTATCATAGCTCTGCTCAGGGTACCCGTAGGCGTTCTCTCCCTCTTGCTGGCCATAGCCATAGGCATTCATATCGTTTTGCTCGGAATAGTAGGCCGGTTCCTGTTGGTAGCTCTCCTCATCTCCATGAAGAAAGCCGCCGACCACCCTGTCCCAGCTATCTTTTATTTTGTAAATCCAATCACTCATTGCCATTTTCATTGTCTCCTACTTTCTAGGCTTTTATTTAAAAATTGCAGAGCCGATGCGCACCATCGTAGCACCTTCTTGAGCTGCAATAGGGTAATCGCCAGACATTCCCATGGATAGGGTTTTCATTTGTACCTTGGGAATGTTTTTTTCTTTTAAGTCATCAAACAACTGGCGCATCCCTTTAAAGTAAGGGCGCAATTCTTCCATCTCCCCGCTCAGGGGCATCATTGCCATCAATCCTTGAACCAAAAGGCCGGGAAAATTTTTTACTTCATCTATAAAGTCTTCTACTTCAGTTGGGGACAAGCCGCCTTTTTGGGCCTCGCCCGCCATGTTCACCTGAACCAATACAGGCATCACGAGACTTCTTTTTTCGGCCTGGTAGCTAATCTCTTTTGCCAGGGAAACCCGGTCTAAGGAATGAATAAGGCATACGCTATCTATTATATACTTGACTTTGTTGCTTTGCAACCTTCCAATCATGTGTATTTGAAATTTTTCATTCAAATATGGCGCTTTGCGCACAATTTCCTGTACCCTGTTTTCACCCACATGGGTGATGCCGGCCTTTTCCAGGGGCAAAATATCCTCTACGGCAACGGTTTTCGTTACTGCAATAATTTTAGGCGGAGCAAAGCGCTTTCCGCTATTTTTTGTAAGGGACTCATGAATTTTATCTACTTTTTCCAGCAGTCGAGCTTCTGTCATCTTTTTGCTCCTGTTCTTTCTCCTTTATCCTTTAGTATACAGCATTTATATAGGCGTTTTCCATAAAACCTGCCAAGGCCCCTTCCTTTTAGAAACGCAGGCCAGAGAAAGGCTAATATACCAATACCGTCAACCCTTCATAAAGCATTCCCTGGGTAACAGGAGTAATGTAAGCATTATTCCCAGCTTCACTGATTACATTCACCGGTACAAAAGTTTTGCGAACTCCGTCCACCAGTACCACCACACCGGTCATATCCTCTCGGGTACGAAGGCTTTTTTTAGGTACAACCAAGCTACCTACATCCACCCCCAGCTCTGCGTTGCTGGTACGCATATCCAAAACGGGGGCGACAGGCCCGTTTACCTCCATCCTAAGTAGTAATTTATCCCCTGCTTTGGTGGTAGAAACGATTTTTACATCCACCAAGGTGTTTTCAAACTGTTCCAATTTTAATTTATACACGTTCCCCGCTGCTGGGTTCCACTGGCGGTTGTCAATTAATAAAAACACGCCCCAAAAGTTTTCGTCTACCAGGCGATAAATGGCTGTTTCTCCCCGTTGGGTAGCACTTAAAGCAGGCTTTTTTCCATTGATCATTTCCATCACCTGGGTAGGGCTATAGTCTTCCATGGTGGCTGTGCTCAAGCTCTCATATCCATCGGTATAAAAGCTAACAATACCCTGCTTGGTAGCTGTTTTACTGCTTGTATAGCTGTTCACCCTTGACACATAATTGCTCTCGTCGCCATACAAGCGGGTTAGGAGCTGATCTTCACTGAAGGCTGTTTTTAAATAGTTTCTGCGATCGTTCATCTCGTTGGCTAAATCCACTTCAACATTGAGCAGATTTCCCTTTGCTCCCTGGGCAATTTTGCGTACTTCTTTTACTTTGTTTAATACGTTTCCATCTTTGGTTTCCAGTTCTTGATCGTATTTTGCTTCCTGATTGATTAACTCCCGCAAGCGAATTTTTATGTCCTGGCGAATGGCGTTTAAAGCCACAATATCTTTTTGGTTATGGCTGCTGGTATATACTTTGCAAACAGGATCTTGCCTATAGACCTGGCTGCCTTCCTGGGCAATATATTCTACACTGTAAACCCCGGTTTCTTTAAAGACCTGTTCATTGCGTACAATGAGGGCTTGCCCTCTATAAGTATCCCCAAGGGATCCAGAGGCTACAATGGCATAATCCTGCCTGCCTCCAAAAAGGAACAAGGAGGTTAAGATGTAATAAGCGCTGATACCTACAACCAAAACAGCTAAAAGCACACCGCCCAAACCTCTTTTTTTCTTAGGTGCCTGGGGTGTTCTTTTTTTCTTTCTATTTTTTTTAGGCTGTTGCCCAGGCCTGTTTTGCCAAGGAACTCGTTGCTGCTCCCCTGAGCCCGGCAAAGGCTGGCCGTAAAAAGGAGGAGGGGTACCAGGCTGGCCACTCGGATTTACCCAGCCTCCCGGCTGGTTTTGTGGATAAGGCTGCCCCTGAGGATAGGGGTTTGTTTGGGAATAGGGAGGTTGCTGGGAATTCAAACCGGTCCCTCCTTTCATCAATCATCATCTATTCATTGGTTTTAATTTCAATCGCCCTTAGTTTTTCAAGCAATTTTCGCTCCAGTCGGGATACCTGCATTTGGGACACCCCCAGTTGCTTTGCTGTATCTCTTTGGCCTAGCCCTTGTTCGTAGCGCAGTTGAAGAAGCAGTTTTTCCTTCGGGTTAACCAGAGAATACACCCAGCTTAGCCAGTCGCTTTTCTCTACCTGTCCATAGCCCATATCTTCTTCTCCTAAAAAAAGTTCAAGGCTTGTTTCTTCTTGATCACCAATGGTTCCGTCAATGGAATAGACCTCTCCTTTTTCTCTGAACTCAAGCAGCTGTAAGATTTCATCAATGGTCATATTCATCTCTTTTGCCAGTTCAGCAAAGGTGGGTTCCCGCAAATATTGCTGATAGAAAAGATCACGCTGCTTTTCCAAATGGTACAGCTTGTTCTTGGCTTCCCGGGGCAAGCGCACAATGTTGCCCTTGTCTCTAATGTAATTTCTTAAATCCCCCACAATGGTAGGGGTGGCGTATGAACTAAACTGAAGGCCCCGTTCCGGTTCAAAGCGCTCAATCGATTTAAGCAGACCAAGGCTGGCGACCTGCTCTAAGTCTTCCAGTTCAACCCCCCGGCCCACAAAACGCCTTGCGATGCGTTTTGCCAAGGGTAAATAAGCCTCAACCACTTCTTCCAAGGCTTGCGGGGAAGGTTGCTGGTAATAATTGTCTAGCAATAGCATCTCTCGTTTCACAGCCTTTCACCTCATTGCTTTTCAATTGGTAAAACAACCTCTATCTTCCAGGCTCCTTGTTCGTCTTGCTGTACGTCTGTATCAACAGCCAGGGTTTCAAGGATGCAATTTACCATTTGAATGTCCAATTGAGCTGCTTGCCGGACCTGGCTTTCTTCTCTTTCACCAATAAAAACTGCGTGAAGCTGGTCATCCTGCTGGTAGCATAAAATTCGCAGGCTTTCTAATTTTTGCTTTTGGTGCATCAAACAGTCACAAGCCTCATCTGCCAGGGCCCGTAAATCGTCTAAAACGTCTACATTCAAGCCTAACAAGGCCCCGGCACCTCCAAGAGCCATGCGCACCACAAGCTGCCATTTTTCATTGGCGGGCACCCTTAAATCCATGCCGTTTTTTTTATATTGTTCTTTCATTGTTACACCTCTTGCCTGCCGGTCAATAAATTTTATCCTCATTGGCTTGGCCAATCTATTCCTATTCTATGTTACCACAAAAGCGCCTTTTTTCCCAATTCCCTCAGGGGTGTACAAAGGCATGGTAAATGGCGTTTATGGCCTGCTCCATCTCCTGTTCATCCATGCCTACAATAATTGATAATTCCCCAGAGCCCTGGTCTATCATTCTAACGTTAATTTTGGCCTGCCCCAAGGCATTAAAGAGCTTTGCCGCTGTACCAAAATTATTGACCATACCCCAGCCTACCGTTGCCACCAAAGCCATGCCTTCTTTTACAGCCACTGCATCAGCCCCTGTTTTAGAAAGAATGTTTTGAACTACTTCCCGCTGGTAGGGCAAAAGCCGATCCCTGGCAACCACCACGCACATGGTGTCAATGCCGGTGGTTACATGGTCAAATGAAATGCTCTTCTCCTCCAGCACTTCAAGGACCCTGCGGCCAAAGCCAAGTTCCGCATTCATCATGGCTTTTTCAATGGTAATCACCGAAAAACCTTTTTTTCCCGCAAGGCCGGTAATCACATGTTTTTGATTGCCGGATTTTGTGCCGTACTCAATCCAGGTTCCCGGATGATCAGGCTGGTTTGTATTTCTAATATTGGTGGGAATGCCTGCCCGGTGAACAGGGAAGATGGCATCCTCATGCAGCACGCTTGCCCCCATATACGACAATTCCCTCAGTTCCTGGTACGTTATTTTTTCAATGCCCAAAGGGGATTCAACCACTCGGGGGTCCGCCATTAAAAAGCCGCATACATCCGTCCAGTTTTCGTACACCTTGGCTTGAACGGCACTGGCTACAATGGCGCCGCTAATGTCGCTGCCCCCCCTTGAAAAGGTGCATATTTCACCCTTGGGGCCAGCCCCATAAAAACCGGGGATGACCGCGGTAGGGTACTGGCAAAGAACCTTTTGAATGGTTGCTTTGCTTTTCTCATGGTCAAAATGGCCCTGACCATCAAAGACAATCAATTGAGCCGGGTCAACAAAGGGCCATTTTAAGTATTCGGCCAAAATCAGTCCGTTTAGGTACTCCCCCCTACTGGCGGCATAAGCCGGGCTGGCCTTTTCTTTCAGATTTTTTTCAATTTGATCAAAGTGTGGCCCCAGGTCAATGGCTAATTCCAACTGGTCAACAATATCCATGAACCGCTCTTTTATTTGGGCAAACTCTTCTTTAAAATCAAGGTTGGCCCCAGCCTTGCTTTGGCATAAGTACAGCAAGTCTGTCACCTTCTCATCCTGGGGCTCCCTTTTGCCCGGTGCACTTGGCACGACATAAGCCCGGCTGGGATCCATCCGTATAATTTCTTTCACCTGCCTAAAATGTACAGCATCAGCCAGGGAGCTTCCACCAAACTTTACAACCTTCACTTTCATCAAAGCATACCTCCAAAAGGAATGATTAAAAATTGTATCCTACTTTGATCTACCTGTCAATTTACATTGAAAAAGGCAGTTCTCTTTTTGGTTATAAAGAAAACTGCCCCTGTACTTTTCTAGTTTAAAAAAGGTGTTTGAGCATCTTCTTCTTCCTCTTCATCTTCCAGCTCTTCCTCCATGGCCTTTATAAACATGGCGAACACCGTATCTAAAATCTCTTCTTCTTCTATGCTCACATAACAGTCTTCCCCTTGTTCATCTTTTTCGAGTTTGAGAATGACTACTTCTTCTTCCTCGTCGTCTTCCCCTTCCATAACCGGCACAAGCACGATGTAGTACTCCTCCTCATGCTCAATGGTCATTAAGTGTTCAAATTGAACCTCTTTTCCTTCTTCATCAATTAATTCGATTATCGTCTCCTGTATTTCCATTACTTTCTCTTCCCTTTCTTTAAAGAAATCTGCCGGCTCTTTATTTTGATCCAGCCACTGCTGCAAAATCAAGGCAGCAGCCACTTTATCTACAGTCCCTTTCCGGGTTTCCCGGCGCATGCCCCCCTGAATTAAGGCCTTTTCAGCAACGAGGGTGGTCATCCGTTCATCTTGAAAGAAGACCTTCAGCCCTGCCTTATGCAGTTGCATGGCAAAATCCATTGTCTTTTGAGCCTGACTACCCTCAGTGCCGTCCATGTTCATTGGCAGTCCGCACAAAACCCACGTTGTTTGATTTTCCTCGCAAATACCGGCAATGTGCCGTGTATCGGGCCCATAGCCTATTCGCTTATATACCTCAAGAGGGGTTGCAATCAGCCGGCGCTCGTCGCTTACCGCAATACCAATGCGCACATCCCCTATATCCAGGGCTACAATTTTCAAGTTCACTATATCACCTTTATACAAAACTCCGGGCAAGCAGCCGCACAATAGCCGCAGCGTACACATAATTCATGGTCTACAACCGTTTTGCCCTTTTCTACCTTGATGGCTCCCTGGCCGCAGCGTTTTTGACAGGCACCGCAGCTAATGCACCAATCGTGTATCAGTAATTTTCTGGGGCTTTTTTTTGTTTTCTCAAGGGCCTTTTCAGCAGGCTCCTCATCTGAAAACAGGGCTGCGTTTACATCAATCTCTTCAAAAGACTGCATGCCTAGAGCCACAGCATCCATAAAGGGCAAATTGCGTACATAGGCAATGGCTTCCCTTGCCCGGTTTAGCAGATGCCCGCCCCCCAGGGCTTTCATGCCGTAAATGCCAATACCTGCCTGGTGAGCCCTTTGGCAGGCTTCCTCCATCTGCTGGCGGCTTCCATCAGCAATGCCAATGCCCTGGCAGTTTATCAAAGGGTGTATTACATCCATCCCCGGATAGCGAGGTGCATAATCTACCACCTCCACCCTATGGGTGGAAACCCCTACGGCTTTAATCGTTCCTTTTGCTTTTTGAGATAAAAAAAACTCGAAAGCTTCCCTATGGCCCTTTAAGGTATACATGCTTTCTTGTTCATGAAGTAAAAAAATGTCGATAACGTCTTTATTGAGTTGTTTTCTCGCCTCATCAAAAGCCTTTTGAGCCTCCGCTTGGTTAAAGGCGTAGGTTTTTGTTGCCACCTGAATCCCCGGGTTTGCTTTAAGGGCCAGGGCTAAGGGCTGGTAGGTATGGTACAGCTGGGCGGTATCAAACAGGGTAATCCCCTTTTGGGCGGCATATAAAATCAAATCCCTCCCTTTTTCAGGGGCCATGTTTTGCTGCAAAGGGCTGATGGTTAAAGTGCCAAAAGCAAGGGAAGAAACAAATAAGCCTGTTTTCCCAAGTACTTTTTGCTTGATCATGCCTTTGTTTGGCCTGCCAGGTAATAACTTACCAGCTCTTCGATGATCTCGTCCCGTTCCAGCCTGCAAATCATGCTTCTAGCCTGATTATAGCTTGTAATGTACGTAGGATCGCCAGAAATTAAGTAGCCAACAATTTGTGTAATTGGATCATAGCCCTTTGCTTGCAATGCATGGTAAACGTAAATCAAAATGTCCTTAGCAACATTCCCCGTTTCAACAATAGGCGACAGTTTCGTGGTTTCAAATGCATCTGGCATAGGCATACCTCCCTCTTTGCAGTACCTATATTATACAGTATTGGATACAATTATTCAATAAAAAGCCATTTATTTATCAATTTTAGATTAAAGGAGAAAACCATTGTTCAAATACAGCGGGGACCGGTGCGGTTAAGGTCATTCGCTTTTTGAGATGGGGATGAAAAAAGGTAAGGCTATGGGCATGAAGCATTAGTCGGGCAGTCTTTTTTTTCTCTTTTTTGCCGTAAATGACATCCCCCACCACCGGATGGCCAAGGGAGGCCATGTGTACCCGTATTTGGTGAGTGCGCCCGGTGATAATCTGAACATCCAAAAGGCTATACTGGCCTTTTTGGTTCAGCCGCTGCCACTTTGTTAGCGCTTTCTTCCCCAAAGGGTCAAGGGCCATTTTTTTTCTGTCTTTTTTGCTTCGGGCAATGGGGCGGTTTATCTCCCCTTCTTCTTTGATATTACCCCACACCAAAGCGAGATAATGCTTTTCAACCTGTCTGGCCTTTAGCTGCCGGCTTAAAGCCAGGTGGGTCTCATCATCCTTGGCTACTAAAATCAAGCCGGAGGTATCCTTGTCCAGCCGGTGAACAATGCCCGGCCGTTGTTGCCCCCCAATTTGGGAAAGATTTGAAACGTGGTATAGCAAAGCATTGGCCAGGGTATTCTTGTTATTTCCAGCCCCCGGGTGTACCACCATGCCGCTTGGTTTGTTTAAAGCTAAAACCCAGTCATCTTCATAAAGGATGTCAAGGGGCAGTGCCTGGGGTACCAGAGGTTCTTCCCCCGGTGTTTTTTCGGGCAAAACTAGGATGATTTGCGCCCCTTCAGGAGCCTTGGTCCTGGTTTTAAGCTCGGTTACTCCATCAATCCTGCAGGCGCCCTTCTTGACCAAGTCTTGGACTTTTCCCCTTGAAAGACCTGTTTCTCTAGCCAAAAGTAGGTCCAGGCGGGTCAAGCCATCGCCTAATATACAACGGCTATCCTTCATCTATATGGTTCCTTTCTTTTTTCAAAAGGGTTTTTTTAGAAAAAACCAATGCTAGCATAAGTCCTGCGGCCCCAAAAACCACGCCTACATCCGCCATATTAAAAACGGGGAAAGGGATAAAGGTAAATTCCAGCATATCAATAACGTGGCCGTATAAAAACCGGTCTACGGCATTGCCTAAGGCGCCGGCGATAATCAGGCTAAAACAGATTTGCTCAAAGGTTGAAAATTGGTAACGCCACAGCAATAAAACAAACAAGGCCACCACCCCAAGGGCAAAATAAGGTTGCAAATGGGCCCAATTTTCAAAAAGGCCAAAGGCAACCCCCGGATTGATTGTATAGTTGAGCCGAAAAATTTCGGGAATAACCCAAAGAGGCTCTTCGCCTTTCAAAAAGGCCAAGGTCAGCCATTTGGAGCCCCGATCAACGACGAACAGTAAAATTCCCGCAAGCCAGCTCATAATGAATCCTTTCAAAAAAAGCGGTTTATAGGTGGAAGTTTCTTCCATGCTTTCGCCCTACAAAACCGCTTTTTAAAATTGTCTATACCGACTAAATCAGTTCAATAATAACCATTTCGGCAGCATCGCCACGGCGAGGGCCTAATTTATAAATTCTGGTATAGCCACCGGCACAGTTCTTTTCAGCATTGCGTGCCTTGTATTTGGGTCCGATCTCCCGGAACAGCTTTTCAACAACAGGATATTTAACATCCTTTGTCCGCTCACGGTATTCGCTTTTCGTCTCCCCATCCTGCTTTTCTTCTTTGAGCTCATACAAATAAGCAAGCATTTGACGGCGGGCGTGGAGCTTGGAAGGAGCGTCGTTTACCACGTCAATGGTAACGATTTGACCTTTTTCATTATGGAATTGCTTTTGTGCATCAACAGTATTCTCACATTCACGAACAGCTAATGTGATCATTTTTTCTGCGGCACTACGCACTTCTTTAGCACGTGCTAAGGTAGTTTCAATGCGGCCATACCAAATCAGGTTGGTCACCTGGTTCCTTAGCAATGCTTTTCGTTGGTCAGCAGTGCGCCCCAATTTACGTTGCGCCATGGAACGTTTCCTCCTTTTATGGAAATCTCATCCAATAGTTTATTATTCGTCGTTCGGGCGCAAGCTCAAGTCAAGCGCACCTAATTTTTTGACCACTTCCTCAAGGCTCTTGCGCCCTAAGTTACGGACCTTCATCATGTCCTCTTCACTGCGTTCAATCAATTCGCCAACAGAGTTTATGCCGGCGCGCTTTAAGCAGTTGTAGGCACGAACAGAAAGATCCAGCTCTTCAATGGTCATTTCAAGCACTTTTTCTTTCTTATCTTCTTCGGGTGTATTAAAGTTCACAGGCATTTCCTGATCCGTTAGCCCAATAAACAAAGAAAGATGTTCGCTTAATATTTTGGCTGCGTAGCTAATCGCTTCATCTGGAAGCAAACTGCCATTGGTCCATACTTCTAAAGTAAGGCGGTCATAGTCCGTAATTTGGCCTACACGGGTATCTTCAATGGTGTAGTTTACCTTTTTTACGGGGCTGAAAATCGAATCAATTGGAATTACGCCAATGGGTGTATTAAACGTTTTGTTCTTTTCAGCTGTTACATAACCACGGCCATTACCAATGGTCAAGCGAATATCCAACTTGCCGTCTTCACTTAAGGTTGCAAGGTGAAGGTCGGGGTTAATAATCTCAATCTCATCATCAGCCACAATATCCGATGCCTTGACTTCTCCCGGGCCTTGAGCGGTTAAGGTTACCTGCTTTGGCTCCAGAGAGTGGCTCTTCAGCACCAACTCTTTAAAATTCAATATTAATTCTACTACATCTTCTTTAACCCCAGTAATGGTTGAAAACTCATGCTGAACTCCTTCTAATTGAATAGAAGTAACAGCTGCACCCGGTAAGGATGACAAAAGCACACGGCGCAAAGCATTACCCAAAGTGTGCCCAAAACCACTTTCCAGCGGTTCAATCACAAACTTGCCATAACGGTTATTTTCGCCTAATTCAACACATTCAATGTGGGCCTTTTCAATTTCGACCATAAATAATTTACCCCCTTAATGAAAACATCGGCCGAGGATTTCTCGCCAGCACTAACGGGAATAGAACTCGACAATTAGGTTTTCCTGTACGGGCAAATCAATATCATCTCTTGCAGGCAAGGCAACAATGGTGCCAGCCAGCTCTTTTGCATCAAAAGTCAGCCATTTAGGAATTAAGGTGTTCCCTTCTTCCCGCAGCACCTTAAAGTGCTCATTCTCTTTTGTTTTTGCTTTTACGGTAATCACGTCGTTCACATCTACCAAATAAGACGGAATATCGACCCGCTTGCCGTTAACTAAAACATGACCGTGGGTAACCAACTGACGTGCATGGCGTCTGGTTTTGCCATAGCCTAAGCGGTATGCCACGTTGTCCAGCCTGCGTTCTAAGAAAGATAGCAGGTTTTCGCCTGTAATCCCTTTCATATTGGCAGCTTTTTCATAGTACCGTTCAAATTGTTTTTCCATAATACCATAAACAAATTTAACCTTTTGCTTTTCTTTTAGCTGTAAGCTATATTCGCTGGCTTTTCTACGCCGTGTTCCACCAGGATTACGGTTAGATTTTTTATTTCCATAGCCCATCATTGCAGGGGAGATATCTAAGGCCCTGCAACGTTTTGCAATTGGATCGGTATTTCTAGCCATAGTTGTAACCTCCTCTGTTATACTCTTCTACGTTTGGGAGGACGGCATCCATTATGAGGAATGGGTGTTACGTCCTTAATCATATTGACTTCAAGGCCCGCTGTTTGCAGCGAACGAATGGCAGCTTCTCTACCGGATCCGGGGCCTTTTACAAATACTTCAACTGTTTTTAATCCAAACTCCATTGCAGCTTTCGCAGCAGTTTCTGCAGCGACCTGCGCAGCAAAAGGAGTGGATTTTTTACTTCCTCTAAAACCCAAACCGCCTGCGCTGGCCCAACTTAAAGCGTTGCCTGCAGTATCGGTTAAGGTAACAATGGTGTTATTAAAAGAAGAGCTGATATGTGCAGCGCCGCTAACGACTACTTTCTTTTCACGGCGTCTGCGCGACAATTTTTTCACCTTTGACTTAGGTGCCATTTATGCATCCCTCCGTGCCCTGTGGGCGGTTAATATTTTAATTACTTCGCTGCCTTTTTCTTCCCGGCAATGGTGCGCTTAGGCCCCTTACGGGTGCGCGCGTTTTGCTTGGTGTTTTGCCCGCGAACAGGTAAACTGCGGCGGTGGCGAACACCACGGTAACAGCCAATTTCCATTAAGCGTTTAATGTTCATTGAAATATCACGGCGTAAGTCACCCTCGGTTTTCACATTGTGTTCAATGTACTCACGGAGCTTACTTACGTCTTGCTCGGAGAGATCTTTTACGCGAATGCTCGAATCAATTTCCGTTGCTTGTAAAATTTTTTGTGAGGTGGCTAAGCCGATACCAAAAATATAGGTTAGGCCGATTTCCACCCGCTTTTCTCTTGGCAGGTCTACGCCTTGAATGCGTGCCATCTGTGATAAACACCTCCAAATATCACTGCTAATTTTTACGTTTTAATGTTGTGCTTTACGCTTTTAGGGCGGAGCACAAGTAGCAAGCCAGCTATTTAGCCAGCCTTGATCTATAGAAAAGCTTGTGGTTCACAATAAAAATTGTGCAGCCGCCCACAAACTTAACCTTCGTGCAACCTATACATTATACCACATGTTTTAAAGCCCGTAAACAGGTTTTAAAAAACTGTGGTTATCCTTGCTTTTGTTTATGTCTTGGATTTTCGCAAATAACCATAATGCGACCTTTTCGTTTAATGATTTTACATTTTTCACAAATTGGTTTAACAGAAGATCTTACTTTCACGGTCTATTCCTCCTTGTTCCCTTTCGTAATGGCCAACGCTTTTTAGCCCTTGGCCCGCCATGTAATCCTTCCCCGAGTTAAATCATAAGGAGAAAGTTCAATTGTCACCTTGTCTCCGGGATAGATGCGTATAAAGTTCATCCGCATTTTGCCCGAAATATGGGCTGTAATACGGTGTCCGTTGGGTAATTCTACCAAAAACATCGCATTGGGCAGTGTTTCAACTACTTGTCCTTCCATTTCGATGATATCACTTTTGGACAATGTCACATTCCTCCTTGTGGTTTATCAGTTCCGTATCCCCTTATTTGTAAAGCTTTACGGATGTGGCTGTTATCTAAAAAGACTTTTTCTTCAAGGGCCTTTTGCATCTCTTCGCATATAATGGGTGTTGCTTTTAAATGCTTGATGTTCTTCTTTTTTACCTTTTGAATTTTATGGGTTACCCCATCGGCTACCATCACCCGGTCCCGGCTTGCCAGGGCCATAATGATAAAATATCGGCCTTTGTCTCGCCCTTTGATTGAAAGAACAATCCGGCCAGGGCAACAATCATCACCTTGCATCCCCTGCCTCCTCCCAAGTGAAACCTGGTAAGGTCAGTATTTCCGGCAGGCCTTTTTCATTTATGGCAATGGTGTGTTCATAATGGGCCGCCAAACTCTTATCCACAGTGGAAAAAGTCCATTCATTTGGCATTTCTTCCACCATCCAGTTTCCGGCGGTAATCATGGGCTCAATGCAGATGGTCATGCCCTTTCGCAGGCGAATACCATGGCCTTGTTGGCCAAAGTTAGGTACGCTGGGGTCTTCATGTAAGCTGCGTCCAATACCATGGCCCGTCAAATCCCGTACAACCCCGTAGCCTTGCTTTTCTGCATAGCTTTGTACCGTATGGCCAATATCGCCCACCCGATTCCCTGTAATGGCTTGCTTAGCCCCTAGCCAAAAACATTTTTCTGTATGGGCAATCAGTTCCTTCGCCTCTTGGCTGATCTGGCCAATACCCACCGTAAAGGCGCTGTCTGCCTGCCAGCCTTCAAAAACAAGGCCGCAGTCAATGCTGAGAATGTCCCCTGCCTTTAGTTCAATCTTTTCGCTGGGGATGCCATGAACCACTTCTTCGTTAACGCTAGTACACAGGCTGGCCGGGTAACCGTGGTAATTTAAAAAAGAAGGAAGACTCTTTTGCTTTAAGATCAATTCATGGGCGTAGGTGTCCAGCTGGGCGGTAGTCATGCCCGGGGCAATAACCCGCTTTAACTCCTGCAAAACCTGATATAGCTTTTCCCCCGCAATACGCATTTTATCGATCTGCTGCGGATTTTTTAGGTATATCATTGCGCCGCCTCTAACAAGGTTAAAATGTCTTTTAGAATTTCGTCCATGGGACGATCTCCGTCAACAGACTGGAGTTTGCCTTCTTTTTGATAAAAATCAACCAAGGGGGCCGTTTGTTCATGGTATACCTTCAAGCGGTTACGAACAGTGTCTTCCTTATCGTCGTCTCGCTGAACCAATGGTTTTCCACAAGCACTACACTGAGTTTGGCCGTCTAGCATGCTTACATGGTATGTGGCTCCACAGTGTAAGCAAACCCGCCGGCCTGATAGGCGGGCAACCAACTTCTCGTCTGCCACTTTAATGTTTATCACCATATCAATGGTAGTAATTTCATTTAGTGCCTGGGCCTGGGGCACCGTTCTAGGGAACCCGTCCAGCAGGTAGCCCTTTTGTGCATCTTTTTCATTTAGACGCTGTTTTACAATGGCAATGACAACACTATCGGGAACCAGTTTGCCTTGATCCATGTAACTCTTTGCTTCCAAGCCTACTTGGGTTTTCTCTGCTATGGAGCGGCGAAGAATATCACCGGTAGAAATTTGTGGAATGCCCAAGGCTTCACATACTTTCTGAGCCTGAGTCCCTTTGCCTGCTCCGGGAGGTCCTAAGAAAATAATATTCATCTATACCCCTCCTTCTAGTTTTTAAACAGGGTTGTCCATCATAGGTTTTGACTGCTCAAAACCTATGATGGATAAAATTGATTTTATAAGAATCCTTTGTAGTTTCTTGTTACCAGCTGGCTTTCAATCTCACGCATGGTTTCAAGGGCAACACTTACTGCAATGAGCATAGATGAGGGGCCAAAGGGAATTTGCAGTCCCAAAGCCACCAGAAGAAAGCCTGGCAAGGTTGCCAGAATGCCAAGGAACAAGGCACCAAACAAAGTGAGGCGGTTACTTGACCTGGCTAAGAAATCTACAGTGGCCTTTCCTGAACGGATGCCAGGAATAAGCCCACCTTGTTGTTGAATATTCTTTGCGATATCCTGAGGGTTAAAGCTGATGGACTTATAAAAATAAGCAAAAGCAATAATCAGCAGGAACATAATCAGATTATACCAAAATGAAGTTTGGCTCATGTTGGCCGAGAACCATTTTGCAGCGCCGCTGCCAGGGGCAACCAACTGGGCAATCGTTCCAGGAAAGGCTAGGAAAGAGGAGGCGAAAATCAAAGGCAGAACGCCGGTAGCATTTACCTTTAGTGGAATATGGGTGCTTTGGCCCCCATACATTTTCCGTCCCACAACCCGCTTTGCATACTGAACGGGTATTCTTCTCTCACCCAGTTCAACAAAGGTAACGGCTGTAACAATCACCAAGGTTACAGCAGCTACGCCTAAGAGGCTAAGCCAAGGGCCGATGCTGGTTGCAGCAAAAGCATTGGCAAACAGATTTACAAAGCCTGAGAACAAGTTAGAAATAATACCTACAAAGATGAGAAGGGAAATACCATTTCCAATGCCTTTTTCGGTAATATTTTCACCAATCCACATAGCCAGTGCTGTACCGGCGGCCATACTTAAGCCAACCAGCACGTAGTTTTGCCAACCCGGCAAAATAAACCGTTGGCCGGCGGCCAAGCCGATTGCTTGAACAACAGCCAGGCCGATGGTTACATAGCGGCTAATCCGGTTGATCTTTTTTTGGCCTTCCTGGCCTTCTTTTTGCATTCGCTCCAGAGCCGGGATGGCAATGGTTAGCAGCTGCATAATAATGGAAGCGTTGATGTAAGGAGAGATACCCATGGCCATAACGGTCATCTGGGAGAAGTCGCCCCCTGTCATCATATTTAACACGCCGAAAATGGGCAGTGTTTCCATTCCAAGGCTGGCTTTAACCGCTGCGTTGTCAATGCCGGGCGCGGGAATAACCCCTACAAGGCGGAAGATCAGCAGCATGAAAAATGTATACAGAATCTTCTTTCGTATATCCTTTACGCTCCATGCATTCCGTAACGTTTCCCACATGGTTAAATCACCTCGGCTTTCCCGCCGAGTGCCTCAATCTTTTCCTTTGCAGAATCTGTAAACTTGGTGGCCTTCACAGTTAAGTTCCGGGTTAGTTCGCCATCACCCAGAATTTTTACGCCGTCTAAAGTTTTTTTGATTAAACCGGCTCCAATGAGGGATTCCACGGTAACTACAGCTCCGTCTTCGAAAATGTTAAGGCGCTCCACGTTTACAGTAGCATATTTTTTAGAAAAAATATTGGTAAATCCTCTTTTGGGCACACGCCGGGTTAAAGGCATTTGACCCCCTTCAAAGCCCGGAGCTTTCCCGCCGCCTGAACGTGCCAGTTGGCCTTTGTGCCCTTTACCGGAGGTCTTTCCCAATCCAGATCCTGTGCCGCGACCCAACCGTTTTGGAGTGGCAGTAGAACCTGCGGCAGGCTTTAATTCATGCAATTTCATGGGCTTCCCCTCCTTTACTCGTTAATTTCTTCCACTAAAACCATATGTTTTACGCGGAATATTTGTCCCCTGATGCAGGGGTTATCTTCTTTGATCACTGTTTGACCAATTTTGCGAAGCCCCAATGCTTTAATCGTATCAATATGGACTTTCAAGCTGCCGATGGGGGATTTTTTTAAAGTTACTTTTAATTTCATTTTTGTTTTCCCCTCTCTAGCCTAATATGTCCTCAACGGTTTTACCGCGCATTCTGGCAACTTCTTCAGCAGAGCGAAGTTGGTTCAGCCCATTTAGGGTTGACTTCACTACGTTGATCTTATTGCTGCTGCCAAAAGATTTGGTACGAATATCCTGAACACCTGCCAGTTCCAATACTGCACGGGTTCCGCCACCGGCGATAACACCTGTACCTTCCGGGGCAGGAAGCAGAACAACTTTGCTTGTGCCATAATATCCTGTTGACTCATGAGGGATACTTGTTCCATCTAAAGATACGTTGATTAAGTGTTTTTTTGCATCTTCAACGGCTTTGCGAATGGCTTCAGGAATTTCAGTGGCTTTACCAAGCCCTGCTCCTACACGGCCATTCTCATCACCAACCACTACCAATGCGGCAAAACGGAAGTTACGACCACCTTTTACAACTTTGGTAACGCGGTTTACAGATACTAATCTTTCTTTAAACTCGCTGGGCTGCTCGTAGCGTTGCATAGCTCTTCCTCCTTCTCTTAGAATTCCAGACCCGCTTCACGGGCACCAGCAGCTAACTGTTCAACACGGCCGGTATAAACATGACCGCCCCGATCAAACACTACTGATTTGATGCCCGCTTGCAAAGCTCGCTCGGCAATAAGCTTGCCCACAAGTTTTGAGGCACCTTTTTTATCTACTTCTTCAAGCTGTCCCTTTAATTGAGGGTCAATCGTTGAAGCAGCTACTAAGGTATGCCCTTTTAAATCATCAATGATTTGGGCATAGATGTGATTTGTACTGCGAAAAACGCACAGACGCGGCATTTCGGGGGTGCCGCTGATTTTTTTACGAATCCGAGCATGACGGATAGCACGATTCTTATTCCGGTCAAGCTTTTTAAACATCTGCGTTCACTCCCTTTCTTATTTACCGGTTTTTCCTTCTTTGCGGCGGATATATTCGTTTTCGTACTTAATGCCTTTACCAAGGTAAGGCTCGGGTTTACGTACGGCACGAATGTCGGCTGCCAAGTTGCCTACTACTTGCTTGCTAATGCCTTTAACAATAATTTTTGTAGCGGCGGGGGTTTCAAAACTGACATTCTCCGGTGCTTCAAACACAACGGGATGAGAGTAGCCAACATTTAGGGTTAACTTCTTTCCATCTACCTGTGCCCGGTAACCGGTACCAACCAGTTCTAAAGTTTTTGAGTATCCGTCTGTTACGCCAACAACCATGTTGTTAACTAAACTGCGGTATAATCCGTGCATGGCCTTATGGGGCTTTGCATCGGACGGGCGAATCAGGGTAAGGACATTGCCTTCCTGCTCAACGGTAATATCACGGTTGACCCACTGGGACAGTTCACCTTTTGGGCCTTTAACTGTTACAGTGTTGTCGTCTGCCACCGTCACCGTCACGCCCGCGGGAATTGTGATCGGAAGCTTTCCGATTCTAGACATAAGCGCACCTCCATTGACGTGTCGGTTTATTACCAGATATAAGCCATCACTTCGCCACCCATGGCGCTTTGACGGGCTTGTTTATCGGTCATAATTCCTTTTGATGTACTAATAATTGCAATACCCAGCCCGCCTAAAACCTTAGGCAGGTCATTGCATTTTGCGTAAACCCGTAAACCGGGTTTTGAAATTCTTTTTAAGCCGGCAATAACCGGTTGGTTTTTTCCATCAAGGTACTTCAAAACAATTTTAATATTGTTTGAAGACCCATCTTTTACATAATCTACTGCTTTTACATAGCCTTCTGCCAAAAGAATCTTGGCAATGGCTTTTTTGGTGTTGCTTGCAGGCACCAACACAGCATCATGCTTTGCAACCTGTGCATTGCGAATGCGGGTAAGCATATCGGCAACTGGATCATTCACGAGCATCTAATGGACCTCCTTCCGTTCTTCCCCTATTACCAACTGGCTTTGCGTACGCCGGGGATTTGACCTTGATAAGCTAATTCTCTAAAGCAAATACGGCAAACACCATATTTACGGAGCACTGCGTGAGGTCTTCCGCAAATGCGGCAACGTGTATATGCACGGGTGGAGAACTTAGGCTCTCTTTGTTGTTTGATAATCATACTTTTTTTAGCCATAACTTTTACTCCTCCCTTTAATGTGCAAATGGCATACCAAGGAGGGTTAAGAGTTCTTTACATTCCTCATCGGTATTTGCTGTTGTAATAAAGATGATTTCCATTCCGCGAATTTCTTCTACAGTGTCGTAGTTTATTTCGGGAAAAATCAATTGTTCCTTTATGCCTAAGGCGTAGTTGCCCCGGCCGTCAAAAGCCTTGTTGGATACGCCTCTAAAGTCGCGTACACGGGGAAGGGCGATGTTAATGAGTTTATCAACAAACTCTTCCATTTGCTTGCCCCGTAAAGTTACTTTTGTAGCAATATTCATCCCTTCACGAAGCTTAAAGTTAGCTACGCTTCTTTTCGCTTTAATCGTAAGGGGTTTTTGGCCGGAAATAACCGTTAGCTCATTTACCGCTGCTTCAAATTTTTTCGGGTTATCCTTTGCATTACCAAGACCGATGTTAATCACAACTTTTTCCAGTTTTGGTGTTTGCATCACGTTTTTATAGCCGAATTTTTGCTGTAAAGCAGGTGCAGCTTCGGCTAAATATTTTTCTTTTAATCTGGTAGCCATGGGCTGAATCTCCTTTACTGATCAATTTGAGCGCCGCACTTTTTACATACTCGTACGCTCTTCATTTTTTTAATTCCATCTTTTCCTTCCATTTCAGCCTTTGCGTGGTTTACTCTGGTCGGTTTGGAGCATTTGGGGCAAATTAGCATTACGTTGGAGGCATCAATAGTACTTTCCTTCGTAATAATTCCCCCAGCTTCTCCCTGACGGCGTGGCTTTTGGTGTTTTTTTACCAATGCAACGCCTTCAACAATCACTCTGCCTGTTTTAGGATAGGCAGTTAAAATTTTTCCTTGTTGTCCCTTGTTGTCTCCGGAGATGACAACGACCTGATCATTTGAACGAACATGCATAATCGTTACACCTCCTTATAATACTTCAGGAGCCAGCGAAACAATTTTCATAAAATCTTTTTCGCGCAGCTCACGGGCTACAGGTCCGAATATACGGGTTCCGCGGGGCATTTTTTGGTCATTGATGATAACAGCTGCGTTATCGTCAAATTTGATGTAGCTTCCATCGGGTCTGCGGCGGTTTTTACGGGTGCGAACGATAACCGCTCTGATTACGTCACCCTTTTTAACAGCGCCACCAGGGTTTGCGCTTTTAACACTTGCCACAATAATATCACCAATGGAGCCATCACGGCGGAACGAACCGCCGAGCACGCGGATGCACATAATTTCTTTGGCGCCGGAGTTATCGGCCACCTTAAGTCGCGTTTGCGGCTGGATCATGGAAACTTCCTCCTTTACGACGGCTCATTACTTAGCCTTCTCGATGATCTCAACTAGGCGCCAGTGCTTGGTTTTGCTAAGGGGCCTGGTTTCCATAACCCGTACAGTATCGCCGATACCACACTGGTTATTCTCATCGTGGGCTTTTAATTTGCTTGTTTGATTCATAATTTTCCCATATAAGGGATGGCGGACACGGGTTTTGATGGATACAACGATGGTTTTGTCCATCTTGTCGCTTACCACAACACCTATGCGGCTCTTTCTAATTCCTCTTTGTTCAGACATTGAAGCGGTTGCCTCCTTTCACAAACTTTAAGCCTGTTTTTGTTCCAGTTGACGTAGGACGGTCTTGGCACGGGCAATATCTCTTTTTACATAAGAAATCTGCATCGTGTTTTCCAACTGGCCAGTGGCGAGTTGGAAACGAAGGTTGAATAGCTCGCTTTTCAGCTCATTCACCTTTTCATTCAGCTGTTCTTGGTTCATTGCTGCAAACTCTTTTGCCTTCATTTACTATCACCACCCGCTTCGTACTTCTTCGCCAAATCTTCTTTTTTGGCAAACTTGGTTTTTAGGGGCAGCTTATGGGAGGCTAAACGCAGCGCTTCTCTGGCTACTTCCTCACTAACGCCGGCAATTTCAAACATGACCCTGCCGGGCTTTACAACTGCTACCCAGTATTCCGGTGAACCTTTGCCCGATCCCATGCGTGTTTCAGCAGGTTTTTCAGTTACAGGTTTATCGGGAAAAATTTTAATCCATACTTGTCCGCCACGCTTAGTGTAACGGGTCATTGCAATACGGGCTGCTTCAATTTGCTGGCTTGTGATCCAACAAGGTTCTGCTGCCACCAAACCAAATTCACCATAAGCAATGAGATTGCCGCGGGAAGCTTTTCCCTTCATCCGGCCACGAAACACTTTACGGCGTTTCACTCTTTTGGGCATTAACATGGGTTACTTGCCTCCTTCGCTGCGGGCAGGGGCCGGGGCTTGCTTAGCCTTAGGCAAAATCTGTCCCTTATAAATCCAAACTTTCACACCGATACGGCCGTAAGTAGTATGGGCTTCTGCAAAGCCATAGTCAATGTTGGCCCGCAGGGTTTGCAGGGGAATAGAACCTTCGTGGTAGTGTTCGGTTCTAGCAATGTCTGCGCCGCCTAACCGGCCGCCAACAGCTGTTTTAATTCCCTTTACACCCGCGCGCATCGAGCGCTGAATGGATTGTTTCATCGCACGGCGGAAGCTGATGCGCTTCTCCAGTTGCTGGGCAATATTCTCGGCTACAAGTTGAGCGTCGGTGTCGGGGTTTTTAATTTCCATTACATTTAACTGAGCGGGGCGGCCCAACATTTTATCAATGTCTTTTTTAAGGGCTTCAATCCCTGCGCCGCCGCGGCCAATAATCATACCAGGCTTTGCGGTAAAGATATTTACAGTAATGCGGTTGGCACTTCTTTCAATATCAATGCGGCTGATGCCTGTTGTATAATACTTTTCTTTTAACATTTTGCGAAGGTTGTAATCCTCAACGAGGTTGTTCGCAAAATCTTTTTTTCCGGAATACCAACGTGTACTCCAGTCGAATATAACGCCTACACGAGCGCCGTGTGGGTTCACTTTCTGACCCATTTGATAACCTCCTCCTTCAGATTACTTTTGATCCAGCACAATCGAAATATGGCTGGTGCGTTTTAAAATGGGGGCTGCGCTTCCGCGGCTTCTTGCAAGGTATCGTTTTAATGTAGGCCCCTGGTTGGCATAAACTTCGGCCACGTATAAGGCGCTTCGGTCCATATCCTGGTTGTTTACCGCATTGGCAATGGCACTGTTTAAAAGTTTTAGCAATACCGGTGATGCGGCTTTGGGGGTATACATTAAAATGGCTGATGCTTCGTCCACATTTTTTCCGCGAATTAAGTCAAGCACGATCTTCACCTTACGGGAGGAGATCCGAACATATTTCACATGGGCCTGAGGGCGCCTGTCGCGGTTAGCCTCACGGGCCAGTGCTTTTTCTTTTGTGTTTTTTGCCATCTGGTACTCACTCCTTCCCTATTATTTTCGGCCACTAGCCTTATCCCCGGCGTGGCCCCGGAAGGTCCGCGTGGGTGCGAATTCGCCTAGTTTATGACCAACCATATCCTCCGTTACATACACCGGCACATGTTTGCGCCCATCATGTACGGCGATGGTGTGGCCTACGAAATCCGGAAAAATAGTAGAAGCTCTTGACCAGGTTTTGAGCACTGTTTTTTTGCCGGAATTGTTCATTTCTTCTACGCGCTTTAACAGTACTGCGCTAATATAAGGTCCCTTTTTAACTGAACGGCTCATGAGTTGACTGCCTCCTTCCTACTAGGTTCGTGCTTATTTTTCACCCGCACGTTTTACAATCATATCGTTAGAATATTTTTTATGTTTGCGTGTTTTCATACCTAGTGCAGGTTTTCCCCAGGGTGTTAGCGGCGCGGGCATACCTACAGGAGATTTTCCTTCACCGCCGCCATGCGGGTGATCAACGGGGTTCATTACAACACCGCGAACGCTGGGGCGCCTGCCCATGTGGCGAACACGGCCGGCCTTACCAATGCGAACGTTTTCATGATCGTGGTTGCCCACAACGCCAATGGTGGCTCTGCCGTTTAGGGGTACTTTCCGCACTTCGCCAGAGGGCAGACGAAGCAGGGCATAGCCTCCTTCTTTTGCCATCAGCTGGGCACTGTTGCCGGCAGAGCGGACCAACTGGCCGCCGCGGCCCGGCTTAAGCTCAATGTTGTGAATCAAAGTACCTACAGGAATGTTTGCAATCGGAAGGGAGTTGCCCACCTTGATGTCAGCGCTTTCGCTGGATACAACTTTGTCTCCCACCTTCAGCCCCTGGGGGGCTAAGATGTACCTTTTTTCGCCGTCTACATAAAACAAAAGGGCGATAAAGGCGGAACGGTTTGGGTCGTATTCAATGGCGGCAACTTTTGCCGGCACTTCCAGCTTGTTGCGTTTAAAGTCAATAATACGGTAGTGGGTTTTGTTTCCGCCGCCCCGGTGACGAACGGTGATCTTCCCTTGCTTGTTACGGCCAGCGTGCTTTTTCATTGGCTCAAGCAAAGATTTTTCTGGTTTTTTCTTGGTAATTTCTTCATAGGTCAGTACCGACATAAAGCGCCGGGCGGGCGTAGTCGGCTTATATACGCGAATAGCCATGGTAAGTCCTCCCTGCTTTATTCAGCCATGCCTTCAAAGAAACGGATGGGTTTAGAATCCTTCTTTAAGGTAATATAGGCTTTTTTAATTTCTGGTGTGCGCCCCTGGTGTTGGCCTTGGCGTTTAATTTTACCTAAGGTGCGCATGGTGTTTACTCTTTCTACTTTAACGCCGTCTTCTTTAAAGATTTCTTCAAGGGCTAACTTGATTTCGGTTTTGTTGGCACCAACGGCTACTTCAAACACATAGCGTTTATCGGCAATGCCATCATAAGCTTTTTCAGTCAGCACAGGGCGTAAAATCACGTCATGAGGGTTTTTCATTGTCCGTATACCTCCTCAACGTTTTTGGTTGCGCCCTGGGTAAAGATGATTTTGCCCGCGCGCAAGATGTCGTATACGTTTAAAGTGTTAGCATAGGCATAGTTCAAACCTTGGATGTTGCCGGAAGCCCGCTGAACGTTTTCGTTCTTGTCTTCCAGAACAATCAGGGTGTTTTTTGCCGCCTCCAGGTCTTTTAATACTTTAACCATCAAACGGGTTTTGCCTTCTGCCAAAGTCAGCTGATCAATTACCATAATTTCTCCAGCGTTAAGCTTAGAGGTTAATGCGCTTTTAAAAGCAAGGCGGCGCACTTTACGGGGAACGTTGACCACATAATCTCTGGGTTTGGGAGCGAATACCACTCCACCGTGACGGAACTGAGGCGCCCGGTTGCCATGGTGGCGGGCATTGCCTGTTCCTTTTTGACGATAAATTTTTCGTCCGCCGCCGCGAACTTCGCCGCGGGATAAGGTGCTTTGGTTCCCTTGGCGTTTGTTGGCAAGAATAGAGCGAACAACCAAATGCATTGCGCCCACATTAATAGGTGCAGCAAAAATTTCTTCACTTAGTTCAATTTCGCCAAGGGCCTTGCCTTCCATATTATATAGAGTTGTTTTAGGCATTGTACTGTCTTCCTCCTTATGCAAGCTTAGGCCTTATGTGAATTGCGGATAAACAGCAATCCACCTTTATTTCCGGGTACGGAACCTTTTACCAACAATAAATTTCGTTCACTGTCAACCTGCACAACTTCCAGGTTGGCAATAGTTACTTTTTCATCGCCGTAGTGGCCTGACATTTTTTTGTTTTTAAATACGCGGCCAGGATAGCTTGCCGCTGCCATGGCGCCAACACCTCTGTGGTATTTAGAACCGTGGCTCATGGGGCCGGTGCTTTGGTTCCAGCGCTGAATAACGCCAGTAAAACCGTGGCCTTTGCTGATGCCGGAAACGTCGATTTTGTCGCCCTGGACAAAAATGTCAGCTTTAATTTCCTGCCCCACTTCATATGGCGCAATGTCGTCTAAGCGGAATTCTTTTAATGTACGTACAGGAGCAACACCGGCCTTTTTAAGGTGGCCTGCTTCGGGTTTGGTCAGCAGTTTTTTTGCCCTGTTTTCGGTTAAGGAATCAAATCCAACTTGAATGGCTTCGTAGCCGTCTTTTTCGGCGGTTTTCTTTTGCACGACCGTGCAAGGGCCCGCTTCAATAACTGTTACTGGGATTAAACGTCCATCTTCTGCAAAGATCTGCGTCATGCCCAGCTTTTTACCTAAAATCGCTTTTTTCATGATTCACACCTCCTGCAAATTAAAGCTTGATTTCAATTTCGACACCAGCAGGAAGATCAAGCTTCATCATGGCGTCCACCGTACGGGGATTCGGGTTGTGAATATCGATTAAGCGCTTATGAGTGCGCATTTCGAACTGCTCACGGCTATCTTTGTTAACGTGGGGGGAGCGCAAAATGGTAATAATTTCCTTTTCTGTAGGCAGTGGGATAGGCCCTGATACCTTTGCTCCGGTTCTTTTGGCAGTATCCACAATACGCTGGGCTGACTGGTCGATCAGCGTGTGCTCATACGCCTTTAGTTTGATTCTGATTTTTTGATTGGCCATTGGTTTACCTCCTCTTTCGTCTCAAGTGCATGGGGCTTGCTCGCAGGTGCAGTTCCCCGCCTTAAGTCCGTCGCCTGATTTCCAGGCTAGTCCATGATAATTACCCGTCCGGCCAGACGGCAACTTATCATTTCATCCCTAAACAGACAGCTTCAATAGTATAGCGGAGCGGGCGGCGAAAAGCAAGCTTTTTTTAAAATTTTTTTCACTTTTTCTGCTTTTTCTTTTTTCTTCATCCCTTTGATTATGGGGCTTTATTCTGTATCTTTTCTCTTTTTTATCAACACGCATCCTAGTGTTCCATTTTTCCTTTTTCAGCGTTTTTTTATCTTCTGCATTTTTAACCCCTTTTTTACAATGAATAGGGTTTTCTTTTTGCTTTAGCCTGTTTTCATTTATCCGCATAAAAAAACTGCCAGCGCTTATTGCTGGCAGTTTTACTTTTAGTTTTGCTTAAGCGATCACTTTAGCTACAACACCAGAGCCAACAGTACGCCCGCCTTCGCGAATAGCAAAACGCAGGCCCTGTTCAATGGCGATGGGAGTGATTAAATCAATCTCCATTTGGATGTTGTCACCAGGCATAACCATTTCAACGCCTTCAGGCATTTTAATGGAGCCGGTTACGTCGGTTGTTCTAAAGTAGAACTGAGGACGATAGCCGTTGAAGAAGGGGGTATGACGGCCGCCTTCATCTTTGGTCAGCACGTATACTTCGCCCATGAAGTTGGTGTGGGGTTTAATGGTGCCGGGTTTTGCCAACACCTGGCCGCGCTGAATGTCGTCTCTTTGTACACCCCGCAGAAGAACGCCGATATTATCGCCGGCTTCAGCCTGGTCTAACAATTTACGGAACATTTCAACCCCGGTTATTACTACGCTGCGGGCTTTTTCCATTAAACCAACGATTTCTACGGTATCATTCACTTTAACCAAACCACGTTCTACACGGCCGGTTGCAACGGTACCACGGCCTGTAATGGAGAACACGTCTTCTACAGGCATGAGGAAGGGTTGATCCACAGCTCTTTCGGGTGAAGGGATGTAGGAGTCAACAGCGGCCATCAGCTCTAAGATGGGCTTGGTGGAAGCTTCGTTTTCTACATCAGTGCCGCCGCCCTGTATATATTCCAAGGCTTTTAAGGCAGAACCCTTGATGATGGGGGTATCGTCGCCGGGGAAATCGTATTCGCTTAACAGTTCGCGAATTTCCATTTCAACCAGTTCCAATAATTCTTCATCATCCATCATATCGGTTTTGTTCATGAACACTACGATGTAAGGAACACCAACCTGACGGGCCAACAAGATATGTTCACGGGTTTGGGGCATGGGGCCGTCGGGGGAAGATACCACCAAAATCGCGCCGTCCATTTGGGCTGCGCCGGTAATCATGTTTTTTACATAGTCGGCGTGGCCTGGGCAGTCTACGTGGGCATAGTGACGGGCTTCGGTTTCATACTCTACGTGGGATGTATTGATCGTGATTCCACGTGCTTTTTCTTCGGGCGCTTTGTCAATTTCGTCATACTTCATTGCATGCGCTCCGCCCTTTACCCCCAGCACCATGGTGATTGCTGCGGTTAAAGTGGTTTTACCATGGTCTACGTGACCAATGGTGCCAATGTTTACGTGTGGCTTATTTCTTTCAAATTTTGCCTTTCCCATTGAAAGTTCCTCCTTTAATAAAATGAAGCAGTATTGTTTTTTTATAATAGAACAGCATGAACCGTGTGGTTGGAGCGGGTGATGGGAATCGAACCCACGTAACCAGCTTGGGAAGCTGGCACTCTACCATTGAGTTACACCCGCATGTCCACAAAACCCATGCAGTCGAGGTTTATTTTACTCATTTCCCTCTGATTTGTCAACCCACAGCGAAAAGTTGTTTTTTAATTGTTTGCCGGTATCTTTCCCATGGTGGTAAAAGGGCGCAAAAGAGCCTAAATCACCGGCTTTCCAATGCTTGCGGCACAGGCTTACATAAGCCTCATTGCCTCCAAGAACAATTTGCTCTCCCTCTTTTACTGCCTTACCGTCAATAACTCTTGTGTTGCAGATGGCTTTTTTACCGCACCAGCAAATGGTTTTTACCTCTTCAATGGTATCGGCCCAAGCCAAAAGCCACTGGCTGCCTTCAAACAAATTGCCCTGAAAATCTGCCCGAAGGCCGTAGGCAATGACGGGAATATTATCATCATCTACAATACTCACCAGTTTTTCCACCTGGGCTTTCGTTAAAAATTGAGCCTCATCTACAATAACACAGTCGTACTTTTTAATATTAATATCATTCATTTCTTCCATAAAACGGCACTTGGTTTCAAGGCCGCTTCTGGAGCGGAGCATGTGCTCCCCATCCCTGGTATCCAGCTGAGGCTTAACCATCAGCACCCGTTGGTTGCGCTCGTGGTAATTATATTCAACCATAATGGCGTTAGCTGTTTTGCTGGAGCCCATGGCCCCGTAGCGAAAATAAAGTTTTGCCACAATTGTCTTCCTCTCTTTTTAATGTTCCTTAGCAGTATACCAGTTGCCCTAAAACTCTGGAAAAGCCCTGCTTCTTATAAGGGCCGAAAAGGATTTTTTTCATCCGGTACAATTTGCCCTGTTGGGGAAGGTTTCCATAGTCCAAAATGATCTTGGCTGCTTGGGCCGGTAAAAGTTCCCCATAGATTTTATAAAATACCTGGGCTTGCAGGTAGGTGTTTTCAATCTTTTTCTTCATGGTTTCTTTTTGCCCTAAGGCCTCAAGGGTATTTATAACCAGTTGGCTTTTTTTCGCCCCTACCTCGTTTTCCCCATGCTGGCAATAGGCCATGGTGCTTTGGGGCAGATAATAAATGTGCCCGAAGGCCGCAGCACCGATGCCCAGCCACCAATCATGCATCAATATACCCTGGGGGATGACCCCTGTATACATTTTTTGAACCAAAGCCCGGTTTACAGCCATGGTACAGCCGGTAATATTATTTTGACATAAAAGCTGGGGCAAAGTAGCAGGCCTTTGCTGTAATTTTTGATAGGCCATAAAAGAGGGGGCGATTTCTTCCATATTATCATCCACCACCCGCAGATCCGTATGAACGAGTAAGGGAAGGTTTTTGCCCTTTTCTTTTTCTCCCTGTTTTAGCATATAAAGGGTTTTTTCGATTTTATCAGGGTACCATAAGTCATCCTGGTCACAAAAAAACACATAGGGCCTTTGTGCAAAATGAAGAAGACTGAAAAAATTGGTACTGGCCCCTTTGGGGTGGGGATGGTTTTCAACCAAAGTTGCCTTTCCTGGATGGGCGGTGATAAAGGCCCTGATTAAATCAACAGTGCCATCAGCCGAACCATCATCCTGCACCCACAGGTGCCAGTTTTGATAAGTTTGCTCCAGCAGGCTGTTTAATTGCCTGTTAATATGCTTGGCCCCATTGTATGTAGCCATAAGGATATCGACCAAGTTATTCACCACCCTTTAGCATTATAACATGTTCCATTTTTCTTTCAAAGGGGCATTTTTCCATAAAAAAGGTGCCGGGATTCTGCCGGCACCTTTTTTAATTATGCGTATTGCCTAAGGCAATTTAAATTTTATAACCCCGCAAAACGTTTGCCAAAGGCCATACACTGGTCTATATCTTTTTGATTGGGGGTTTCGTTAACAATTAGTCCTTCCTCAAATACCTTAAGGCCGGCTTCTTTGGCCCGCTCCTCCCAATCTCTCATCCACTGGCCGTCTCCCCAGCCATAGGAGCCAAAAAGTCCTACCTGTTTGTTTTGAAGGTCGTTTTCAATGGCAGTATAGAAGGGTTCAAATTCTCCTTCTTCCAGAACCTCGTCTCCCATGGAAGGGCAACCTAAAAGAACGCCCTGGTAGGCTGTTATATCCTTCCCTTCAGCTTCACTTACTTCCATTAAGTCGGCGCTCTTTCCTTCCTCCTCTATGCCTTGGGCAATGGCTTCAGCCATGGCCTGGGTGTTGCCGGTGCCGCTCCAATAAATAATTGCAATGCTTTTCATTGGAAAACCCCCTTCATTAAAGTCGTTAGTTAGTTATAGCTAACTAATAAAAGTGTACTCCTGTTTCCCTCTCTTGTCAACATAAAAAAGCCCCAGGGCAGTTCATCTTTTCCCCAGGGTCTTCTGTAAATAATAAAAACAAAAAGATAGCAACCAAGCTGGACCTTGTTTCTACTCCTTTGCAATGTCTCCCCGCTGTTTTAAGTCCTCCAGTATTTCACCGTAACGCTTTTCATCGATGGTGAATTTTTTCATGTAAATCACATAGCCTAAAATAATGGCAATGAGGGGAATAATCATCATAGATACCTTCACTGTAGCAGCCCCCTGCGCTGTTACCTCGGCTGCTGATTTGGCGCTGTTAACCCCCGAAAGTACCAAGGTAACCCCCAGTACCCCATTGGCAATGGCCCCGCCGATTTTGTTGATGAAAGGCTGTACGGAAAAAGTAATACTTTCGTTGCGCTTACCCAGTTTCCACTGGCCGTATTCAATGGTATCGGCCAAAAACATGAGCATCAGCATTTGTATGAAGGCTTGGCCTACAAAAATAAGCATCCCGGCAATACCGATGAACACCATGTTCATAGGCGAAAAAAAGAAGAGCACATAACCCAGCACTACCAGCACCGTGGCCCCGGTGTAAAGCTGACGGCGGGTAAAGGGTTTACGTACCTGGTTAAAAAGGCCAAGCGCCGTAAGCTGAGACACCCCCAGCACCGCTGCAAAAATAGAGTACATGTTTTCATCGCCGTAAATATACTTAAAATAATGAACCCCAAAGCTTGTAGTAATAGAATAGCCAATCATAAACAGCGACATGGATACCGCCACCCACAAAAGTTGATCGTTTTTAAACAAAACACCAATCATTTCTTTAAGGGAGGTCTTCTCCTCCTCTTTAAAATAATCCTTTTTCTCCTTTACCCCAAACCAGGTAATGGCCTGGAAACCCAGCATAAGGGCCACCACAACCAAAGCGAAAATGAACCAGGCCTGTTTTAAATTGCCGGTGCCCTGGGCAATGGCGTTGGTAACAGGCAAAATGCCAACCACCACCGCAAACATGCCGATATTGGCACAAATGCGGGCAAAGGAACCGATTTTTTCCCTTTGGGTTTGGTCTGTTGAGAGAGCCGGAAGCATAGACCAATAGGCAATGTCGTTTAGACCATAAAAAATATCCCACAGTAAATAACACAGGGCGAATACCACGGCGTAGCGTGCCCCGGTTAAGCCCATATCAAAAAACATCAGCAGCATACAGGCCGCCCCTACTAAAGCACCAATAACCATGCCCGGTTTGAATTTGCCAAAGCGGCTGCGGGTATTATCCACCAAAACCCCCATCACAGGGTCGTTAAAAGCATCAAAAATACGAAGGGCGGTAAGGACACCGGTAAGCATCATCAGGGTTTGGTCGGGCACGATTAAGACCTCGGTAATATAGGTCATTAAAAACATACTGACCATGGTGTAAAACATATCCCGGCCAATGGTACCAAGGCCAAAGCATAAGCGGTTGCGCTTATCGTAATTTTTTTCCATAGGGCCATTCCTTCCTTTTTCTTTTTTTGTTTAGTTGTTTTCTCCCATTTCCCGGGCAAGGTACAGGTTTGAGCCAAAATCCCCTAATAAGCGGGTTTGATTATTATAGTAGCTGCCCACAAACTGGTTATTCAGCTGAACACCCTCCATAAGGGTTTGCCCATAAGCCACGTACTCCTCCACACAGTCGGTTAAGGCATACCGTTTATTGGCGGTGCGCAACACCAGGCCCTGGGGGTTTAGGGCAATGGGTAAAATATGCTTTACCAGCCCCCCAAAGCGTTTAATAAAAAGGCTTTGGGGCCGGGTTTTAAGGGTATATTTTTTCCCCGGGTTAAGACCTAAAAGGCGTAAGCGGTCAAAGCCTTCGCTGGCGGTAGCCTGGGTTTGGAAAAATCCGCTGATGGCCTCCTTTTGGTTTTGTTCTACACTATGCCACACCACTTTGTTGGCTTTAAAGGTTTCACCCCGCCAAAAGCGGCCATACTGCAAGGTTCTACGATGTTTCTTGTAAAAGGCAACTTGCCTTTTCACTTCGTTTTTTTCTACTTTAGTAAGGTATTTTACATCCATTTCATAGCCCAAACAGCCAAAAGCCGCTACATTAAAGCGGGTACTAAGGGGTGTGTCCCGCAGGGTTTGCTGATGCGGGGCCTCGGACACATGTGCTCCCATGGTAGAGGGGGGATAAAGATAGCTTAAGCCCCCTTGGATGCTCAGCCTCTCAATGGGATCCGTATCATCAGAAGTCCAAATTTGGGGAGAAAAACAAAGCATCCCCGGATCAAAACGGTTGCCGCCACTGGAGCAGCTTTCAAAAAGAATATGAGGCCGGGGCAAAAAAATACGGCTGAGGACATCATATAGCCCCAAAATGTATCGGTGAAAAAACTCCCCTTGGTTTTGGAGCACCAAAGAGCAGCCATCGCTGATGTGGCGGTTATAATCCCACTTTACATAGTCGATTTGGCAGCTGTCTAAAATATGGGTAACCTTATCGACTATGTAATCCCTTACTGCTGGGTTGCATAAATCCAACACCAGCTGGTTACGCCCCAGAGCCGGTTTTTTGCCTGGGGTTTGAAGGGCATATTCTGGGTGAGCACGGTATAAATTGCTATCCTCATTCACCATTTCAGGCTCGAACCAAAGGCCAAAGAGAAGCCCTAAATCATGTATCTCCTTGGAAAACCCCCTAAGCCCCCGGGGCAGCTTTTTACGGTTTACTTCATAATCTCCAAGCCCTGCCTTATCGCTGTTTCGGCCAATAAACCAGCCATCATCCAATACAAACAGTTCCATCCCCAGCTTTTGGCCGCGGCGGGCAAGATTTAATAATTTTCCCTGGGTAAATTCAAAAAAAAAGGCTTCCCAGTTGTTTAAAAGAACCGGACGTTCTTTGTCCTTCCAATCCCCCCGAACAAGGTGGTTGTTTATAAAATCGTGAAAATGGTGGCTTAGGCCGTTATACCCTTGATGGGAGAAGGTCATAAAAGCCTCGGGGGTTTCGAAGGCCTCCCCTTGGTTTAACACCCATTCAAAACAGTGGGGGTTAATGCCCAGCTGTACCCGCAGTAAATCATGGTTGCTCAGTTCTACTGCCCCATAATGGTTGCCGCTGTATATCAGGTTAAAGCCATATACATTACCTTGGTTTTCGCTGGCTCCCCGGGCCGCCAGCAAAAAGCCGGGGTTATGGCGGTTGCTGCTGTCCCCCGTAGTGGAAGCATTCACCTTGATACCATAGCCCAGTTTTTCGATTTGCTTATGCCCTTCTTTAATCCAGCCCCCATTAAAGGTAACCAGGTGATAATTGTCATTAGCCATATCTACGCTAAAGCTTAACAGCTTGCGGATAACCAGAGGCCTTTCATTACCGTTTTCAATCACCGCACGGCGGGTAATCACATCGGTTTTACCATAAACCCCATAGTATAGAAGAAGGGTTACCTGATTGCTTTCATCCGTCAGTGTAATAATCAACGTTTGGCAATCCTCCTCCTTCCCATAGGCACCGGGCAAGCCCTCCATGGCCACAGGCCCCTTTACTACTCGATGGCTTTGGTACACAAAATCCGCCGTGTAGGTGCCATCGGGCATTTTTATTTCTGCCGGGGGGTTGCGGTAGTCCCCCTTGCCGATGCCTGCCCATTCCAGGCAAATTTTATCAAGGGAATATGTGGCATTGCTTTTATCATACATTACACTGCTGCCCAGCATAGCTGTACTTTTTAGGGCAAGGGGCTTGATGGGCTGATCAAGGGGCAGCTTTCGGCCATAGTAAATATGTTCCAAATGCCCAAAAGGGCCAATTTGAAACCAGTAGCTGGTGTTTTGGCTTTGCAGTTTAAAAACCCTGTTCTCAAAGTGAATCACCTTATCCCCTCCTTATCGTTTTAAAACCACGGCCTCCCAGGGCCCAAGGCTGCCGCTAAAGTACTTAGCGCCTGTGTTGCCAATATACACAGCCCCTGCAAATTCCGCCTTGGCCGGTTTTGATGAAAAATTTAGCAGAACAACGTACTCTTCCTCTTCCCACTTACGGCTATAGGCAATAACGGAACCCTTGGCAAACAGGGGAATAAAGGTGCCGTAAATAAGTGCCGGGGTATTTTTACGCAGGGCAATGAGCTTTTTATAGTAGTTAAGCACCGAGCTGGCCCGGTCCTTCTGTTCTTGGTAATTAATGGTTTTATGGTTTTGGTTAATACCCAGCCAAGGGGTGCCGGTGGTAAAGCCTGCCCCTGGGCCGCTGTTCCACTGCATGGGGGTGCGCCCGTTATCCCGGGAGGAGATTTTAAGCCATTTCCACCTGAGCCTTTTAGGCAGGCCCAGCCTTTTGGCAAAAGCGTTAATGTTATGGCTTTCTACATCATCTACCTGGGCTAGGCTGGTAAAATCAAAGTTGGTCATGGCAATTTCCTGCCCTTGGTACATAAACAAGGTGCCCCCCATGGTAAATTGCATGGTAGCCAAAAGCTTGGCGCTCTGCTCCCAATACTGCCCTTCATCCCCATAGTGGGATACAATGCGGGGCTGATCATGATTTTCCCAATAAAAGGCGTTCCAGGTAAGGCCTTGCTGCCATTTCGTAACCACTTCCAACAGTTTTTTGGCCTTGAATTTTTTGGGGATATACCGGGCCACCCGCCTGTCTACTTCCAGGTGGTCAAAGTAAAAAACCATATCCAGCTCTTTATGCTCAGGCTCGCATAAAAGCTTGGCTTCCTCCAAATCCACCATCACTGTTTCCCCAACAGTAAAGCAATCGTACTGATCCAGCACTTCGCTGCGTAACGCCTTTAGGATACGGTGGTTTCCCTCCTGGGATTTATAGTGTTCCAGCCCTTGTACAATAAAGCTTCGCTTGCCGTCATCTAAAGTGGTTTTGTAGATGATGTTAATTACATCGCAGCGAAAGCCCGCCGCCCCCTTATCAAGCCAAAAGCGAAGAATATCCTTCACTTCCTCAATAACTTTGGGGTTATGGTAGTTTAAATCAGGCTGTTTTTTATCGAAAAGGTGAAGGTAATACTCCCCGCTCTGTTCATCGTATTCCCAGGTTTCCCCGGCAAAAAAGCCTGTCCAGTTGTTGGGCGGTTTCCCTCCTTCCCGGCCGGGGCGCCAAATATAGTAATCCCGGTAGGGGCTGTTTTTATCCCGGCTTTGTTTAAACCACTCATGCTCATCGGAGGTGTGGTTGATGACCAAGTCCATGATAATTTTAATATCACGCTTTTCAGCCTCTATAAAAAGCCTGTCCATGTCAGCCATGGTACCAAAAATGGGGTCAATGGCCTTATAATCGCTGATGTCGTAGCCGTTATCCGCCCCAGGGGATTGGTATACCGGGGACAGCCAGATTACCCCAATGCCTAAATCCTTTAACGCATCCAGCCTTGAAATAATACCGGGAATATCGCCGATGCCATCGCCGTTTGAATCTTGAAAGCTGCGGGGGTAAATTTGATAAACCACCCGTTCCTGCCACCATTTTTTCATGTTCATCACCTTTTTTCTATAAAGCCCATATTGGCCATTTAATTAATAATGGTAGGTCTCATCTTTTACATATTCATCATACAGTTCTTGGGTAACTCCGCCTTTTTGAATAAGGGCGCTAAAAAATTCACCGCTTTTTTTAACGGTGCGCCTTTGGCTTTCATAATCAATAGCCACAAGGCCAAAGCGGGGTGTTTCCCCTTCTATCCATTCAAAATTATCACAAAAGCACCAGTGGTAGTAGCGCTCAATAGGCAGGCTGCTTTGGCAAAGGGCCTGTAAATGGTCAAAGAGGTAACGGCTTCTAAAAGTATCGGTATTATCGCAGGTGCCGTTTTCAGTAATGTAGATGGGCAAGGGGCACAAATCATACAGGGCCTGGGCGCATTGTATCATGCCCTGGGGGTAAATTTCCCAGCCTAAATCATTTACAGGCACTCCTGCCTTCACCCCATCCCCCAGTTTGGACACGGTAGAACGGGTGTAGTAGTTGATAGCAATAAAATCGCAGTAGGTTGAGGGTCTGTGGCCATCCACATTGGTAATGGGGAAGGAAAATTCCCCCAGGCACATGGCTTTGGTTAAACTGCCCTGAAAAAACCGCTCCGTTAACCCGGCTGCCAGGCAGTGGAGGGGATTTTTAGGGTTTTTGGGGTCAAAAACCCTAACATGGTTAGCAAAACTAACCTTGGTATCTGTAAAGCCCATGTTTTTACGCAGGGTATGAATGGCCTCGTAGCTCTTAATATGGGCCGATGCCATAACCGACATGACCTTAACCGCTTTAAAAAAAGACTTTTGCCCCGGGGGCCATTGGCCGAAAAAGTAGCCGTTGGTGGCGTATACGTTGGGCTCATTAATGGTGATGTACTCGTTCACCAACCCGCCAAAGGCGGCGACCACTTTTTGAATAAAGGAGATAAACAAGGGGATGTTTTCCGCCTTGGTAAAAGCTCCCTTTTTCTCAAACCACATAGGGTTGGTAAAATGGTGAAGGGTTACCAGGGGCTTTATGTTATAACTATGTAAAAGCTTTATTTCTTCAATATAGCGGTCAATCACCCCTTGGTCAAAAACCCCTTCCCTTGGCTGAATACGGGCCCATTCAATGCCCAGCCGGCAAATTTGAAGCCCCATATCCTTCATAAGGCGGGTATCTTCCCGCCAAAGGTGCCAGTGATTGTTAGCCCGCCTGGGGCTGGTGCCATCTTTTATATGCCCCTTGTCCGCCCAATCATTCCATGAATGATTTAAGCTTCCTCCCTCGATTTGGGTAGCTGCACTGGCCGCCCCTAGGAGCATATTGCTTTTTAAGGAAAAAGTGTTCATCGGTTTTCTCCTTTATAATTAGGGTTATTGCTCTTTAAAGATTTTTGATGGTTGATGTTTTGATCCCCTAAAATTCTTATTATTGATAAGTGGTTTTCCAACAGATTCAGGCTGCCATTGGTCAAAAAGCGTTACAAGTACATAAGTTGTAAGCGTGTTCACCTTATGACAAAGTAAATAAAATATTGTATAAACTGACTTTATCAAGTACACAAATTATAACACATTTTTCTCCTTCGGCAAGAAAAGCCTCTGTTTTTAATAAAAAACAGAGGCTTTTAAGGGTATCGCCTTGGCAAACATCCCCAAACATCCCCAAATGAAATGAGTAAAACATTTTTATTTGTATTATCAGGGGATGAAACGACCCCCTACCCTAAGGCCACATCCAAAACCATCATAATAACAAAACCGGCGATAACCCCCAGGGTACCGGCATTGCTATGGTCTTCTCCCCCGTTGGCGGCAGGGATTAGTTCCTCCACCACCACATAGATCATGGCCCCTGCCGCAAAGGCCAAAAGCCAAGGCATAATAGGGGCTACCTGGCCTGCAACCAGCACAGCCAGCACCCCAAAAACAGGCTCCACAATGCCTGATAGGCTGCCGTATACAAAGGCCTTGAACCGGCTCATCCCCTCCTGGCGCAAAGGGAGTGAAATAGCCGCCCCTTCGGGGAAGTTTTGAATGCCCATACCTAGGGCCAGGGCAATAGCCCCGGAATAGGCCGCCAGGCCGCCTCCGCTTTGGGCTGCCATGGCAAAAGCCAGGCCAACAGCCATGCCTTCTGGAATATTGTGAAGGGTCACCGCCGACATAAGCAGGGTGGTACGTTTTAAAGACGAGCGGGGCCCTTCTAAGTGGCCATCGCTATGAAGGTGGGGCATGACAATATCCAGCAAAAACAAGAAGGCCGCCCCCAGCAAAAAGCCCCCCGCCGCAGGCACCCAGGCTGCCTTTACCCAGCTGCCTTCGCCAGCCATATCAATAGCAGGAATAAGCAGGGACCACACCGAGGCTGCAATCATAACCCCTGAAGCAAAACCCAAAAAAACCCTTTGAACTTTATCGTTCATGTCCCCCTTGAAAAAGAAAACCATGGCCGACCCCAGAGTGGTCATTAAAAATGTAAACCCAGTGCCGATTAAGGCCATTAGCACCGGGCTTTGTAATAATTTTTCCATACTTTAACCCCTTACATCAATATAAATGCTCCCGGCTACCTGGCCTTGCGGGCCGGTGCCGAATGAATGGACCTGCCCACCGCCGCCTCCAAGGCTTCAGTAATTCCCTCACTAAAAGTGGGGTGCGGGCGCATAGGAGCAAGCAGTTCTTCCCTGGTGAGCCCCTGGCCCACGGCATAGGTCAGTTCGTTAATCATATCCGTTGCCCGTTCGCACATCAGGTGTGCTCCCAGCAGGGCATCGGTATTTTTATCAAATACCAGCTTAATAAAGCCCCGGTCGCCCATTTCAATTAACGTACGGCCGTTGCCGCTCATTACATACTTGCCGACATAGGTTTCAATACCCTCATTTTGAGCCTCTTCTTCTGTTAGGCCAACGGTGGCAATTTCGGGCTTGGTGTACACACAGCCGGGCACTGCCTGCTGATTAACGGGGTCTCCTTCCCCCAGGGCCATTTGAACACAGTGAATACCTTGGGCACTGGCCCGGTGGGCCAATTGAATACCCCCGGTTACATCCCCAATGGCATATAGCCATGGCAGGGAAGTTTGCCCCAAATCATCCACCTGGATATACCCCTTTTCCGTTTGAGGTGAAACCCCATTTGCAAAAAGCCCTTGGGTGTTCCCCCAGCGGCCTACGGATAAAAGCACCTCATCGGCCTTAACAGCATCTTCTTTTCCTTTTGCTTCAAAGGTACAAAGAACCCCATCAGCCTCTTCTTCAATTTGTTTTACCATGGCCCCGGTGATTATTTTAACCCCGCTTCTTTTAAGAACCATGGCGGTATTTTGGCTAATTTCTTTATCCAGAGAAGGGAGAATACGGCCCATTCCCTCAATAATGGTAACCTGTTTGCCTAGGGCGGAATAGACACTGGCAAACTCTACCCCGATAACCCCGCCACCGATAATCAGCAGGTGTTCTTTTTCAAAGGGGGCGGCCAACAATTCATCGCTGGTGATAACCAAGGGTGAATCCGCCCCGGGAATGGGAATACGGGCAGGCACCGAGCCGGTGGCGATCATAACCCGCGCCCCTGTGTAAGGGGTGTTATCCACCGTTACCTCTTTTTCTCCTGTGATAATGCCTTTGCCAAAAACCAAATCAATTTTATTTTGCTTTACCAGGTTTTCCACTCCATTTCGCAGGGTTTCAACCACTTGATTTTTTCGCTCATATATTTTGGCCAAATCGTAGCTGGCCCCTTCTACCCGAAGGCCAATTTGCTCAAACCCATTGAAGGCTTTATAGCTTTGGGCGCTGTGCAGCAGGGTTTTGGTGGGGATACAGCCCTGGTTTAAACAGGTACCTCCCATATGTTTCTCTTCAATGAGCAGTACTTTTTGCCCCAGCTGGGCAGCACGAATCGCCGCCTCGTATCCCCCGGGGCCGGCGCCGATGATTATCCACTGATACATCATTTGCTACTTCTCCTTAAAAAAGCTTTCTTCTTTAACCATGGTTAAAATATCACGATACATCTGCTGATTTTGTTCTTTGATTGGCAGCAGTTTTTCTTTAATGGCCTCCCCCCGAAGAGGGGTGTTTTGCAATAAAGGCGGTATTTGCCTGATAAGGGCTTCCTCCATGGCATCGGAATAAGCCCGGGCTTCCATTATTTTTTCCTTTTCGATTTGAAGTTCCAAAAGCAAATCCCCCCAGGTAAAACGCTGATGATCCCGCCAGGTAAAAGGGAAAGGGTTTTCAAAAAGCCACTGGTTGCTGGCGTATTTTTGAATTTTAACCTGAAGGCTGAGACTGTTTCCATCGGGCTTTTTTTCCATTGCCGGCAAATTGTACACCTTTTCAAAGGCCTTCACCATGGCCTCAGACATAGCCTCAACGGTAACAGCTCCGCTCAAAGCCTGTAAGTTGACCACCCGGCTTTTAACGGAATCCACCCCCTTGGATTCAATCTTTTTTTGATCCACCTGTAAATATTTACCCATGGCGCCGGTGTCTACATTGATGAGCAGGGTACCATGGTGATAGGCCTTGCCCTGGCTTTGGTAAAAGGCGTTGCCCGAGAATTTTTTATCGTCTACGGTTATATCGTTTCGGCCGCTTTGCTTGGCTTCAAGGCCAAAGCTTTTTACAGCCTCCACAATGACCTGGGTTTGCTTGGTTAAGTCATAATTTTCTTGGGGCATAATAAAAGTAAAGTTTAAATTGCCTAAGTCGTGGTATACCGCACCTCCACCGGAAAGACGGCGGGCTAAATGCCCGCCGTCTTTTTGTAGGTTTTGGATATGGCACTCTTTATAGGCATTTTGATTGCGGCCAATAACCACTGTATGGGCATTTTGCCACAGGTATAAAATGATTTCGCTCTCCCCCAAGGTTTCTAAAAGTTCGTGTTCCAAGCTTAAGTTTACATAGGGGTTTGTTCCTAATCCGTATACCACCGTTGCCTTTGTAATCATATCATTCCTCGCTGGTTTCAAAAGAGTATTTTAAAATAGGGTGCCTGGCGGCCTTTACCTCATCCAGCCTTCGTACAGGGGTGGTTAAGGGGGCTTGCTTTAATTTTTCTGGGTCGTTTTTAGCAAGCCGGGCCAATTCATCAAAGACTTTAATAGCCTCATCCAAGGTTTCCTTGCTCTCGGTTTCCGTAGGCTCCAGCATCAAAGCCTCATCCACAATTAAGGGGAAGTACATGGTTGGGGGGTGCATGCCGTAATCCAGCAGCCCCTTGGCAATGTCGATGGCTGTGATGCCATAGTTTTTCTTCATGTCTGATAAGGTTAATACAAATTCATGCATACAGGTTTTATCGTAGGCCACCTGGTAATTTTTCTTCATGCCGTTCATTAAATAATTAGCATTTAATACCGCCTGCATAGCTGCCTGAGGAATGCCTTCCTTACCCAGGGTAAGGACATAGGTAAGGGCCCTGACCGCCACCAAAAAGTTACCGTAGAAACTGCGTACCTGGCCGATGCTCTTTGGCCCTACTTCTTCGCCAATGGCGGAAGCAGGCAGGAAAGGTACCAAGCATTCTTTACAGCCTACCGGACCGCCGCCGGGGCCGCCGCCGCCGTGAGGTGTAGATAGGGTTTTATGCACATTATAGTGTACCACATCAAAGCCCATATCCCCCGGCCTTGCAATGCCCATTACGGCGTTTAAGTTGGCCCCGTCGTAATAGACCAAGCCTCCGGCATCGTGAACAATTTTGGTGATTTCTAAAATATCTTTTTCAAAAAGGCCCAAGGTATTGGGATTGGTGAGCATAAGGCCTGCCGTATCTTCCCCAACGGATTTTTTAAGCACTTCGATATCTACACAGCCCTCGGCGTTAGAGGGAATATGCACCGTATCGTATCCCACCATGCTGGCGGTGGCGGGGTTGGTGCCGTGGGCAGAATCGGGCACCAACATTTTGGTGCGCTTAAAATCCTTACGGTCTTCATGGTAGGCTTTAATAAGCATAATGCCCGTTAATTCCCCATGGGCACCGGCGGAGGGCTGGAAGGTTAAATCATCCATACCGCTGATTTCACACAGGTACTCCTTCACCAGTTCCATTACTTTTTTACAGCCAAGAACAGTGTTTTCAGGCTGTAGGGGGTGAATATCGGCAAAGCTTTCAAGGGAGGCGATTTGTTCATTAATTCTGGGGTTGTATTTCATGGTACAGGAGCCCAAGGGGTAAAATCCGTCGTTTACACCATGTACTTGCTTATTGAGCTGTGTATAATGGCGGCTTACTTCGGTTTCGGCCAATTCAGGCAAGCGTAAAGGGGCCTGCCGCTCATCCCCATCAAAGGCAATTTGAGACACATCACATTCAGGCAAAATGGTAACTTGATGGCCCGGAGTACTGCGTTCAAACACTAATTTCATTTCCCAAGCACCTCCTTGATGATGGTGATGGCTTCATCCATTTGTTCTTTGGTTACAACCTCGGTTACGCACCATAAAAGGGCGTTGGAACTAACAGGGAAGCCCCCTAAAATACCCTTGGTTTCTAAAGCGGCCAGGATTTCATCCCCTTTGTTGCCTCCATCGGTGGCAAACTCGTGGAAGAATTTTTGATCATTAACAAGTTTAAGGCCGCAAACCTCCTCCAGCTGTTTTTGTAAGTAATGGGCCTTTTGAAAACACTGCATAGCCGCCTCTTTAAGGCCGTGAGGTCCCATGGTGGTCATGTATACGCTGGTAGTCATAGCGCAAAGAGCCTGGTTGGTACAGATGTTGCTGCTGGCCTTCTCCCGGCGGATATGCTGTTCCCTGGCCTGCAGGGTAAGAACATAGGCTCGTTTGCCATCTACATCGGTGGTTTCGCCCACGATGCGGCCGGGAAGTTTACGGGTCATGGCCTCTTTAGTGGCCATAAAGCCGATATAGGGCCCGCCGTAGGATAGGGGGAGCCCTAAAGGCTGTCCTTCACCAACGGCTACATCCACCCCCATCTCCCCGGGGGTTTTATAAAGAGCCAGGGCCATAGGGTTACAGCCCATTACCACTTTGGCACCGGCCTTGTGAGCCAGGGCAATCATTTCTTCCGTTTGCTCAAAATTGCCATAAAAGTTAGGGTACTGTAAGTAAACACAGGCGGTCTGCTCATCTAAAAGGGGCGCCAACTCCTGGGGCGTTACCAGGCCATCTTGGGCTTTAAGCACCTGGTAAGGGGTATCAGAGCCATGGCAGTAGGTTTTAATGGTGGCAATGGTATCGGGGTGGGCGCTGCCGGCAATAACTACTTTTTGCCTTTTGCGTTCTTTGCACATGGCTACCCCTTCCGCGGCAGCGGTAGCCCCATCATAGACCGAGGCGTTGGACACATCCATGCCCGTTAACTCGCAGATCATGGTTTGATATTCAAAAATAGATTGTAGAATGCCCTGGCTGATTTCCGCCTGGTAAGGGGTGTAGGAGGTTAAAAACTCTTCCTTGGCCGTAATATAGGGCACAATAGCGGGAATATAGTGGCGATAAGCCCCCGCCCCCCTTAACACAACGGGAAAAACCTTGTTTTGCCTGGCCAGGCTCCCCATAAAGGCTTTCACTTCCATTTCGCTTTTGCCCTTAGGCAGGTTTAAGGCCCCGGGGGCTAAAATCATCTCCTGCGGAATATCCTTAAACAGCTCCATAGGCTCGTTTAGGCCAAGGGTTTTAAGCATTTCCGCCTGCTCATTGGCGTTAACTGGAATATAGTGACCCATTTTTATTCCTCCTCAGCAATAAATTGCTCATAGGCGGCCGCATCAAGAAGATCCTCTCTTTCCTCGGCTTTAATGCGCACCAGCCAAGCATCGTAGGGGGCCTGGTTAATGGTTTCGGGGGCATCTAAAAGTTCTTCATTTACTTCGGTCACTTCGCCTGAAACAGGGCTGTACACATCGCTTACAGCCTTAACGGATTCCACATCTCCAAAGGCATCCCCAATGGCTACCTGATCCCCTTCTTCGGGCAGGTTTACAAATACCAAGTCGCCTAAAGCATCTTGGGCATGGTCGGTTAAACCGATTTCCACAACACCCTCGCCCAGTTCTTTTACCCATTCGTGGGATTTGCTGTATTTTAGTTCTTTAGGAAAATTCATGTTTGTGTCCTCCTCATTATTGATTAATGTTTTTTATTTGCTTCGTTTATAAAAAGGCAGAGCTACTACCTTTCCTTCGATTTTACGGCCCCGTACATCTAAAACAATGGGGGTGTCCACGGCCAGTTTTTCCTTAACCAAGGCCATACCGATGGCCTTTTTGCTATAAGGGGAGAGAGTACCTGAGGTAACGGTGCCTATCTCCTCTTCCCCAAGGAGAACCTTATTCCCCTCCCTGGCAATGCCCCGGCCTGTTACTTCAAAGCCGATACGCCTGCGCTGGGGCTGGTCTTTTTTCTCTTCCAGGGCTTTTTTGCCGATAAACTCATCTTTGTTCATTTTTACAAAAAAGCTGATGCCTGCTTCAACAGGGCTAATGTCATCGGCCATTTCCTGGCCGTACAGGGGCATGCCCGCCTCCAGGCGCAGGGTATCCCTGGCCCCAAGGCCGCAGGGAATAATTCCTTCTTCATGGCCGGCCTCTAAAAGGGCGTTCCACAATTTTACCGTGTCCTCTTTATTACAGTAAAGCTCAAAGCCATCCTCCCCGGTGTAACCAGTGCGGGATAGGAGGCAGTTACACCCGGCCACCATCACATTTTGGTTAAAACGGTAGTATTTTTGGGGAATCAACTCTTTGCTTTCAATCACTTTTTCTAAAACAGCCTGAGCAAGGGGCCCTTGAAGGGCCAGTTGCCCCCAGGAGTCCGAAGCGTTTATAAAGGTTACCTCCCCCGGCAGCAAGTGTTCTTTAATCCAAGCTACATCCTTATCAGTGTTGGCAGCGTTGACCACCAACAGGTATTGGTCCTCACCCAGATAATAAACCAACAGGTCATCTACAATGCCCCCCTGGTGGTTGCACATGGGGCTATAGCGTGCCTGCCCGGGCTCCATGCCGGCCATGTCGTTGGTTAAAAGGTGTTGAATGTTTTTAAGGGCATCGGGCCCTTGCAACATAACCTCCCCCATATGGGAAACATCAAACAGGCCACAGCGGTTGCGCACAGCCAAATGTTCTTCAATCACCCCGGTTTTATACTGAACAGGCATTAAAAAGCCTGCATAGGGAACCATTTTACCTCCCTGGGCTACGTGCAGATCATACAGTGGTGTTTTCTTTTCCATTTTGCTCCCTCCCTGTAATCGTTTAATTTTTTTCGCTAATAAATTAACAATATCGTCTTTGTTTGATTCTGTCCTCATTTTTTTTGATACTGTTTTAAAAGGCTTGTTCTACCTCTTAGTTTACACTGGCCGGGCGCTTTATGTCAACGAAATATGGCTGTTAATAAAGTAACTTGGCAGTTAGCCAAGGGGGCAAAATGCAACATTTTTTGAAACGCCTTGCAGCCTTAGGCCGGATTGTTTATAATAAGATAGTTTCTATATGCTATTGCCATCTTGCTTTAACAGCACTTTGATATAAAGGAGTATGCCATGCAACGTCACCTTCAACAGGACCTGGCCCGTAAGCGCAGGCGCACCGCCCTTTTTGTGGGCATTCTATCCATCATTATTTTGATTGCTGTTATTCGCCTTGTGTCAAACATTTTCTCCCCCGCCGACATTACCGCTACCCCCTTATCCATTTCGGCCAGTTACGAAGTAAAGCCCTTTGGAAAGTATGTACTTTATTACGACGGCATGTCTCTTCACTGTGTAACCACCAGCGGCGGAGTCCGCTGGTCTGTACAGTTAGGGCAGGACGCAGGCTTTCACACCGACGGGAAGAACGTTGTAGCCTGGTCAAACACCCAAATATATGTAGTTGACAGTGGCGGCAATACCACCCACAGCGACAACTTACGCAGCAACATTCAGTTTGCCACGGTGGGTACTCATTTTGTCGGCATTGTAACAGGTGAACAAGGGGCTCCCCACTTATATATTATCGATTTAAATGGCAACCACATCGACCAGGAAATTAACGCCTACAGCGGCTATGCCCTTTTAAACATGGGATTTTTTGGGGATGAAGGCAAGTACATGTGGACCTTATCCTTTGATATTTACGGCTCCGTTCCCGATTATGTCTTAACGACTTTTCAGGTAGGGCAAAAAAACACTGGCAGCCTTTCTTTGGGCGATGCGCTGGTATACTCCGTATTGTATGATAATACCAACTTAAAGGTGGTCAATACCCGGCAAATGCGCACTTTCGATTACCGAGGTACCGAGAACATCCAAGAAGCAGCCCTTATCTACGGTTGGCGCTTAATCGATCAGTACCTGCCTGCCAAGGGTAGCTTATCTATGCTCTTTGCTCCAGAGGCCCAAACAGGCCCTCGGGACCAAATTGGAGAATTGCGCCTGATTACAGGCACCAGTGATACCCGCTACACACTGCCCTCAGCCTGTATTGGGGCCAGCGTTGTTGAAAAATCAATCTATGCCTTCGGGGAGCAATATATCTATAAAGCCGAGGCCGGGGGGCAGCACTTCAGCTCCCTCAACATGCCTAGCCTGCCCTCTCCTCCAACGGACTTCATTGGCATTACCAGCGACAAGGTCGCCCTTGTTGTGATTGCAGATCAGGTTTATGCCATTAAACTGCCCTAAGGTCTGTTTCGTTTTTTATAGAAGGGAGTATATTATGAACATCGTTGACTATCTTCTCCTCGGCGTTATCGCCATTAGCCTGCTTTGGGGCCTGTATCGGGGCTTTATCCAGTCCATTTTAAATGTAGGAGCAGCCTTGCTAGCCTTTTTAGGCTCTTTCCTGGTTTACCCCAGCATTGCAAACACCATTCAAAATAACCAAAGCATTGTTATGAACCTGCTGCACTATACCGATGCCGGCTCCCGTATTGGGGATTTGGAGCTTTCCTTAACAAAAGTTGCTACTCTTGCCCAAAGCAGCCTTGACAGTGTCTTGCAAAATGCCAACCTGCCCTTTCCCTTTAACAACCTCTTGGCCCATAACATCACAAACCAAGTATATGCAACCATCGGTGCCTCTACAGTAGAAGATTATATGAAGCAAACCATCGTGTCAGCCTCCATCAATATTTTATGTTTTTTACTTTGCTTTATTGTTTTATATATTGTTCTCTCCCTTGTGCTTAATCTTTTAAGAGCTGTCTTTCAGTTTCCCATGCTCAAGCATTTCGACAGCCTTTTAGGCGGTGCTTTTGGTTTTTTAAGGGGCATCCTTTTTTGCTACCTAATCTTCACCTTGGTCCCCTTGGCCAGTACTATTATTCATGTGGATTTATTCGACCAGCTGATTGACGGCAGCCTTTTGGCCACGGTATTTAACAATGGCAACCTTATCTTATCCATTTTAAATCGAAAGTTGTAATCCAGAGGCCATAGCCTGGCGTTTACATAAAATCATTATAACTTGGGAGCTGACATAAAAAACCGGCTCCCTTTATTGACTTTTTAGGCCTTTTTACTATAATAATAAGAGGTAGAAAGAAATTCCATATCACTAAAAAGGATGTTGGTTATGAATAAAAACTATCCCATCACCATTGCAGGCTTAAAACGGGAGCTGCCTATTTCTCGTGTAAATGACGATTTGTATATTGGAGCCTTTGTTATTTTTGGCGATGTGGAATTAACCATTGCCAGTGCCAAAGCCCTGCTCGAAAAAGCGCCAGAATACGATTATATGATTACTGCCGAGTCAAAAGGCATTCCCCTAGTATATGAAATGGCCCGCCAAAGCAAACAAAACAAATACTTTTTAGCCCGTAAATCCGCTAAGCTCTACATGCGGGAGGTCTTTTCCGTACAGGTGCGTTCCATTACCACCAGCAATGTGCAGCAACTGTTTTTAGATGCAGACGACGCCGCTTTAATGAAGGGCAAACGTATTTTGGTGGTTGACGATGTCATTTCCACCGGCCAATCCCTCAAGGCTGTAGAACAGCTGGTACTGGAAGCCGGGGGCATTATTGCAGGCCGTATGGCCATTTTAGCCGAAGGCGCTGCCCATAAACGAGATGATATTATCTTTTTAGAGCACTTACCTCTATTTAATGCTCGGGGAGAAGAGCTAAAATAATCTTTATTCCCATTAAAAAAGACCGGAGTTTTCGCTCCGGTCTTTTTTGTAGCTACAATTTTTACAGCCAAGTTAGAGTATTGGCGCAGCTGATAATGGTAACCAATAAACCATTGATAATGCCTGCCAGATAGGGGTTGCCCGTTTGGCGGTAAATCTTGCGGTTGATAACCACCGTTAAGGGCAGTGTTACAACCATGGGGAAAAGCCACACAATGTACATGTTATAAGAGAAAAACAGATGCCCTGTAATAAAGAAATAAATGTATTGGATAAGCAGCAAAACAATAGCAGGAATACCATTTGCCAGGGCCAGCAGCGCTGTATTCATCCACTCTTTTTTGAACAAGTTGTTATGGTTAAAGCCGTTTACAGCTACCGAGTTAACAATATAGAATACCAGGAAGAAAATAGCGCTGGGGAAGAGGGCAACAGCAATTTTATCTACCTCAAAGGCTTTAAGCGCTACTACCCACACCCTAAAGTCTACTTTAAAGAAGTAATCGGCTATAAACACCCAGCCGTAGGATACCACCAGTACAATAAGGGCCAATAGTGCGGTTTTGCATAGTTTCCCAAAAGGAATGAATACACCCCGGTCCTTTAAATTAACCGCAGTTTGATTTTTCTTGGCTATACGGTGGTTAATAAACATACTTACAATGGCAAACAGTCCGCAGGCCAGGGCCCATAGACCAATGCCCGCCGGGGAGCTTTGCCGCCATAGCCCTTTAACTGATACATGGCCTTTTGCTCCATCCAAAATGGGTAGATATACCACCGTAGCAAAAATGGCAGCAGCAAGTAAAGAACCCCAGAACCAGCCTTTGCTCTTTTTCCCTGTAATGTTCATAGGCTCCATAGGTTTTTCAGCCCTAAGGGATGCAAATGCTGGTGTAAAGACCATATAAATAGCAAAGTTGACCAGGAAAATAAAAAAGCCAATAAGCCCGATCAAGTTAAAAACAACTTTCCACTGCCACACCTGGTCTGTCGGTGCTAAGGGATTTGGGGCTCCCAAAGCCTGTTCAAAAAAACCGATGGTGGCTTGGGTTGATCTTGCAGAAAAGTGGGACCAAGGGTGAATAATAGCAGGGGTATAGGCGACACGCATGGCCTCTTGTCCATCTACCATATCGGTATACACGGTATCTGCTAAACGGGCTTCTTTGCCCTCTGGGTCGGTGCCGTAATATAAAAAAGATTGGGCGTTGCTATTTTTAATATAGTCCCTAGGTGCGGTCTTACCCCCTTGCCCATCGTCCTGGATAAAAAACCATTCGTCATACTGGGCCGCTACCACCCCAACATCTCTGGTACCGTAAATATTGCTGTATTCTACCTGAGCAGGCTGGGTATCTGTTGCGGGAACCAGAGTAACAGTATAAGTAGGGTCGGCACAGTTAAGAAGCACAGCGCTGATTAACTGCTTATCCGCCTGATTGTCTAAATTGACCGCCATGTTGCTGGACATGCCCCCAAGGGAGTGCCCGGTGATGCCAATTTTTTCTGAATTGACATAGGGTAGAGAATCCAACATTTTTACAGCCTCGTACATCCCCGGCACAATATCGGCAGAGGAGGTACCCCAGCTTTCGGAATTACCGTGGTGGAACATGTCCATCGAAAGCACCACAAAGCCTCTTCTGGACAATTCGACAAAGTTTAAATCCTGCATTTCCCTGTTGTTATACATGCCATGACTAACTACAATGGCCGGGCGGGGTTCCTCGGCTGATGCCCCAAGGGGCACAAAAAGGAGGCCGCTCATTTGATGGCCCAGGGTTGTTTCCCACCGTAAATCCTTAACGGCTACTTTGCCGCCGCTGGTTTGGATAAAATTAGCACCAATCATGCTGACAACCATGAGTACAACCGCTACAACAATCCATTTTTTTGCGCGAAATTTTCTTGTCTCCATAGCTATCCTCCTTTTTTCCGCAAAATAGTTAAAACAGATCAATAACGTATTGATTTTTGCGTTTTATTTTAATTATTTTGCTTTTGTACCCCATATTAACATGGATGTAGTTAAAAGTAAATACAACCACAACAATTAATGCATATTATGTATAAACACTCAGGCAAATAACATTTTTCATAAAAGATCGTGGTTATTTTTCTCTTATTAGCGGCCTTAACTCCCAGAAACAACCGATAGCCCAGCGCCCACCAGTAAATGGTATCCCTTTTATGAGGTGCCTTTACCCCTATAAGGGTTTTTCCAGTAGCTTTTAGGTAAACAGGCTTGACTATTTATTAAAATCAAACAGGTTAATACCAAGGGCTTCATCTCGGGTTCTCTCCACCCGCCCAGGAATCACTTCAATCACCATTTCGCAGGTTACGCTAACCCAGGCTTCGTTTAGATGGCCACCCACCACCTTGCCCTGTTCATCCCCGGCACTCATGTGAATATGGGCGTAATACCCTTTGTCCATGGTTGTAATGGTGCCGGTAAGGCCTACTATTTCGTAGTCGCCCGTAAAAGAATTGCTGTAATACTTTTTCTCATCAGGTTTGTACACCCCAATGGTAAAGCGGTTGGTTGCCCCAAGGGCCCGCACATGACCCAGGGTAACCTTTTCTTTTTTTCCTACTTGAGCAAGGGTTGTTAATATTTCCTCTCCCCTGTCAATTCTTACAATAATCGTGTTTTCAAAACGCTTGTAATCCATGGTTTTCACCCCTATCGTTTGCATATAAATAAAAGAGATGCCCTTTGGTCATCTCTTTTATATCTTATTGCTGTTTTTGAAACATGGACTTATCAACACCACACACGGGGCAAGTCCAGGAATCGGGGATCTCTTCAAAGGGAGTGCCTGGCGCAATGCCGCTGTCAGGATCGCCCTCTGCCGGGTCATATACAAAACCGCAAACTGTACAATAATACTTATCCATTTTGTTCATCCTCCTATATTTAAGTATGGGAAAGAATTTCCATGGGCATATTATACCACATTTTTTACGTTAGTAAACCAAAAGCCTAGGATTCTTTTTGGTAGTCTACACCAATTTCATCAAAAAAAGCCAACAATTCTCCGATATTTCCGTCAAAAACATGTGTTCTCATGCCAAATTCTTCCCCTACGGCCGTATTCGCGGGGTTATCATCAATAAAAGCACATTCTGAGGGCACCAAGTGGTAGGTGTTAAACAGTATTTCGTAAATACGCTTTTCCGGCTTTACACTTTGGTGGTAGCCTGATACAACAAGGCCGCTAAACAGGTGGCGAGCCGGAATGCGCTCTTGGTATACCTCAAAGCGGGTGCTGGCATTTGAAAGCAAGTACAGGTTATAGCCATTGTCTTTAAGGACTGCTAAAAGCGGTTCCATTTCATGGTTTACAGGCATGTGCTCATGCCATGTGTCCAGCAAATCTGCCGTAATGGCATACAAGGAAGGGGACATTTTCTCTTTTAAAATGGCCTTTACTTCATCATAGGTAAGGCTTCCCTTATCAAGCTCGGCCCACAAACCGGAAAAAAGCCCCTCCTTAATCCCTTTGACCTCCGCAGGTTTTTTTGTATAGTTTTCAATTATCCGGTTTTCATCAAAGTAAAGCAGAACGTTTCCCATATCAAAAACAATGTGCCTGATCATCCTTTTTCTTTCCTTTCTAAAGCAAATTGACTTTTTCCTTTTGTGCCTTATACTAACATTATAGCCCATTTAAAGGAGAGTTTTATGAATTTATTTGATATTATCGGCCCCATTATGATCGGGCCTTCCAGCTCCCACACCGCCGGCGCAGCACGAATTGGCCTGATTGCCCGCCGCCTCTTAAACGAGGAGCCTGCACAGGCCATTATAAGTCTTCACGGCTCATTTAGCAAGACGTATACCGGCCACGGCACCGATCGGGCCCTGGTGGGCGGCCTTTTAAACATGGAAGTAGATGATGAAGGCCTGCGCGAAAGCCTTACGACCGCCAAAAAGCAAGGCCTTGAGATTATTTTTGAGCACATCAACCTAAAAGAAGCCCACCCCAACACGGTAATCATTAAAGCCATTGGCAAAACGGGCAAAAAGGTAACAGTGTTGGGCTCCTCTATTGGCGGGGGAAATATTGTAATCAAACAGCTAAACGGCATGGAGGTTTCCTTTAACGGGGATGAACATACCCTGATTATTCAACACCAAGATGAAAAGGGTGCCATTGCCGATGTCAGCGCCTTAATAGCGGCCAACGATATTAATATTGCAACCATGAAAGTTTTTAGAAAAAGCGCCGGTAAAAAAGCCATTATGGTCTTAGAGATGGACAGCCCCATTTCCACCGCCCTTATTAAGGAAATAGAAGGGCTGCCTCAGGTGTACAGCGCAATCTTTTTGGAAAAGAGGAGTATTTCATGATTTATACCCTAATGGATTTATTATCAACAAGCCAAAACAGCCAAGAGAGCTTGGGCCAATGTGCCCGCCGCCTTGAAAGTGAAGCGCTGCAAATTACCCAGGAAGCTTTAAATCGAAAAATGGCAAAAGCCCTTGAAGTTATGAAACAGAGTATTTCTGCCGGCCTAAATCCAGCCCTTCGCTCCATGTCCGGCCGGGTGGGAGGTCAGTCCTCTTTGTTGGCTGCAACCCCTGCCTCCACCTATTTTATGGGGGAATTTTTTCAAAAAGCCTGTGCCTATGCCCTGGCCGTAGCAGAAAATAATGCAGCCATGGGCAAAATTGTGGCCGCCCCTACTGCCGGCGCTTGCGGTATTTTACCGGGCATTCTCTTTGCTGCCCAGGAAACCATGAACCATCCGGACGAAGCCTTAATTGATGCCCTGTTTACAGCAGCAGCCATTGGTAAGGTCATTGCCGAAACTGCCTCTATCTCCGGGGCAGAAGGCGGCTGTCAGGCTGAGTGCGGCAGCGCCGCCGCCATGGCCGCCGGGGCCTTGGTGCAACTTCAAGGGGGCAACCCTCAAATGGTTTTGTCCGCCAGTGCCTTTGCCATTATGAACATTTTAGGCCTGGTTTGCGACCCGGTAGAGGGCCTGGTGGAAATACCTTGTGTATACCGAAATGTAGGCGCCATTGGCAATGTGCAGTCTGCCGCCTTTTTAGCCCTTTGCGGCATTTCAAGCCCCATCCCTGTAGATGAGGTAATTAAAGCCATGAAGGAGGTGGGGGACGCTATGCCCTCTGCCTTGCGGGAAACGGGGGAAGGGGGATGTGCCGCCTGCTTGAGCATGTCGCGCTTATAATCCCATTGCCCATTTTACATACAAAAAGGCAAGGTTTCACCCCTTGCCTTTTTTAATTCATCTTGCATATCCTAACCCTTGATTCCCCCCAGGGCAATACCTTCCACAAACTGCTTTTGCATAAACACATATAAAACAAATGGAAACAGAAAGGAAACCGTGGCCGCTGCCATTGACAGGCCGTAGTTCGTATCATGCTGGCTGTCTAAAAGGGAGAGGGCCACAGGAAAGGTTAACATGGATGTTTTTGTGTTTACCACCAGGGGCCACACAAAACTGTTCCAAGCCGATACAAAGGTAAAAATGGTTAAGGAAACCAGGGCCGGCTGTACCAGAGGAAGGATGATGGTGGCAAAAATACGCCACTCGGGGCAGCCGTCGATTTGAGCGGCTTCAATATAAATATCGTCTACTCCTTTTATAAACTGGCGGAGCATAAAAATGCCAAAGGCCCCTGCCATGGGGATAATCAGGGCTGCGTAGGTGTTTAGCCATTTTATTTCCTTCATAATTAAAAAAAGGGGAATCAGCGTAACCTGGCCAGGGATCATCATGGTGGCCAGCAGCAGCTTAAACAAAGGCTCTTTAAAGGGGATGGGTTTTTTTTCAAAGCCATAGGCTGCCATAGCGCAAATTAAACAGGTCCATACACAAGAAAGCACCGCAACCAAAATACTATTTAAAAGGGCCCTGCTGTAGTTTCTAAAAATAATGGTTCGGTAGTTTTGCAGGTTAAAGGTGACTTCATCCAAGCGAATGTTCAGGGTCCGCAGCTGGGTGAAGCTCATAAGCAGCATATAAATTAAAGGTGCGATACATAATAGGGTAAACAGGCTAACCAAAACCGTGCCAACGGCACCAGGTAAAGAGGCTTTTTTTGTTTTGTTTTTCATCATCATCCCCTCCTACCTCAAGGCCTTTTTTCTTTAAACAAAAGGTCTTGCAGGGCGTGAATCAGCAGTACAAAAACTAAAAGCACCACTGCAAGGGCACTTGCGTAACCCATTTTATTGTTTGAAAAGGCAAAGTTATATATCATGTAGGCCAGGGTAACGGTGCTTGTGCCCGGCCCACCGCCGGTAAGCTGAAATACAATGTCGAATATTTGAAAAGAGGAAATTACCCCAAGGGTAACCACCATATAGGTAATGGGTTTTAAGTTGGGCAGGGTAACGTAAAAAAGCCGTTGCATAACACTGGCCCCATCAACAATGGCTGCCTCCTCCTGTTCTTTTGGGATGCCCATAATGCCCGCATAGTAAATCACCATGTAGTAGCCAACATTTTTCCAAATGGTTACAATACACACGCAAATAAAGGCCAGCGTTTTATCTCCCAGCCAGTTTAAGGGGCTGATAGCAAACAGGCCTAAAAAATTATTCATTAACCCGCCCCGGGTTTTAAAAATAATACTCCACACAGCTGATGCGGCAATGCTTGATATCATAACCGGAATAAAAATGGTGCTTTTTAAAAAGGCCCCATAGCGGTTTTGCAGTTTTCCCGCAATAAACAAGGCAATAGCCAAAGCCAGCAACGTTTGGATGGGTACGGTGATAACAACATACATAAAGGTATTTTTAAGGGCCGCCCAAAAAGTGTTGCTTTGAAAAAGGTTCACGTAATTGCTAAGTCCAATAAACTCAGGAGGACTAAGCATATTGTATTTAGTAAAGCTAAAGTAAAAGGCCAAAACAATAGCCAGAATAGAAAAAACAAATACAATGAGCATGCCAGGCAAAATATATAAAATACCGTAGAGCCGCTGTTGATTTAGCTGTGAAAGTTTGCTTCTTTTCATTTTATTACCCATCTTTCCATGGTTCAAAAATGGGGCAAAGGGGCAGGCTTTCACCCCCTTGCCCGGTTATTTTCAGCCTGTTTTAGCTAGTCAATTGAAACACTGTATTCTTCCAAGGTGCTGTCAATTACCTGCTGAGGTGTTAAATCCCCCATGTACATAGACTGGATGTTTTTAAATAAAATATTGTAGAAAGCTTCGGAGTTTTCAAATACAGGCCAACTATGGAAGTACTCTGTATTGTTTTCATACAGGTCGGCAAAGCGGGGGTTTTCGGTGTTCTTTGCGTCTTTTGTAATGGGGGAGGTAGAATAAATTTTAGTATGGAATTCATCCATCACCGGGGCGCTAAGCATGTACTTCATGGCTTCGACCGCCAATGCCTTATTAGGGCTGTTTGATGTAACGGCCAAGCTGTCGCCGGAAACCCATACACCCTTTCCGCCGGGGCCTTCAAGTAAGCTATATTCCCAGTTGATGCCTGCTTTATCAATGGCTTTTGCTGCGCCAGTACTTAACATAACCATGGCAGCTTCTCCGTTGTTAAATAAATCCGGCACATCCCCAACGGAGGTGATGGTATCATCAAAAACCCCTTCGTCTATAAAGCTTTTTAAGAACTCAAGGGTTTTAAGACCAGCCTCGGTATTTAGGTTAGGCTTCCCCTCCTCTGTTAAAAACACGCCCCCAGCTTGCCAAAAATAGGGCATAAAGCCGGTCATACAGGCGCTTTGACCGCTGGCGTTCCCCCAGGGCTGAACAAAGGAGAAATTGTCCGGGTTCTTCTCTTTAATGGCCTTTGCATAAACCATCAGCTCTTCCCAGGTAGAGGGAGGGGTTTCATACCCCGCTTCTTTTAAAATGTCCATGTTGCTGTATAAAATTGTGGCATTACCTACCATCATGGGCATGACATATTGACCGTCTAAAATTTTTCCCATGTCCCAATAAACAAGGTTATCCTTTTCTTCATCTGTAAAATAAGGGGTTAGCTCTTCCAGAGCACCGGAAGATACAAAGTCATAAAATCCGTCTAAGTAAACCACATCAGGGCCTTCACCACTGGCAATGCCCGTGGTGATTTTCTGGGTATAGCCGCTCCAGGGAATAATGGTTACCTCTACCGTACAGTTCCTTTCTTGTTCAAAGACGTCAAAATGTTCGTTCCAAAAATCTTCATCAGTATACTCGGCATCCCCGCCTGTATAAGGCGGAACCCATACCCGAATGGTCTCCCCTTCACCAAAGGCGCTTATACAGCTCCCTAGCATAAAAAGGGTTAGTAACAGTGCAACCAGTGTTTTTTTTATCCTTTGTTCCTCCTTTGTGGTTTATATCTATTTGTATGGATAAAAGAGGCTTCGCCCCACCATTCCTAAATCAAATGCAAAAAAAATGTTTCCATTTGAATATTTAAAATAAAATCGAAGACTTTTTATATCGGCCTTATATTTTTCCTATTTTTTACTTAACTGTGGGGAATTGATATGTAGTGCCTTTTCATATCAATATACATATTCACGCGGCCACCAGCCAAGGGGCAGCTTTTTTGCTTTATGGCCAATATGTAAGGCTGTTCCATTACTCTTAATATAGAAAATTGATCACTCAATGTCAACTTTTTGATTATTAATGGTGCCCTTGTTTCGGATTTTTAAAAAAGCGGCTCTCCTCTTTATTTTTTGGCGCACAAAAAAGCCCCTGTATACACAGGGGCCTCGGGTTGCACACCAAAAATTAATAGTTGGCTACTTCTAAAGCAAAATAGGCTTGGGGATGTTCGCAAACAGGGCACAACATGGGGGCTTTTTTGCCTACATGGAGGTGGCCGCAGTTTTCGCATTTCCAAATCATGTCGCCATCACGGGAGAAAACAATGCCTTCTTTTACGTTTTCCAGTAGTTTTAAGTACCGCTCTTCGTGATGCTTTTCAATGGCGGCTACTTTTTCAAACAGCATGGCTACATAGTCGAAGCCTTCTTCTTTAGCGGTTTTTGCAAAACCGGCATACATGTCGGTCCACTCATAGTTCTCGCCGGCAGCAGCATCTTTTAAGTTGGTTGCGGTGTCAGCAATTTCGCCTTCATTTAAAAGCTTAAACCAAATTTTGGCATGCTCTTTTTCGTTGTTGGCTGTTTCAATAAAAAGATTTGCAATCTGCTCATAGCCTTCCTTCTTTGCTTTGGAAGCATAATAGGTGTATTTGTTGCGGGCTTGTGACTCGCCTGCAAAAGCAGTTTGCAAGTTTTCATAAGTTTTGCTGCCTTTTAAGTTCTTTACGTCTTTAATCATGGGAATCTCCTCCTTATAAAAATACACAAAAATTTATATTCACGGCCTGAGCCGATGAAATTAGGGTAAATTTGGCAAATTGAATCATCAACTTAGGATTTACAAGCTTTACAAACTCCTCTAAAAATCATGCTGTAGTCTACTGTGGTAAAACCTTTTTGGGCCAGCTGAGCAACTGCTTTTTGGATGGTCTCTTCCTCTTCTTCAGCTAAGAACACATCAATGACACAGCCGCACCCTTCGCATTGGGCATGATAATGCCTGGAAGGATTATGGTCGTAGCGCACAGAAGCCTCCCCTGTTGTAAAGCGCATAATTTCGCCTTTATCCACCAGCACCCCTAGGTTGCGGTAAACAGTTGCCTTGCTAACACTTGGATGTTTTTGGTAAATACTGGCGTATACTTCCTCGGCTGTTGGGTGGGGCAGCACTGAAACAGCATGTCTTACCAAATCTCTTTGGATGGTGTTACGATCTTTAATCACTATATCCCCTTCCTCTTATTGATATTTATTATCAATAAGAATTGTATACTCTTTTTTTCTATTTGTCAACTTTTTTAAAAAAATATTTTATCCTCTACCAACTACCATACCTTAAATTTCTGCTTAAAACAAGCTTTTTTTATTGTTTTTTTCATCTTCTTCACCCATTGACCTTTTAATACCAATCCATATAATAATAATTATTATATCATAATATGTTTAATGAAAGGGTGAGGTGAATATTATGAGCAGACTGGGCAACTTAATTCAAATGGAACGGATGCGTAAAAATATTTCGATTAAAAGCCTTGCAAAAAAATCCGGTGTATCTGAAAAATATTTGCAGGAAGTGGAAGCTGGAAAAAGAATTATTCAAGACGAACAGGCCCGGCGGATTTTAAAAAACATTGGCCTTGAAGAGTCAAACCAGGCTTCCTTTTTTCTAGAAGACATCGCCTCAGCAGTCGATTTGAGTGCCCTGTCCCCTGGCAAAACAGTGCAGCAGCAAAAAGGTTCTAAAAAGCCTGTTGCCGGCTCCATCTGGCTGGATGCCTTATCCAGCGTGGTAAAAAGGGTGCCTATATACAACCAATCTATGCAGGAGAAGGGCCGCCGCCTTGTACCCGTTACCGATCAAAAAATTGAAGGTTTTAATCCCGATAAGGTGTTTTACTACCAGGTGCCCGATAATCAAATGGAAGGCTTTAACATTTTTTCCGGTGACCTTTTATTGGTAGTTTCAACCAAAAACCCGGCAGACCAGCAGATTATGCTGATAAAACAGGGGGACAAATACATACCAGTCAAGATACAACTGATGGATACCGCCACCCTTTTGTTAGTCCGCCACCAAAAGGAGCCTGTTATTACAAAAGCCTATATACAGGACGTTGCCTTTGCCGGCCGCTGCATCCGCCTGGAGCGTCCCATGCCCATGATTCAGCCCTAAACGCTACAAAAACCCAATTTGATCCACCAGGGGTACAAAGCCGATGGTGGATCCTTTTTGTTTTGCATAGGTTAGGGTGTAGTAGGTTCCGCCTTTTTTTCTGCCGTCGTAAGCAGCCAGCAGCCTGTTGCTGTGGTCCACCATAAAGCGATTTCGCAAATGAAAACTGCCTTTTTCATAGGTTCTGCATAAGTAATACACATAGTCACAGTTTTTTAAAACTCTCTGGTACTGGGCCTGCTGGTCCTTTCCCCAGCTTTGAGCCTGCCCTGGGTAAGGGCAAGCAGCTACCAGGGTAAGGGGGTACTCCTGCTTTTTCTCAATTACCCCTTCCCCCATCAGCAAATCTGCTCCTTGGGCCATGCCGCACAAAAAGGTGGTCATCCCTCTTTTAATTTCCATATCAAGGGCTTGATTCATCCGGCATACAAATCCTTGCCACTCCCTGCTGCCCTGGGTAAAGGGCAGTTCTTTTAGCCGGTGTCCTGTAAAGGCACAGGCCTTTTGCCGGTCCCAAAAAATATTTTTTTGTTCATCACAATAAAAAACAGCTTGTTCCATTCTTCTTACAGCCCATGGACTTGCTTAATCAGCATGGCTGGGTCGCCGGCTTTAAATAAGGCCGTACCCATTACCAGCACATCTGCGCCGCTTTTTACCGCTTGCTCTCCAGTTAAAAGGTTTATGCCCCCATCTACCTCAACATGGCCCGTAAAGCCCCATTGGCGGAGGATTTTAACCTTTTCAAGCATTTTTTCCATAAAAGATTGGCCGCCAAAACCGGGTTCTACGGTCATTACAAGCACCATATCTGCAAGGGGTAGGTATTCTTTAAGGGTTTCTATCCGGGTTGCGGGTTTTAAGGTAATGCCTGTCTTTACGCCCAGGTTTTTAATTTGTTTTAAAACCTGGCCCGGATCCTTGGTTGCCTCACAATGAATGGTTAGATAATCAGCTCCGGCCTTTGCAAAGGCTTCAACATGGCGCTGGGGTTCATTAACCATTAAGTGTACATCCAAAATCAAATCAGTTTTTTCCCTAAGGGCCTGCACCACATGGGGCCCATAGGAAAGGTTGGGTACAAAACTCCCGTCCATCACATCTACATGAACCCAATCACAGTGGATCCTTTCCAGTCTTTCAACTTCATTGCCCAGGTGTAGTATATCTGCCGCTAAGACTGATGCAGCTACCTTAATCATATCGGCCCCTCCAATTTTCTTTCGTTTCTTCAAGCAATGCCCAATAACGCTCCATGCGCTTGGGGTGTATCTCCCCTTCCTTCATGCCTTTTATAACGGCACATTTCGGCTCTGTTTGATGGTAACAAGGCTGAAAATAACAAGCTTGCCTATAAGGTTCAAACTCAGGGTAGTATTTTTGCAGGTCAACCGGTTCCATTTTTTTGTCTAAGTCCAATAGGCTAAAGCCAGGAGTGTCCAGCACCATCAGTCCATCTTTTTCAATCAGGGTAGTATGCCGGGTTGTATGTTTGCCCCGCTCGGTTTTTTGGCTGATGGAACCTGTTTCCAGATCAATATTTAACAGTTCGTTTAAAAGAGTGCTTTTGCCCACACCGGACTGGCCGGCCATGCAGCATAGTTTTCCCTTCATAGCCTCCCGCAGTTCTTTTAACCCCTCTCTTTTAACAGCACTTACCTGGTAAAAGGGAGCCTGGGCTCCGGCATATTGTCGGTGTATTTCACCGGCCAGGGTTTGATCTACATCGGCCTTATTATAAACAAGCAGGCATTGAATGTTTTCCTGCCGGGCCCGAACAAGCATTTTGTCGATCAACAGCAGGTCAACCATGGGGGAGGGTGAAAAGGTAATCAACATCAGCTCAATGTTGGCAGCCGGTGGGCGAACCAGCTCGGAAGACCTAGGCAGAATTTCTTCAATCCAGCCTTCCTCTTCCTCCTTGGGCTCATAAAATGTAACCCGATCACCCACTAGGGGTTTAATTTTTTCTTTGCGGAAACGGCCCCTGGCCCGAAGGACATGCTGCTTTTTTTCTATACTGTCGGCAACAGTATAAAAGCCGCCCCGGCCTTCAATAATTCTGCCTCGTTTAAGCTGCTCCACCAGCATCCTCCTCTATTAAGTTAATACGCTCCTCCATTAGCAGCTCATCATTTTGATAAATTTTATACGTATACATGCCCCCCTGGCTATGATATAAAAGGCCCAACAGCTGTAGGGGTTTTCCTGCAGGCTGAGTTTCTTCCCACTGAAGGATTTCTTCTCCCTCTGTGGTAACCAGAATCACCCGCACCTTCGCTTCAGTATCCAAAGCTGGTATCTGGCGTGAAATCAGCCCTTGGTATGGCTGCCACCGGTCCTGGGCAATGGTTAAGGTAATGGAGGTGCGCAGCATGGTTTCGCTTCCTACCGTAGGAAATTGTTCCACAATCATGCCATTTTGCCTGTTTTTATTGCTCTGCACTCCTTTTAACCTCAACATGGACAGATCAAATCCCGTTAAAGCGTCCCGGGCCTGCTGCAAATCGCCTCCACACACTTCCGGCATCAGCGCCCTTCCTCCTGAAAGGACAACCTGGACCACCTGCCCAATTTCCCCTTGCGTCCCTGCCCCAGGGGACTGTTCCAAAATGGTATCGATCTTCTCATCGGATAAAACCCTGTCGGCAATTTCCAACACCATACCCATGGTGCTAAGCATAGGGGTAGCGCTTTCTCTGGTCATGCCCTCTAAGCTGGGTATTATCAGTTCATCCCGGCCGGCAGAGACAAAATAAATCACGGTTTCCCCCTTTTTAATCCGCTCCCCCGACGAGGGGCTTTGAAAAATAACCTTTCCCGCAGCAACACCTTCGTTTAAAATCTCATGGCTCTCGCCAACAAGGCCTGCCTGGCGAATTAGCTCCGCTGCCCGGGTCCCCTCCTCCCCAAACAATTCTGGTACTTGAGTGGATATAACCACATTTTGGTAAATATACATGCCCCCCAACACCAAAGCTCCAACGGTTAAAATGCTACCGATTAAAATGAGGACCAACTGTTGTTTTTGCCCTCTCGGGTTTTTTTTACCCCGTTTTTTGCTGCCAAAGCCAAGCAGGGCTTTCCCTCTTTCCTTTACTCTGCTGTTACTTCGGCGGCGGCGGATAGCTCGTTCTTCCTTTGCTAGAACCTTAGAAAGCTTATCACTGTCTTGAAACTCAAACAAAAATTTGTTGGCTTCCTCGTTTTTTGCTTCCAAGGCGGCTTTTAAGTCTGTGGCCATGTCCATAGCATTTTGGTAACGATCCTTTGGCTCTTTTTCCATAGCTTTCATCACAACTTTAGAAATAGCCGGGGTCACATTAGGTGAAAATTCTTGAATGGGGCGGGGTTTGTTATGCAAATGCTGCATAGCTACCGCCACAGGGCTATCCCCCTCAAAGGGAACCCGGCCGGTAAGCATTTCGTACAGCACCACGCCTACGCTATAAATATCACCCGTTTGCAGCACCTCTTCACCCGCTGCCTGCTCCGGAGAAAAATAGTGTACCGAGCCCATAACGCTGTCGCCCTTACTAAGGGTTGCGCTATTGGCTACCCGGGCAATGCCGAAATCGGCTACTTTAATATGTCCCTGCTCTTGTACAAGAATATTTTGAGGCTTAATATCCCGGTGAATCACTCCATTGCGGTGAGTATGCTGTAAAGCCGATAAGATGCGGATAGTAATTTGCACCGCAATCACAGGGGGGATTTTCCCCTTTTCTTTAATTAACTCTTTTAGGTTGGTGCCTTTTACGTATTCCATTACCAAATAACGGATGTTCTCTTCAATACCCACATCCAGCAAGTTTACAATATTATGGTGAGAAACCTTGCTGGCCATCTGGGCCTCCCGCTGAAATCGGCTTAAGAACTCCTCGTCCTGGCTGAACTCGGGCTTGAGAACCTTTACGGCTACCTCATGGCCGGTTTTAATATCAACCGCCAGGTAAACATTGGCCATGCCGCCCTTGCCGATTAAGCTAATCATCTGGTAGCGCCCCGAGAGCACACGGCTATTCATTGGATCACCTCACGGTCTTCCAAAAGCACAATGGATATATTATCCCTGCCGCCATTTTCCAAGGCTTTCTCCATCAGGCGTTCCAGGCTTATTTCAATGGGATGGGTCTTAATAATATTCGCGATTTCCTCTTCCTCCACCATGCAGGTTAAGCCATCGGAGCAAATCAGCCAAATATCCTTTGCTTTTCGCTGTAAAACCAGTGTATCCACCTCAATGGTTTCGGCACTGCCCACAGCCCGGGTTACAACATTACGGTAAGGGTGGACCTTTGCCTTTTCTTTGGTCAAAAGCCCTTGGCGCATCATTTCCTCAACCACCGAATGATCGTGAGTTATTTTTGAAAAAACCCCGTCCCGCAGCAAATAAACCCTGCTATCACCTACATGGCCAAGAAGGAGATTTTTTTCCTCCTCCCATAGGACCGTTAAGGTGGTGCCCATGCCTTGCAGGCTCTGGTCATCCTTTTGCTGAAGGTATAAATCATAATTTACTTTTTCAATGGCCTTTTCAAGCCAGTTAATGTCGGGTTCTTTTCCCATCAGGGCCTTTTTTAAAAGCACCACAGCTTCACTGCTGGCCACTTCTCCGCCATTATGCCCGCCCATGCCGTCAGCCACACCATAAATGCCTTTTGCAAGCAAGAGGGAATCCTGGTTGTTTTTACGGATGGAACCGATGTGGGTTTTTCCTACTACTTTCATTGAGCCATCACTCCCGGATCGTTTGTTAACTCCAAGCGGGATCTGCGAAGCTGGCCGCAGGCGCCGCCAATGTCCTCCCCCATGGTGCGCCTGAGGGTGGCGGAGATGTGGTTATCGGCCAATATTTTTAAAAAAGCCTGAGCAACGGGTTTGGATACGGTTTGTAAAGCCCGCTCTTCCACCTCGTTTAAAGGAATGAGATTTACATGGCACTGTAAACCCCTTAATTTGCCCGCCAGTTCCTTAGCATGGGCAGGAGCCGAATTTAAGTTATGTATCAGGGCGTATTCAAAAATAATTCTGCGCCCGGTTTTTTCTAAATAATAGCGGCAGGCATCAAGAATCTCCTCCATTGAATAACGCCTTGCAATGGGCATGCTTTTTTGCCGTATTTCATCGTTAGGAGCGTGGAGGGAAATGCATAGCGTCACCGGCAGTCCCTCATCGGCCAGGGTTCTTATTTGGGGCACCAACCCACAGGTACTTAAAGAAATATTGCGAAGGCTCAGGTTAATGCCCTCTTTTTCTTTTAGGAGCCGTAAAAACGTTACCACGTCATCGTAATTGTCCAAGGGCTCACCGCTACCCATAAGCACCACGTTGCTCACCTTGTGCTCCCCTTTTAAGTAGTTGTTGGCTGCGATAACCTGGCCTAAAATTTCTCCGGCGGATAGGTTGCGCACACAACCATTTAGAGTGCTGGCGCAAAAGGTACAACCCATATTGCAGCCCACCTGAGTAGATACACATAAACTATAGCCATGGTGGTAGCTCATAAGCACCCCTTCGATACAATTGCCGTCATGAAGGGCGTAGAGGAACTTCACCGTATCGTCTTTTTGAGAGGAAAAGACTTCTGCAATTTGAACAGGCTGATCCAAGGCTTCTTTGGTCAATTGTTCTCTAAAGCCCAGGGGGAGGTTACTCATATTTTCAAAGGCTGCTCCCTGGTGAAGCCAGGTGAACAATTGCTTGCCCCGAAAAGCCGGCTGCCCTTTTTCTTTGGCATAGGCCTCAAGCTGCTGCCTATTAAAATCCAGCAAAATAGTTTTACTCAACGGGTTTTTCCTTTCTTTTCAAAGCGGGCCATAAAAAATCCTTCCACCCCGTCTTCTGTAGGCAAAAGCTGCAGACCCTTATCCCCTGCTTTTTCTTTTAGGGTCTCTGGGAAATGATGGGGCATGGGTACCGGGATAAAATCAGGATGCCCTTGTAAAAAGGCTTCTACCTGGTGCTGGTTTTCCCGGGCTAAAATAGAGCAGGTAGAATACACCAATATCCCCCCCCGCTTTACATAGGGGGCACAGGCGGATAAAATATCTCCCTGTTCTTTTACCAGGGCCTCAATGGATTGTAGGCTGTGCCGGTATTTTACATCGGGTTTTTCCCACATGACCCCAAGGCCCGAGCAAGGAGCATCGATTAAAACCCTGTCGAAGGTTTCCACTAAATCTTCCCTAGGCATACTGGCATCCTTTACCATAGGGCGAATGTTTTCAAGGTGCAATCTTTTTTTCATGGCCTGCAAAAGAGCTGCCCGGTGTTCATGCTTATCCCAGGCCTGTACCCGGCCGGTGCCCTGCATTTGTTCTGCCATAAAAGCGGTTTTGCCCCCAGGGGCTGCGCAAGCATCCAAAACAGTCATACCGGCTCCTACATCAACGGCTTGGGCGGCTAAAATGCTACCCTCTCCTTGAATGCTGTAAAGGCCCTTTAGATAGTCCTCCTCTTTGCCGATGTTATCGGCTCCTTTAACCCACAGCACCTGGTCAAATACCCCGGGCGTTACCTCCCACTGTTTTTCTTTAAGCAGGGTTTTAAGCCTATCCACTGATATTTTCATGGTATTTGGCCGCAGGGGGATGCCCTGCTGAGGGTTTTGATAGGCGCAAATGGCCTTGGCTTTGTCGTAGCCATAATCATTAATGAGCTCTTCCACCAGCCATAAGGGAATGGAATATTGTACCGACAGGTATTCCTCTTGATTTTCTTCTTCTTTAGGCCATGGAATTTGATCCCGTTCCCTGGTAAAGTTGCGTAAAACACCGTTTACAAAGCCAGTTAAGTAATCCATTTCCAACTGCTTTACCAAATTAACCCCTTCGTTTACCGCCGCGCTTTCGGGAATTTTATCTAAAAAGAGCATTTGATATAGGCTTAAACGCAAAACATTCCAAGCCTTAGGGTCTACTTCTTCTTTGTTTTTAATAAAGTGGCCAAGGGCAAAGTCGATATGAATTTGATTTTCCAGGGTTCCGTATAAAAGTTGGGTTGCCAGCCGCCGTTCTACCGGGGTGAGGGGAGCATTTTGCAGCTGCCTGTCTAAAGAAATGCTGCCATAAGCCTCCTGCTGGGTAACCTCGTTCAAGGCACTGAGAGCCACGTAGCGAGCAGTGTTTTTCGGGTTAAAAACAGCTGCCGGCCGCTGACCAAAAGGTTTACCCGCCGGTTTTCCATAGGGCCGGTCTTCCCGCTTATCCCTGTTATAAGGCCTATCCTCACGTTTTGGGTAGGGCCTGTCTTCCCTCGGCCCGCTGGGGCGGTCAAAGGGCTTACTCTCCCGCTTTTCATAAGGCCTGCCTTCTCTTTTTTCAAAGGGCTTGCCTGC
>CAYFQH010000002.1:0-87735 GCA_964345215.1 uncultured Oscillospiraceae bacterium | reverse complement strand
CATCCTCTTATGAAAAAAACACTAGCACTTTTTTTATCTGTTTTACTGGCTGTTATGCCCTTAATTGCCTTGGCCCAACCTGAAAATACAGTAACAAATGCCGACAGTGAGGCTCAAGCCTCTGTTTTTTTTGCTGTTAGCTATACCGATGGACTGGAAGGCGCCTTATGAAGGCGCCTTATTTGGAGAAAAAATCTTCAAAGTTGTCCAAGGCGAGCAAACACCTGCCTACACTCCGATAGAGGTGAATGGGCGTACTTTTACCGGTTGGGAGCCGGCAGTTACCCCCACTGCAACGGAAGATGCAAGCTATGTTGCCCAATGGGATACAGCTGACCCCAGTACTGGTGGAGACGAGGAAGATGAGCCTTCGGCTCAGCAGCCTGCAGAAAAAGAAGAGCCAGAAAAAGAAGAGCCAGAAAAAGAAGAGCCAGAAAAAGAAATTTCTGTAACGACTGAAGAAACTCCTTTGGAGGAATTGACGGAAACTTCTGATTTAGGAGACCGTGACCTAACCGAAAATGAAACAGAAGATGAAATTGAAAATGAGATATCCGAAGGAGAGGGTTCTACCGAAAAGGAGGCTCAAACGCTTACTGTTACCGTAAATTATGTTGATGCCCAAACCAACGAACCGATTGCTGACGCCGAGGAAAAAACCCTTATTTCTGATACGGGGACCTTTGAAGTAACCGCTCTTGAAATTGAAGGTTATGTATTAGCAGACCTGGAAAAGCACATCCTGCCTGTTGAACTGAACGAAGACGGCAGCGCAAAACCCGTTACTTTCTTATATGAGCAGGCCCATGCAATGGATACGATGGACTTTATCCCACAGGGGGAAGAGCCCACTTCCGGGCTACTTGGAATAAGGGGTATCGGGAGAGTGTATCTTGACCATACTAGAGGCGTTGGTACTTTTCAGGCATTGGTAGGCTTAAATGTAACCACTTCTGAAGCAAACTATAAACCCGTATCCGGTGTTACCATTAAAGTGTATGATGATATCGGTTCAAGATATCCTGCCGACTATGCTGATAAAACACCTATTGCCACCTTTACAACCGGCAGCCCTTATATTTTTAATTCTGAGGCCGATCATGGTGTAGATCGATACCGTAATACCGGAAAAATGGAAATTGAGGGCCATTCTAACAAGGACCGCAATCTGTTCTTCATTGCCAGCAAAGAAGGTTTTGAACCCCGAGGTTCTCAGGGCTATATCAGCCCCGGTTATCGGGTGGCCTTTGTGAGCGAAGGAAAGACTTATAAAGTAACTTATGCTTCTCCCAATACCCTTGTTACAGCCCCTGCAGAACCTGTAAGAGAAGGCTATACCTTTGACGGCTGGTATAAAGAGCAAACCCTTAAAAATGAATGGAATTTTGAAAATGACAAAATAACTGGGAATACGTATCTTTATGCCAAGTGGACTCCCAACTTTACCGTAACCTATACTGATGGGGTAGAAGGGCAAGAAGTTTTTGCTGACCAAAAGTATGAAAACCTGCCGGAAGGCAGCGATACCCCTGCCTTTAGCGGCACCCCTACACGGTCAGGCTATACCTTTAAAGGCTGGCTACCCCAAGTTGCCCCTACCGTAACTGCCAATGCCACCTATGTGGCCCAGTGGGAACAGATAATAGTGACAAAGCCCACCGTATACTATGAATCTAACGGTGGAACCTATGTAGCACCCTACTACAATGTTCCTCATGGTTCTGTCATCAACGCCCCCAAAAACCCGGTTCGCGAAGGCTATACCTTTACCGGATGGTATAGGGATACTGCTTTAAAAACCCGGTGGAACTTTAAAGAAGATGGGGTATATAACACCATGACCTTATACGCAGGCTGGAGAAGCACCAGCGATATACCTAATACCGGAGATGAGGGCATTACGCCCTATGTCACCTTGGCCTTGATGGCAATGGTGATTGGCCTTGGCAGCTATGGCCTGATTAAAAAAACGAAGAAAAAAACCAACTGTCAGTAAATACGTAACAATCTTCACGGGGCGCAGATAAACCTGCGCCCCGTGGCTTTTCATAAAAATATTTTTGTTTATTCTATGAGGGTTTTGCTACACAGCGCCTTACAAAAAACAGCAGATGAAAAGGCCTTTATGGGCAGTGGTTTTATCATAGCTGTCTTTTTCTATAGACCTGACCTTCATCAAAGAAATGGCTTTATGGGAAAGGTAAAAGCTCAAACCATCATGAAATGTTAGTGGTGGTTTGAGCCTAATAAAAGAGGAAAGGCCTGTGTAGGTTTAGAGCCTATTATGCGGTTTTTACTATACTTCCTGGTAACTTCCCAAATACTTAAATTCCTGGCTCATTTCAGCCAACTGATTTATCAGCCTCGAAAATTCGGGGCTGTGGACCTCTCCTTCAAGGTCGAAATAAAACATAAAATGAAATTCCTGCTGGGGCAGGGGCCGGCTTTCCAGCTTTAAAAGGTTTATCCCCAGGGCATAAAAGCGGGCCAGCACATTGTACAGGCTGCCGGGCTTGTGGGGTAAAACCATCATCAGGCTTGTTTTGTTGGCACCAGGGTAAATTTGAAGGCTTTTACTGATGCAGATAAAGCGGGTATAGTTGTTATCTTGGTTTTGTACGTTGGTTTCAAGGGCTTCAAGGCCGTATATATGGCCGCAATTAAAGCTGGCAAGGGCGGCAATATCGTTTCTGCTTGATTCGGCCACCATTTTTGCCGCCTGGGCGGTGTTTTCCCAAACGGTAATTTTGGCATTGGGAAAGGTTTTTAAAAACTCGCTGCACTGATGCAGGGCCTGCTCGTGAGAGAAAATTTCCCGGATACCCTCTTTAGGGGTGCCGGGCTTTGCCAGCAGACAATGATCCACTTTTAGCTTTATGCTTTTTACAATATAAAAGTTATACTTCATCATTAAGTCGTATACTTGGTTTACACTGCCGGCAGTGCTGTTTTCAAGGGGAAGGATGCCATGGCTGCAAAGGCCCGAATCGATGGCGGCAAAGACCCCTTGAAAGTTTTTGGTGTATACAATTTGGGGCATTTGAAACAGCTGGTCGCAGGCCTGTTGGGAATAAGCCCCTTCAATCCCTTGGCAGGCCACCATTGCTTGCTTGGGGAAGGTGAGGGGCGTTTGGGTTAAAGCCGTTTCAATATCCTTCATCAAAGGGCTTTTGTTTTTTAAAACAGTCCGCTGGTGGTCTTTGCTCAGTTCAAAAAGGGTGCTGTACAAAAGACGGGTGTACAAAGCCATATCGGAGGTGGCAAGGTTTGTAAGCGCATCCAGTTTTTGCCTTTCCCGCAGGGCATCGGTAATGGGCAGGCCCTTCTCTTCCTTGTAGCGGGCAATCTCCTGAGCAATAGCCATTCTTTTTTCAAAGGCGTTTAAAATGGTTTCGTCAACTTTATCAATGGCCAGGCGGTAATCATCTAAGTTCATAAAGGGGGCTCCTTTCGTTGCTGGGATGTGGCTAAAGGCCCTTTGGCGGTTTGAGTTGAAGGGACTCGCGCCTTTTACTCAATAAAAAACAAGTATTCTTTTTTAAAATGAAGCGGGCGGCATAAAATCCAACATCACAAGGGCTGCTGCGGCCTCAACACATGGGAGAATTCGGGGAACAATGCAGGGATCGTGCCTGCCGGTAACGGCCAGGGGCTTGTTTGCCAGCTGAGCGTAGCTGATAGACTGCTGCACACTGGCAATGGAGGGGGTAGGCTTTACTGCTATCCTAAAGGTAATGGGCATACCCGAGGTGATGCCGCCTAAAATGCCCCCGTGGTTGTTGGTGCGGGTTTTTACGTTGCCCTCTTCGTCGAAATAAAAAGCGTCGTTATGTTGGCTGCCCCGCATGCCGGCGGCGGCAAAACCAGAGCCGAACTCAATGCCTTTAACGGCAGGAATACCAAAGATGGCCTGAGCCATGCGGTTTTCGATGCCATCGAACATAGGGTCACCAAGGCCTGGGGGAACCCCGTTTATGGTGCAGCTGACCAGTCCGCCCACAGAATCCCCCTCTTTACGCGCCTTTTCAATTTCAGAAAAGGGGTCTTTTTCGTTGCCGCGGATGGAAAGGATTTGGGTAGTAATTTGAATGCCCTTATCTTCAAGAATTTGCAGGGCGATACCTCCTGCAATACAAAGAGGTGCCGTAAGTCGGCCAGAAAAATGACCCCCGCCGCGCACATCCTCAAAGCCCTTGTACTTTATGTGGGCGGTATAGTCTGCGTGGGCCGGGCGGGGCGAATCGGCAAACTGACTGTAATCTTTTGAGCGGGTGTCGGTATTATAGATAATGGCCGTAAGGGGTGCCCCGCAGGTAACGCCATCAACCAGTCCTGATAAAAACTGGGGCACATCCCCTTCTTTACGGGTGGTGGTGTAGCGGTTTTGGCCCGGGGCCCGGCGCTGCAAAAAGGCATAAAGGGCATCCAGGTTGATTTTAAAGCCCGGGGGGAAACCGTGAACGGTAACACCAATGGCTTCGCTGTGGGACTGGCCAAAAATGGAAACTTTGAGGTTATGGCCGAAAATAGATGACATAGCATGGCTCCTTTGGGCAGTTTGCCCTTTTATTATTCCGGTGCAAGGGATAAAACGGTGAAAAAGGGGAAAAGAGGATAGGGTAAAAAGAGTTAACAGGGATGAAAAGACAATATCGGGTTGTAAAGAATATGGACTTCATCATGTTTTTATTTGGTTTACCTTTTTTTCTAAAAAAAGGTAAATAGTTAAAACGCTCTCATTCCTGTAAAATCAAGTTTGTATCTAATCCCAATTCCTTTAATTGGTTGAAAAAACCGGGATAAGACTTGTTTACCGCCTGATGGCCTGTAAGAATAACAGGGTTTTGGCAGGCCTCGGCGGCAATGGCCCCCATCATGACGATACGGTGATCATGATGGCCTGATACCCGGCCCCCTTTTAGCTTTTCCCCTGTGGAAGAAATAACAAGGCTGTCGCCGCTGATGGCAATATCGGCACCTAAACCCTGCAGCACTTGGGTGATGGATACGAGGCGGTCGCTTTCTTTAAGGCGCAGCCGGCCGGCATTTTGGATGATGGTTTGCCCCTTTGTCAGGGCGGCCATCAGGGCTAAGGGAGGGACTAAATCGGGAATGGCAGAGGCATCGATTACCAGAGGCTGGATTCTACGGGCTTGGGGGAGCTCTCCTTTTTGAATAAAAATGCCTTCCGGCTTTTGATGTACCTTTGCTCCAAAGGCTTCCAAAAGGGGAAGAATAGCCTTATCCCCCTGGGAAGAGGCGGGGTTAAGACCCTTTACCGTAAGCCCATTTGGCATAAGTGCCCCAGCAGCGAGCCAAAAGGCGGCGTTCGACCAATCTCCCTCTACTTGATAGGTCCTGGGCCCCTTATAGCTTTGATTGGCGGGGATGAAAAAGCCCTCGGGGATTATATCTACTTCAATTTGAAAGGTTTTTAAAACATCAAGGGTTAAATCCACATAGCCTTTGGATTCCAGGGGCCCGATAATGTGTATGGCACTGCTTTTCTTTAACAGGGGCAAGGCCATCAGTAGCCCCGTAATGTATTGGGAAGACACGTTGCCGGCCAAGGTGAAGGTACCGGGGATCAGCTGCCCTTTTACGTAAAAAGGGTTTGCTCCCTGGGGGCTTAGGAAAACCCCATGGGCAGCCAGCTGCTCATACAAAGGGGAAAGAGGGCGCTGGGGCAGGCGGCCTTGAAGCTCAAAGGCTGCACTTTTACTAAGAGCGGCAACCAAGGGCAATAAAAAACGAAAGGTAGAGCCGCTTTCGCCGCAGGGTAGCAGCGTTTCACCTTTTTCAAGGGCACGAAGGCAGTTTTTAGTGGCCTCAATGTCTAAACTGGTGGCAGATAAAAGAACCTCACAGGGGCTTTGGGATAAAAAAGCAGCGATGAGTGCCCGGTGGGCATCGGACTTGGAGGGAATGATGGTAAGGCTTTTCATAACAGCTCACCCAATTGGGCCGTTGGAATCTGCTTTATAACGCAGCGCCCAATTTTTTTAGGTACAATCAAATCAATCATGCTCCCTTTTCGCTTTTTATCCGAAGCCATCAGGTGGAGCAGTTCTTCTTTTAAGGCCCTTTGCTCCCCTTCTGCTTGATGGGTGGGGAAAAGAGCCTTTAACGACAGGCTGAAACCATAGGAGATTAACAGGCTGTGAAGGGAAGAGTAGGTTTGTTCATCACACCAGCCTTGGATTACCGCAATACGGGTAATCATATCCATTCCGGCGGCAATGGCCCTGCCATGGCTGATCGAAAAATGGCTTGCCTTTTCAATGGCGTGGCCAATGGTGTGACCGAAGTTTAAAATTTGCCGCTGCCCCTGGTCAAATTCATCGGCTTGAACAAAATCATGCTTAATGGCCCCGCAGCGGGAGACGATTTCTTTTCGCTTTGTTTTCATGGCATTGGGTGCTTGTAAAAGAGAAAACAACCCTTCATCAGCAATCATGGCATATTTAATCACCTCGCCCATGCCATCTAAAAACACTTCCGGCGGCAGGCTGTCCAAAAGGGCATCATCCTGGCAAACGAGCAAGGGCTGATGAAAGGCCCCCAGCAGGTTTTTGCCCTGGGGCAAGTTCACCCCGGTTTTGCCGCCGATAGAGGAATCCACCGCCGCTAACAGGGTGGTAGGCACTTGTACAATAGGAATACCCCGCAGGTAGGTGGCTGCTGCAAAACCTGCCAAATCTCCCACTACACCCCCTCCAAGGGCAACAACACAGTCGCTTCGGGTTAAGGGAATTTGGGCCATAAAATCAATCAGCTTCAAATAATTTTCAGGGGTTTTGGAGGCTTCCCCGGCAGGAAGAATAAAGGTGCGGGGGGTAAAGCCCGCTTCAATAAAGCTTTTTTCAAGGGAAGGGGCATAAAGGGGCTGTACATTGCTATCGGTTACAATAACCACCGTGTTGCTTTTGAGTAAACCCCTTAACTTAGTAGGCAGGTCTGTTAAAATCACTTTTTTTCCACCTCGTTTTTTCGTTTTTTTCCTTCCAGCAAAAGGGCTTTTAGGGCTTGTTCATCGTTTTGTTCAAGGGCACTGCGGTAGCGGGTTAAATGGTTAATAAAGCCGTTTAATTCTGTAAGCAGGGGCTGCTTGTTCTCTAAAAAAAGCTCTGCCCAAAGGTTTTCATCTAAATAGGCCACACGGGTAAAATCGCGAAAACTGCCCCCAAAGGCGCCTTTGCCCCGAATGGCGGCGCTGTCGCTTTGTACAAAGGCATTAGCGATTAAGTGGGTCATTTGGGAGGTGTAGGCAATCAACCTGTCGTGCTCTTTGGCAGTGGTAAAGGCCACATGGTTAAAACCTGCCAGGGCCAAAAAAGATTTAAGGCGAGTTATAAGGTCAAGGTCATTGTGGTCTTTTACAACGGCGATAAAGGTGGTACCGGCAAAAAGATCTTCTTTGCTGTTTTTAAAGCCCCCAATCTCCCGCCCGGCCATGGGATGGCCGCCTACAAAGGTAAAGCCCTGGGCAGCGCTTGCTTTAAAGCCTGCATCACAAACCCCTTCCTTGGTACCACAGCAGTCAATTAACAGGGTGCGGGGGCTTAACCGATGGTTGTTTTCCTCAATCCAGCGAATGGCAGGCCGGGGGTTCACCGCTAAGAAGACCACATCGCAGGATCGAAGCTGATCATCCTCTAAAGGTTGATCAATGGCTCCGGCCATTTGGGCAAAGGCGGTAATGGAAGGGTCAATGTCGTAGCCTAAAAGTCGGTACCCTTGTTTTTTATATGCCCTGGCCAAGGATCCGCCAATCAGGCCCAGGCCGATGATGCCAATGGTCATTTTTTATAACACCTCACGAATTGCCTTTACTTGCTTCATCACATCGTCAAATTGATCGGGGGTTAGGGATTGCGGGCCGTCGCAAAGGGCTTTGGCCGGGTTGTTGTGTACTTCAATCATCAGCCCGTCAGCCCCGGCGGCGGTGGCAGCAGCGGCCATGGGCTTAACCAGGTTTGAAACCCCTGTAGCGTGGCTTGGATCTACTACAACAGGTAGGTGGGTTAATTGGTGCAGCACCGGCACGGCAGATAAATCCAGGGTGTTGCGGGTGTAGGTTTCAAAAGTGCGCACCCCCCGCTCACAAAGAATAACTTGTTGGTTGCCGCCTGCCATAATATATTCAGCACTCATTAACATTTCTTTAATAGTATTGGCCAAACCTCTTTTAAGCAAAATGGGTTTTTGGGTTTTACCAAGCTCTTTTAAAAGTTCGAAATTTTGCATGTTTCGAGCCCCTACCTGAATCACGTCTACCTCTTCAAACAAGGGCAGGTGGTTGGCGTTCATAATTTCGGTTACGATGGGAAGCCCCGTTTCTTTTTTTGCCTCTAAAAGCAGTTCCAGCCCCTCAGCCCGCATGCCCTGAAAGTCGTAGGGAGAGGTACGGGGCTTAAAAGCGCCCCCCCGCAGCATGGTGGCCCCGGCGGCTTTTACCCGTTTGGCTACTTCAATAATCTGTTCTTCAGATTCTACCGAGCAGGGCCCTGCAATAACCCCAAAGTGGCCGCTTCCAATTTTGGTATTGCCTACGGTAATAATAGAATCATCCGGATGAAATTTGCGGTTGGCGTTTTTGAATGGGTCGGTAATGGGGGCTACTTTTTCAACAATGTCGAGCATTTCAAGCATTTCCACATCAATTTTGCTGGTATCGCCAATCAGGCCCAAAACCGTTTGGTATTCGCCTACAGATACGTTAACCCGAAAGCCCTTCTCTTTGAGCCAGTGAACCAACTGATCCCTTTGCTCAGGTGGAGTACCCTGTTTTAATACGGTAATCATTTTTGATTCCTCCCTAGTATATTATATATTTTAAGTAAACAAAAAACCCCCGCAAGCCTTTTGACTGCGGAGGTGCCGGTAATACATAGCAGTTGATTTTAGCTAAAAATTACTTGCAAGGTTTTTTTCGCAGCGAAAAGGCTTTTTCTTTGTAAAGTAAAAGAAAAAGTAGCTATAAAAATAGTTTGCTGCAAAAGAAAGCTTTTTCATTTTCACTAAAATCCTTTCTGTTTAATGTATTTAAGCCTATCACGGTAAAAATAAAATGTCAAGGGCAAAGGGAAGGATTGCGCTGCATTTCAATTGTTTTTATAATATTATAAAAGGCTGGAAAGGAGGCTGTATGCCCAGATGGATGAAATTGCTATTCGCCCCATTGAGCAAAGGGATGTGCCCCTGCTTAAGGAATTTACCTATTTGGCTATTTTTCAACCCGAGGGGGGGAACCGGCTGCCCCGAGAGATTTTGGAAGAGCCGGGCATTGTGCATTATTATAAAAATTTTCTCGCCTTTCCCCATGATGATGGGCTGCTTGCTCAAAGGGGGGAGCAGGTGATTGGTGCTGTGTGGGTGCGGCTGTTAAACGCCAAGCCCAAAGGCTACGGGAATATTGACGATAAAACCCCGGAATTTTCCATTGCTGTTTTGCCCCAGTGGCGGGGGCGGGGCCTTGGCAGCCGCCTAATGAAGGAGATGCTGGTACGGCTAAAGGAAAAAGGCTGTTCCCAGGCCTCCCTTTCTGTACAGCGGGCTAATGCTGCTGCAAGGCTGTATGCCCGCCTTGGCTTTAAGGTGGTAGAGGAACGGGAAGAGGATGACTTGATGGTGATTACATTATAAACAATAAACAAAGTACAAAACCTCGTAAAAGAGTTTCGGGGTTTTGTCAGGATGTCCATAAAATCAGAACCCTTGCTTTAATGATTTCTTTTATAGGAAAGTGCCCTCTATGAAAAAAGCAAGGCACCGCCTTTTTTAAGCTCTATTCGATTTTTCAAGTTTGAGGATTTGAAGGTTTGCTTTTAGCAAAAGGATTATTTTTGCACAACGGAAATACGCTTGCGAAGGTGGTTGCCGCTGATGGCTTCATCTATCATGGCAATGGCGTAATCCTCATAGGAAATAATGCTTTCGCCTTTTGTATTGAGGGTTAATTCCTCCCCAAAAAGAAGGTAGGAGCCGGTTTTTTCTCCCTCGGCCTGAAAATCGGCGGCAGGGCTTATATAGGTCCAGATGACATCCGTGCGCTTTTTAAGGGTATCCAAGGCTTCGCCCATGGCGGTGGCCAAGGGTTTATAAGCATCAGGGAAATCCGAGGTATCCATCAGCCGCTGAGTATGCTCAGGGTTTACATATAAGCTGCCTGCCCCTCCGACCACCAGCAGCCGGTTGGCCTTGCCGGATAAAAGGTCGGCCAGGTGCTTTATGGAGCTGGTATGCTGAGAAAGCTTTTCCGGCTCAAAGATACCAAAGGCATCAATGATAACGTCAAAAGGCTGTAAGTCCTCATAGGTTAGATCAAATAAATCCTTTTGAATAAAGTTTTTGGCAGGAGTGTTGTTTTGCCCTCGAGCAATGGCGGTTACGTCGATATTCCGGTTCAGGGCTTCCTGTATTATTTTTTGGCCGGCCTTTCCGTTTGCGGCTACAACGGCTATTTTCATATTGTCATACCTTGTTGGTGGTTGTTAAATAATGTGTATAGGTTTATAATACCCCTATAGGTATTAAATATAAAGTAGGCACTTTTTTGAGCCATAGGTGCTATAAAGATACTAATACCCGTAAAAGAACCAAGGAGAGATGAACAGATGGAGAAACAAGTGTTTGCCTGCCCCGTTGAAACCACCCTGTCGCTGATGGGCGACCGGTGGAAGGTGCTGATTTTAAGAGATTTGCTTACAGGCACCAAACGGTTTGGAGAACTGAAAAAATCAATTGGCGCCATTTCTCAAAAAGTGCTTACGGCCAACTTACGCACCATGGAAGAAAAAGGCCTCCTTACCCGAAAGGTTTATGCCCAGGTGCCCCCGAAGGTGGAATATACCTTAACCGAAACAGGATACAGCTTACAGCTGGTTTTAGATGCCATGATGGAATGGGGAAAGGCTTATAAAAAGCAGGCCCTGTTTTAAACTAAGCTTTTTAAAACAGCTTGCCGACTTAGGCAAAAGCACATTTAAAAGGCAAAATAAGGGCCACTTTGGCTTTTGGCTTAAAGAGCCAGGGGCCTTTATTGCTTGTGCTTTAAAGGCAAAAAGGCTATAATACAAAGGTATACCTGCTTTTAGGTAAGTGATTTGGAGGGAAAATCAATGGAAAATAGGGAAACGAGATCTAACTTTATTTGGGATATCATTGATGATGATATACACAGCGGGAAACACGAGAAAATTCACACCCGCTTTCCTCCTGAACCCAACGGCTACCTGCACATCGGCCACTGTAAGGCTTTTTTAACCAACTATAGCACGGCTGAAAGGTACAAAGGTCTTTTTAACCTGCGCTTTGATGATACTAACCCTGAAAAGGAAGATACGGAATACGTTAGCAGCATTATGGAGGATATGCGCTGGATGGGCAGCGATTGGAACGGCGGCCTGTTTTTTGCCAGCGATTATTTTGAAACCTTTTACCAAGTAGCAGAAAGCCTTATTCAAAAAGGTTTAGCTTATGTAGATGAGCTTACCGCCGAAGAAATGCGGGAATACCGGGGCACCCTGACCAAGGCGGGCAAAAACAGCCCCTACCGGGACAGGCCCATGGAAGAGAGCCTAAAATTATTCCGGGGGATGCGCAGTGGCGATTTTGAGGAGGGCCAGTATGTCCTCCGGGCAAAAATCGATATGAGCTCCCCTAATATGAACATGCGCGACCCGGCTTTGTACCGGATATCCAAAGCTGCTCACCACCGTACCGGCACCGATTGGTGTATTTACCCCATGTACGACTTTGCCCACCCCCTGGAAGATGCCATTGAGGGCATTACCCACTCCCTTTGCTCTTTGGAGTTTGAGGATCACCGCCCCTTGTACGATTGGGTGGTAGAACACAGCCAGGACATTGTGCCCCACCGGCCCAGGCAAATTGAATTTGCCCGCCTTAATTTAACCCAAACTGTCATGAGCAAGCGCTACCTGCGCCGCCTGGTAGAGGAAGGGTATGTATCCGGCTGGGATGACCCAAGGCTCCCCACCATTGCTGCTATGCGCCGCCGGGGCTACAGGCCCGAGGCCATTCGCAATTTTATTGACCAGGTTGGGGTAAGCAAGGCCGACAGTGTGGTGGATTTAGCCTTTTTAGATTTTTGTGTACGGGAGGATTTGGAACAGGTAGCTCCTCGTACCATGGCGGTTATCGACCCGGTGAAGGTGGTTTTAACCAACTGGCCCCAGGATAAGGTAATCACCCTTACGGTGGAAAATCACCCCGCCCACCCGGAAATGGGCAAAACAAACATTACCTTTGGCCGGGAGCTATATATTGAGCGGGATGACTTTATGAAGGAGCCTGTGCGCAAGTTTTTTAGAATGTACCCGGGCAACGAGGTGCGCTTAAGAGGAGCTTATATTGTGCGCTGCGATTCCTTTGAAGAGGATGACAAGGGCAATGTAACCCAAATTAACTGCACCGTTGATTTAGACAGCGCCAGCGGAAGCGAGGGGGCCAACCGCAAGGTAAAGGGCACCCTTCACTGGGTACATGGGGCCAGTGCCCTGCCCATTGAAGCCAGGCTTTATGAACCCCTTTTGCTCCCCGAGGAAGAGGGAGACGAGGGGAAGGACTTTATTGAAAAAATTAACCCCAATAGCCTTATTGTTAAACAGGGCTTTGTACAGCCCGATTTAAAAGAGGCCAACATCGGGGAACCCTATCAGTTTATGCGGGTAGGCTACTTTACCAAAGACCCGGATTCCACCCCCGAAAAAATGGTGTTTAACCGTACCGTGGGCCTTCGGGATAGCTGGGCGAAGGTAAAAAACAAATAAACATGTGTTTTACATGATTAAAAAGGAGTAAAAGGGATGAACGTACGTACCCGTTTTGCCCCAAGCCCCACAGGTTATTTGCACCTGGGCGGCTTGCGAACGGCACTATATACTTATTTATATGCCAGAAAAAACAAGGGAGCCTTTATTTTGCGTATTGAAGATACGGACCAGGAGCGGGAAGTAGAAGGAGCTGTTGAGCTGATTTACAAATCCATGGCCCTGGCCGGCCTTACCTACGATGAAGGCCCCGATGTAGGGGGAGATTACGGCCCTTATATTCAAAGCCAGCGCCAGGATACCTACCTGCCTTACGCTAGGAAGCTTGTGGAAAGCGGCCATGGCTATTACTGTTTTTGCACCAAGGCCCAGCTGGATGAGCGCCGGGCAAAGGTAGAGGCCGGCGGCGGCACCTTTAAGTACGATAAACACTGCCTTAACCTAACCAAACAAGAGGTAGAAGAAAAGCTTGCCCAGGGGCTGCCCTGTGTAATTCGCCAAAACATCCCTACCCAGGGCACAGCTTCTTTTGATGATTTGTTATTTGGCCATATCGAAGCGGACATGAGCACCCTGGATGATAATGTACTCATCAAAGCCGATGGCTTCCCCACCTATAACTTTGCCAATGTGGTGGATGACCATTTAATGGAAATTTCCCACGTTACCAGGGGGGTGGAATACTTATCTTCCACGCCCAAATACAACCTGCTTTATCAGGCCCTGGGTTGGGAGCCGCCAAAATATATCCACCTGCCTGTGGTGATGCGGGACAGCAGCCGCAAACTAAGCAAGCGCTACGGCGATCCTTCCTTTGAAGATTTATTGGCCCAGGGTTTTTTGAAAGAAGCCATTATTAACTTTATTGCTCTTTTAGGCTGGAGCCCCGGGGACGACCGGGAATTTTTTACCCTAGATGAGCTGGTGGAAGCCTTTGATATTAAGGGGCTTAGCAAATCTCCCGCCATTTTCAACATGGATAAACTGGTTTGGTTCAACGGGGAATATATTCGCAAAATGCCCTTTGAAGAATACCTAAAAATGGTTACCCCTTGGTTTGACCAAGTGTTTAAAGGCAAAAAAGAAATCGACTACCACCGCTTGGCCCAGCTGATGCAAAGCCGTACCGAAGTATTTAATCGGGTACCTGAAATGGTTAAATTTTTAGTGACCATGCCCGATTATGATTTGGATTTATACAACCATAAAAAAATGAAAACCAACCCCCAAGTAGCCAAAGAAGCCCTGGAAATGATGCTGCCGGTATTGGAAAGGGTTGATACGGCCCAGTGGACGGAAGAAAAGCTCCACGATGTGACCATGGAGGCCATTGCCGCCGCCGGTAAAAAGAACGGAGCTGTGCTTTGGCCCTTGCGCATTGCCATTTCAGGCCAGGCCAACACCCCCGGAGGGGCCTTTGAAATTGCCTATCTTCTGGGCAAGGAAGAAACCCTTGGACGAATAAAAAAATCCATGGAGAAAATTGAAAAAGAGGGATAAGAATCAGCTCAGATATATAAGCAAAAAACAGGGAGGAACTTTTATTTATTGTCCTTCCTGTCTTTTTATTTTCTCTTTCTGCGCTTTTTCAATATATAAAAGTGCAATATAAAGAGCACCTTTGCTATGCAATTGAAAAGATAAAGAAAAAGCCCTTGAATATTCAAGGGCTCAGCGTAGCTGCTATTTTTGGGCTAAAGCATAGGCTGCAGCATTTTCACCGGCTATTTTGCCCCACACAACACAGCTTGTGTTGGCCAGGCCGCCAATGTTAGCACTGCCGCCAATGTTGGCACCCCCGGCCAGTTCACCGGCCTGGTATAAACCAGCAATGGGCTGGTTGTCGGTGTTGAGCACTTGGGCCTCGGGGTTCATTAAAGGGCCGCCTTTGGTCAACATCACATAGGGGCAAGTTTTAACAGCATAAAAGGGGCCTTCCAAAGGAATCATAGACTCTTTAGGCCGGGCAAAGTCCTTATCTTCGCCATCATGAGCAAAAGCGTTATAGGCTTCAACCGTTTTAACCAGATTTTCGCTGTTTACACCAATTTTTTCAGCCAACCCTTCCAAAGTATCGGCTTTGTAAACACAGTTTTCTTCTGCCAGCATCGCATCAAACTTTTCCCAGTTTTCGTCTTTGGAAATAATAGACTCTTGGCTATCGCGAATTTCCTGTGAAATAATCATATATACTAAGTTTTCGGGGGAATTGGCGTAAGCTGCCTTTCGCTCGCTGTCCAGGGCGTTAAACTCGTTTACTATCCGGTTGCCATTTGTATTTACCCAAATGCTGGGGTATTCGGTTACTTTGGCGGAGGTGGTTAAATCAAAACCAGCATTGGGTACACCGCCGGGATATGCGGGCAAATAGTCCATGTTGCTAAAGGCGGCACCGGCTTTTTCGGCAAAAAGATAACCGTCGCCGGTGGCAAAGGCAGGGGCCATGGTTAGCACGTTAGCATAGTTGTATTTATGCAAAAGTTCTTCGTTGTGCCCATAGCCGCCGGTGGCTAAAATAGTGGAAGGGGCCAGAAATTGGGTAGCATTCTCGTCGTTTAGAATAACTCCTTTAACAGCACCGTCTTCTATAACAATGTCTGCTACTTCAGTTTCAAGCATAAGAGAAACGTTGCCTTTTTCAATATGGGCATCCAGCAAGGGTTTTATTACGTCAACCATGGCTTTTCCGCCCCCCTGCACCCGGTACTCACGGGGAACATTAAAAGCATCATAAGAAGAGGACATTTGAGGCTGGCGGTCGCCAAAATCAGCACCCAGTTCGTCCAACCAGTCAATCGCGGCTGCCGCATTTTCAGTGTGCTTTTTTGTTAGTTCAGCAATGTTCGTGCCACCACCCATTCGTACAATGTCATCGGCGAAGTTTTCCGGAGTATCTTCCACACCGGCTTCAATTTGCATTTTAGCTCCGGCAGCGGAGGTAGTGCCCCCGGCAAAGCGGATGGAGCCGCCTACTTCGTCATTTTTTTCAATTAAATATACTTTGGCCCCGGCATCCGCGGCGGCAATGGCTGCGTTCATGCCGGTAAAGCCAGCACCGATGATGATGACATCGGGGTTTTCAAAAGCGGGTTTTATAGGATCTTTTTCTTGGGGAACCACGTCTTTTGCGGCTAAGTCTTCAGGCGCCAGGCCTGCTTGTGCAAGAGCCTGCTTAGCAGCATCCAAAATTGCTTGGCTGGTAATGGTAGCAGAGGAAACGGCATCGACTAAAACGGAGTTAGCTTGTACCATAGCTTGGGGCATTTGCTCTAAAGGTTTGGTGCCAATGCCATCGGTCTCTAGGTCGCCTGTAGCGCTGGCGGCGGTAATAACGCCTTCCTCAATGGTTAGGGTAACGGTTACATCCCCCGCAAAGCCTTTAGTGCTAGCGCTGTACTCTTGAGCCAAGGCCACAGCCGTGAGAGAAAATAGCATGATAAAGGTTAGCAAAAATGCTGCTGCTTTTTTTAACTGGGTCATGGTATACATCCTTTCTTACTTTGACAGAATTGACAAAAATTTATTTATCTGCCTTACTATGGTAAACGTTTAACAAAGCTATGTCAATAACAAAATATAAATAAAAAGTAGAAACGAAGGGAGAAAGAAAAAGACAATTGCAAATAATTTTTTGCGGGAAGAATTTTCAGTTTAACTTCGTTATATTGATGAAAAGATGATATGATAGGATTACTATTTTAATTATCACAAGTGATGGAGGCGTCCGGTTCAGTGAAAAAAAATGCTAAGTGGCTCATTGTTTATAGCTTATGCTTTGCTTTTGTATTTTTGCCTGTAGCAGTAAAGGGAGATGTTGTGCCAGCCCAAGCGGTTGTACCTGCTGAGTTTGCTGAAACTGTGGAGGCGGAAAATGCTCCTGTCCAAAAAGCTGTTGTTCATAACCCCAATCCCCGGGATCGGCTCCATTTGCGGCAAAGTCCTACCAGCGAGGGAAAATCCCTGGGGCGTTATTATAACGGTACGGAAGTTGCGGTTTTATCCTACCCTTCTCAGGACTGGGCCCAGGTGCGCATTGGGCAGAAACAAGGTTACTTGGAAGGGTATATGATGGTTAAATTTATAAGCTTTGAACAAAACGCTGTTGATTCTGCAAAGCCTTTGGTAACAACAACGGTTAAAAATTTGAATCTGCGCAGTAACCCATCCAAGGGGGCTTCCTCTATTGCCCTGTACGACCAGGGGATTCAAGTAGAAGTTATGGGCTTTACCTCGGCTTGGTATCATGTGAAAACCCCCGATGGAAAAACAGGCTTTATGATGGCAGAATTTTTGACCCCTAAGCTGGAAGATGTTTTACCCGAAGACCAAAGTGTGGACTATGTTGTAGAGTACGCTGTTGTGAACAACCCTAACCCCCAAGACAGGCTTCACTTACGCCAAAGCCCCAACCGGGAGGCAAACTCTCTGGGCAAGTATTACAACGGGGTACAGGCCCTGGTGCTTGAAAAACGGAAAGATGGCTGGGCCCGGGTAAAAATTGGCAGCTTGGAAGGCTATATGGATAGTCAATACCTGGCCTTCAATATTCCTCAGGCCAATATTCCTTCGGCCATGCCTACGGTTACCGTTACCGTAGAAGGCTACACGGGTAAAACCTTAAACCTTAGGGCTGGTCAGTCTCAAAAAACCATGGCTATTGCCCAATATCCCAGCGGCACCCAAGTGGAAGTATGGGGCCTTACCCCCATATGGTACCATGTAAGAACCCAGGATGGGCAAATAGGCTTTATGATGGCAGAGTTTTTAACACCCAATTTAACGTATTAAAAAAGGGAAACGAATAAATTTAAAAGAGGCGCTTTAACCAAAAGGGCCTCTTTTTGGTTCATACTAAAAAGGAAAGAAAAAAGCAGGAGAGTTTGGCAAGCGGGCATTCTTTAATAAAATGAATTTCATTTTATTGAAGGGCCCTTTATCAACGCTTCCATTAAGGCTTCAATCGTGCCAACCGGGGCCTGGCAGCTGAAGTTTTGGCACAGGTAAAAAACGGGCTTCCCTTGGGGTGGGGGATAGGCTTTGGTATAAGGGGCAAGGGCATTCATTTGCCTTTGGGTACCCGGGCTTTTTACAAGAGTGCTTAACTGGGGCAGGTAATGGGCATCAAGGGCGTCCCCCAAGGCGGGTATTTCTTCATCGGGGATAAGGGCTACCAGTTCCTTAGAGGGGAAGAGGTTTAAAATGAGAGCCTTTAAGGCGAAGGTGTACCCCAAGGGGTGATCGGCAAACAAGGGGGAGTAATTGTGCAAAAGCCCATCGGCCTTTGTTTGAAAAACCGGATCTCCCGTTAGTTTGGCCATTTGGGTAAATACATAGATCAGGATGGAATTAGCCGATGGAAGAGCCCCATCGTAAAACTCCTTAGGCCGGTAAAGCAGATCGCCGGTTTGGCGGCTGCTTAGGTAGTAAGCCCCGGTATTATCGGCAAAATCCTCCTGAAGGATGGCCAAAAGGCTTTTGCAGCGGGTAAGGTATTGCGGGTTAAAGGTTGCGCTGTACAGTTCCAAACAAGCGAAGGCCAGGTAGGCATAGTCATGTCCTCGACGGCATTGTTGACCTGAATCACCTTTAAGCCCTCGGGCCAGTACCGGGCAAAGGGGAAGTTGGTGCCTACAAACAGCACTAAATCGGTGCTGTTCATCACCTCAAAGGCGGGCTTGGTGCCCAAACGGCCGAAACTGCCTACAAAATTGGGGTGGTTATTGGGGGCTGCCAGGCCGATGGAGGGGGCGGTGGTAATAATGGGCATGGAAAATTTTTCGGAAAGGGCGGTTACTGTATCCCTGGCCCCTTTAAGGCCAAACCGCCGTAGATAACCGGGCGCTTGGCTTCCTTAATCATTTGAAGGGCGGTCGCAACATCATTAGGGTCAAAGGGGGGGCTGTAGGGCACCGGCGGGGCCTTGGCCTCCAGACGGGGGTATAATCGATTACCTGTTCCACCAAATCGTTAGGTAAAATCACCACGGAAACCCCGTTTTTAGCATAGGCGGTACGGATGGCTTCCTCAATAATATTGGGTATTTGTTCTGCCGTGGTTACACAGTGGTTATATACGCTTACATCGGCATAAATGGGTATTTCATCCATTTCCTGAAAAAAGGTGGTGTTCATATTAGCGGTGGCCGTTTGCCCCACAATGGCCAAAAGAGGCACCCGGTCCATTTTGGCATCATATAAACCGTTAAACAGGTTGGTGCCTCCCGGGGCGGCCGAGCCGTAACAAACCCCTATTTTACGGGTAAATTTAGCATAGCCTGCGGCGGCCATGGCTCCGGCGGCCTCGTGGCGTACTTGAATGTAATTAACCTTATCCCGTTCTGCATAAAGGGCATCCATCAGCCCGTTTACAGAACTGCCTACGATGCCGTAAATGTGCTTAACATCCCAAGAATGAAGGACCCTTACCAGGGCCTGGCCAGCTGTGATTTTCATACGCAGCCTCCTTTTTAAGTTGTGTCGGTATGGTGAAAGATACCATACCATACCATAGTAGCGGAATAAAAATAAAGCCGGATATTATGACAAATCACTTCCCCTGCACGACCTCATCATATATTTGATTCTTATAAAAGTGGATGGTGGTTTTTTTGATACAGTAAACAGGGCAGTAAAAAAAGCTCAAGATCTACAAAGGAGGTACAGAATTGAATTCTTCCGGTGGTAAACAAAAAGGTTCGAATTTGACTGCTTTGGGTGGGGGCAAAGGAAGGCGTAAAAATATCTTGTTCTGTGCCGATGGGGTTATTGAGTTTGAGCTTGAGGCAATTTCAATTCGTTAAAAGAGAATAAATGCTTATAATCCCCCTGTTTCAGTAAAAAGAAGGGGGGGTATATTTCATGCACCTTGATATAAATGCCCTTTTTGCTAAAGGGCAAAAGAGATAAGGAGCAGATAGCCCATGAAAAGCAAAAAAAGCCTGATGATGATTGTGGTTTTGGCAGTAGCCCTCATCCTTACCGCTTGCAGTCCTCAAAATAACAAACCTAAACAAAACGGTATTTCAGACCAAGCTAACCAAACACAAGGAGAAACAGCCGTGAAAGATAGCCCTACTCCCTTAACTTACACCCAAATTGATGCCCAGCAGGCAAAAACAATGATGGACAGTGAAGAAAATTTTATTCTTTTAGATGTGCGTACCCAAGGGGAGTTCGAAGGAGGCCATATTCCTGGTGCCCAACTTTTGCCTAACGAAACCATTGGGGCCGCCGCCCCTGAGGAGCTGCCCGATAAGGAACAGCTGATTTTAATTTACTGCCGCAGCGGCAACCGCAGCAAACAGGCGGCGCAAAAACTGGTTAACCTGGGCTATACGAATATTTACGAATTTGGGGGCATCAACAGCTGGCCCTATGATTTGGTGAAATAAACATTTTAAAAGGGGAAAAAATATGGAGAACACCATTTTTGTTAAAATGAAAGTAAAGCCTGGGTTAAGTGCCCTGGTAATTAATCCTCCCCAAGGCTATCCCAAGGGAGAAGACATAAGCTGGCTTACTCAGGGCCGAGGAGATTTTGTTCACCTGTTTGTAAAGGATAGGGCGGATTTTGAAACCCTTTTTGCAAAGGCCATTGACCATGTAAATAAGGGAGGGCCCTTTTGGCTTTCCTACCCCAAGGGGAAGGGAAAGATAAAGCCCAACATTAACCGGGATAGCCTGTGGGATTTAGTCCTCCCCAAGGGCTGGCACCCGGTAGCCCAGGTAGCTCTTGATGACACTTGGTCGGCCATTCGCCTTAAGCCAAATGAATTGGACAAGGAGTACTTTCGCCCCAAAAATACAAAGGCTGGGACCTAAAAATGTACGAAATGAAGACCAAGCCCGGTGATGTGCCGGCCAAAGCGGTGATTGAAACCCTGCCCACCAAGGCAAAACAGCAGGATGCCCAAAAGCTGTTACTGCTCTTTACCAAAGCCACAGGGGAAGAGCCGGTAGTGTGGGCAGGCAAGTACATTGGCTTTGGCCGCTACCGTTACCGCTATGCTACAGGGCATCAGGGAGAAATTTATAAAACCGGCTTTTCTGTTAGCAAAACTAAAATCACCCTCCATGTGTATTTACCCCCGGAAAAGATGGAGGCACTTTTACAAACGTTGGGTAAGGCCAAGGCAGGCAAAAGCTGTGTATACATTCATAAGTTGGCCGATGTAGATGAAACAGCTCTTTTACAGCTTATTAAACAGGGCTACGAATTGATAAGCAATAGGTACGATGAAAAACCTGAGCAAAGTAAATAACAAACCTTGTAATGAAAGAAGTGAAATAAATGGTTGGTGTAGAACTGGATATGGTGGTCAAAAACTCTTTAGAAGCCCTTGCCTTATATCAAAAAATTTTTGATTTGGAGGTTGTGGAGGCCACAGCATTTGATTTAGGGCAAAACGAAGTGGTGTTTACCCTTTACGGAACCCGGTTTCATATGCTTGATGAAAACCCGGCCTTTCAGCTGGTAGCCCCAAAGGAAGGGGAGGGAAAGCCCACCTGGTTTAATATTTTGGTGGAAAAAGCCGATGTTGTATTTAATAAGGCCATTGAAGGGGGTTGCAGCGAAATTCAACCTGTAACCATTATGGAAGGTTACGGGATGACCAATGCCATGTTTTTGGACCCCTTTGGCTATGTTTGGATGCTCACCCAGCTGGACAGGGTGGTCACTTTCGAAGAGCGGGAAAAAATGTTTGAAGAGGCCTTAAAAAAAGGGAAATAATCCCCGACTACAGGCAGAAGAAAGGCTTTATCCAACTCTCCTAAAGAAGAGGTGTTTTCACCTCAATAAAGGATAGGTATCAACAATAAAAGGTAAGCACCGCTTTGTTTACAGTCTGTTTATAACCCGTTTATACTTTGTTTACAAAGGATTGATATACTGTAAGTAGAAGAAAGGAAAGGAGTGATTGAAATGACCAGAACCTCCTATTTACTTACATTGTCGGGCAGGCTATGGCCAATCCGCGCTGTGAATGCGGGGCAAGAAGCTCCACCGTTAATAGCCTAAAGGGGTTTTTTGCCCTAAACAATAAGAGAACCGCCGTTTAAAACCGGCGGTTCTTTATGTTATCATGGTTTCGTATCTTTGCCGTTTTTTAGTAGACACACTCCACTATCAAAATTTTGTTAAACCTGTCCCAAAGCCGTGCATTTTCCGGACTTTACGGGTATAATATGTAATAATGCCCTAAGGGGGCAATTTGCAGTAAAAAAACAGAGTAGAGTTAAGGAAATGCCAATGAAAAAAAAGAGTAAATGGATCAGCCGCCTGAGAAACAATTCGTTAATTGACCTGCTTTTTACCCTTGAGGGGAACCCGAAAGTGCTTATTTTACTTGAGCCCTTATGGGGTATTCCCTATTACTTAATCAATCCCTATGTTTCCCTTTACATGCGGGAAAACGGCCTGTCAAAAATGCAAATCGGTTCTCTTCAAACCATATTTATGGTGTGCCAGGTGATTATTGGCCTATTTGCCGGGGCCTTGGCAGACAAGTTTGGGCGGAAGAAAACAACGGTTTTCGGGGATTTTTTCGGTTGGAGCGTGGCCATGCTGGCCTTTGCTGTATCAGGAAGCTATTGGATGTTTGTTTTGGCTTACTTCTTAAACAGCTTTGAGCAGATTAACCAAACCTCCTGGGTATGCCTGTTGGTAGAAGATGCCCAGGATAAAGACATTTTAAACATTCATAACTGGGTGACCATCGGCGGCATGGTGGCAGTGATATTCGCCCCCTTATCGGGGATTTTTATCAGCCGCTTCAGCATTGTGCCGGTATTAAGGGTGTTGTATGTCATTTTTAGCATGAACATGTTTTTAAAATCCTACATCACCTTAAAATACTGCAACGAAACCCAAATTGGTATGATGAAGATGGCGGAAAACAAGCATACCCCCCTGCTTACATTGGTAAAGCAAAACTATTCGGTCAAGGCCCTCAAAAGCTTTTTTACCCACGGTGCCAAGGTGCGCATTTTGCTTATTCAGGCGATTTATGGTGCCGCCCGGATGATTATGGTTACCTTTACCAACATTTATGCCAAAGAGCAATTAAATGTGCCCGAAGGGTTTTTATCTTTTATTCCCATCATCAGCACGGGCATAATGATTGTATTTATGTTTGGCCTCCAGGACAGAATTAAAAAAATTAAGCTGCCCATGATTGCCGGAACCATTTTATACATTTTGTCTCAGTGTATGCTAATTATCATTCCAAAAGACAATTTATTGATGTTTTTATTATACACGGTTTTGGAAGCCGCCTGTTTTGCCCTGGTATTCCCAAGGAAGAGTTCTTTGGAAACCTTCTCTCTGGATAAAAACGACCGGGCGAGGGAACTGGCTTTATTAACCACCTTAACCTTAGTGTTAACGGCACCTTTTGGTTCCATTGCCGGGGCCCTGTCGGAATTAAATCCCATTTACCCTTTTATTTTAAACATGATTTTATTTGCATTGGGCTTTGTGGTGCTTTTAAAGGTAAAAGAGCCGGATCCCTACGCCAGGGCCCAAAAAGAAACGGCTGGATAAGCTATAACGTTAAAAAGCCTAAGGGAAAATTCGATTTTTCCTTAGGCTTTTTTGCAGTTTCAATCTTTCACTTTGCTTTAGAGACATTTGTTCTTTAATGGTTTGTTATATAAACACCGTATTCCCCTTACGGTATAGGCTTTTATACTCGTTTTTTTATTTTTGTTCTTCTTTTTAAAAAACGGCGGGAGGATTGATGGTTAAAAAGGCTATAAACAGTAAAGAAAAGGAAGGAAATTTTATAAAAGGAGGCAAACAAAACACTGCCTTGGGCCATGGTCACAAAAGGAGACCCTATCAATACAGTTTCAAAACTTCCTGGGCTTTTTGCTTTAGCAGGCTTTTAAACTCTTGGGGGGTCAACACCTTTAGCTTTTGGCCAAAACCCATAAAAAAACCAAGAACCATTGGGCTGAAAGGGGCATAGACAGATAAAAGATAGCGGCCCCCGGCAGATTCTTTGAGCACTTCCACCTCTTCGTCAAAGGAGAGAAAAACTTCACCCAGTAAATCTTCTGTGCAGCTGAACACAATATCGTAATAGGGTTCGCTGCTGTCTTCTTCTTCCCAGTCATCCTCCCAGTCTTCATTCCAATCTTCAAGGGGATCCAAGTGATGGGTAAAGCTGCCTTCAACCAAGGTAAGGCGCTGAATGCCTGAAAACTTGAAGTGCCGGAAATCCTCCCTCAACCGGCAATAGGCATATAGATACCCATCATGGTTTTCCCAGGTGAAGGTAATGGGTTCAATGGTTCGCTGGGTCAGGCTGTTGTTAGCATCAATATAAGTAAGAGCCAGAGGCCATTCAAGGGCGATGGCGTTTTCAATTAAACTGGCAAAATCTCCCTCGGCCGCCATAGGAACTGCAGGCAGGCTGGAAGAAACCATGAGCTGGTGGAAAATGTGTGAAAGTTCCTCGGCGGACAGCTGGTCTTTTTGTAAGCTATAACTGGTAAACACTTGCCCGGAAGGGGTTTCGTGGTAGGCGGTCATCAAGGGCAGCCCTGCTTTTTTGAGGGTATCCAGATCCTTTACAATGGCACCGGGCATCACATTAAAGCGTTTGGCCAACGCTGGGGCTGTAAGGGCATTGCGGTTTAAGATGTGTAAAAAAATGGCGGTTAAGCGGTTTGTACCCATGATAGGCTCCTGTTTTTTAATAAGAACGAAGGGGGAGGGGAAAACCCACTAGGGGGTCTGTTTACAAATACAATGCTGCCACCTCAGCAATACTGAGACGGGGCTCTCCGCCTTCCTTGCGGCTGGCAGGATCTGCTTTTTAGAGAGGGGAGAAAGGGAGTAGAAGCTACCCCTTTATGATGTAAGCATAAAAGGCGCTTATGGTTAAAAGCGCCTTTTATACTTGCCTGAAAAAGAACAATTATTGATTTAGCTTTTCAAGAATAGCAGCATTTTCATTAGCGATGGTGGTCAGCTCTTCAAGAGCGATTCCATTTTCTTTCAAAACAGCGGCTACGTCGGTAATGGCTTTTGTGTTTTTATCCACAACAAATAAAATATCGTTTAATTTTGCATGCACATTTCTGTACATGGTAAAGGCCTTATACCCGCCAGCCAATAAAATCACCGCAACACATAAAACAGCAATCATTCCCTTTGATTTTTTACTCATTTTGCACACTTCCTTTATTGTTTTTTGAACCAATGCCATTATAAACCTTTTATCCAAAGGCTACAATGGGAGAAAAGGGGTTTTGGTAAAAAGTGCAGGAGGGAAGGGCGCTTCCCCCTGAACAGGTGGCATCAATCTGCCTTGGTTAAAAAATGCTTGTAAATACCGGGAGTTGAATCGGGGATGAGGGTAGCGCCAACGGTTTTGACATAAAAATCTGCCGGGCCTACACCACCGATAATTGCGTAAACATAGCCTGCTTCCCGCATGGCCCATAGGCTTTTTAGCAAAAGGGCCTTACCGATTCCCTTGCCTTGTTCACTGTCCAGCACTCGGGTGGGCCCAAAAAAGTTAGGGGCGGTGGCATCGTAACAGGCATAGCCTAAAATCTCTTTTTCGCGGGCGGCCACAAAGGCACTTACAGGGGTGTGGGCAAAGCATACGTCGCATTCCGAGGCGGCGGCAGGGCTGGAGTGGGTTTGAACCCACTTGACCACCTTTTGTTTATCCGGGCCAATGGGGCGGAACAGGTCAATGCCTTCTTGGGCCAATTTGTCATACAGGGCATCTCCCTTGGGCAGCTTTAAAAGGTTAACCAGCATATCGGGCATAAAAAACCATCCTTCCAACTTATGTATTTGTTTGGCTATTTTCTTTAAGCTTCATCAGGTGTAAAGGATAAATCTACATCCAGCTTCCCTTTAGGGGTATACTCCATCTTCAGTACTGCTTCAAGGGCCGTAAAACTGTTAAGGGTATATTCAAAAGCGGCAATTTTACTGGCCTTGTCTGAAATATGCTGTAAATCGTAGGGGTTTCGCAAGGCAATCACTGTTACCGGCAGCCCTTTTTCCTCACCAAGGGCAACCAATTGATTGGCCAAACGAAGCTGGCCTGGGTTTAAATGGCCGTTATAGGTGCCGATAATATAGCCGGTGGCTTTTCGGTTGCGGTTTTTATCAAGCAATTGCTCAATCTCTTCTTCTGTTGGGTTCAAGGGAGTGTTTTGCCCCTTGCCCCTAAAGGCAGCAGCAAACCAGTCGGCAAAGCTCAGGGCATTATCCGCCGGGGTGGAGGCAATGGTAGAGCGGTAAGGAAGACAGCCTAAAAACAGGGGATTTTCGCCTAAGGGGCGAAGGCTCGCTCCTGCCAAGGTGATGGTTTTTTTCATCAGTTCGGCGTTTTGGGCCTTGGCCCGGGGGAGGGAGGGCATGGAGAAAGGATAGGGCTGCCTAAAGGAATTATCGCTTTTTGCCTTATATTCTTTTATTTTATCAATTGAGGCGGCAAACTCTTCTTCATCATACTCCCCTTTGTCATAAGCATTGAAAATGGCTTTAATGCTCTGCTCCATCAAATTTGTATCGTGGCAGACAAACACAATATCCACCCCGGCTTCAAGGGCCTTTACACAGCCGGCAGGGGTGCCGTACTCTTCTTTAATGGCATTCATTTCCATGCCGTCGCTTAACACCAGGCCTTTAAAGCCCATGTCTTTTTTCAATAAATCGGTAATGATTTTACGGCTCATGGTGGCGGGCAGCCGTTGGGGCTCTATTTGGGGAAAGAGAATATGGGTGGTCATAATGGCAGGAATGCCTTGATCAATGGCGGCCTTAAAGGGGGCCAGTTCCGTTTTTTTAAGTTCTTCTAAGGAGCGGTCTACCATGGGCAGGGCCAGATGAGAGTCTACCGCCGTATCTCCATGGCCGGGAAAGTGCTTGCCACAGCAGTACACCCCAGTACCCTTATAGGCTCTGATGCCCGGCAGGGCACAGGCAGAGACCTTTTTAGAACCGGTGCCATAACTGCGCACCCCAATAACCGGGTTTTGAGGGTTTGAATTTATATCCAGGACCGGGGCCAGGTTAAAGTTAACCCCGATTTCCCGCAACTCGCCAACGGTTAAAAGGCTTGCGTCATACACATCTTCCTCTCTGCCGGTGGCGCCCAAGGCCATGGCTCCGGGGACGTTAATCATATCTTCAGGCAGGCGGGTTACAACGCCTCCTTCCTGATCAATGGTAATAAAAGGGGGCAAGCCTGTTTCTTCCAATATCAGGCGGCGAATGTCGCTGCAAAGCTGGCTAGCCTGTTTACGGTCAACCAGGTTGGCCTTAAACAAAATTACGTTGCCAATTTTATATTCTTTTACAAGCCGGATAAAATCTTCTGTTAAGGTGGTGCCGCTAAGGCCAATGGCCATCCGCTGGCCGATTAAATGTTTCATTTTTTTCACTTTTCCTTTCTTTTTATAAAAGGCTGAGCTTCTATCTATCATACCATTACTTACTTGTTTTTGGCCACCCATGGCCTTAAATAATAAAACATGGTATAATGCTTTTTAGAAATACAGGTTTATAATAAGGTTAAAAGGGTTTTGCGTTCCTTCTTGGTTAAAGAAACATTTCTTTCTTTTTCATCAAAGGGGAAGAGGCTATGATAGCGGAACAGGGCAAAACCTTCAAAATCTTCCTTTCGCAGGACCTTCACCATCCGGGCCAGCTGTTCCCCGCCCTGCCACTGGTCTTGGTTTCCCGGGTGCCCGTCGCCATGACCGATGTGGTAAGCCCCAAGGCCGGCGTACAGGCGAACCCCCTGGTGGCGGGGCAGGGATTTCCATTCTTGCAAAGAGGCGGAAAAGTCCTTTGCTCCGGGGGTGTCCATCTGATGGAAGCCCCAATACAACTGAGGCATTACATAGTCTAGGTAGCCTTCCTCCCTTTGCCATAGGTCGATGTCGCAGTACGCTTGGTTTAGGTTAATGGCCCTGTCGCCCTGGGGGCTGATGCCAAAAATTCCGTCGGGGCGGGTCGCCTTTATTTGCTGGTAGACCTTTTGTACCATTTGGCTTACCTGCTCCCGCCTCCAGGAGGCAAGGCCCTCTTGAAGATTTGCTTCATCAATTTGCCCTTGCCAGCTTCCCTGGTCAAAGGCGGGGGCGGTGGTAGGGTAAAAGTAATCGTCAAATTGAATGCCTTTAAGAGGATAGGCGGCAACAATTTCTTCCACACCCTTAGCAATTAAGCTTCGTACATCCTGGGAGGCCGGGTTAAAATAAAGGCCCCCTTCCCAGGGAATAACGCGCTGAAGGGCCTTGCCCTCATCTGCCCTCATCCATTTTAAGGCAATGTGCTTAGGGTGAAGGTCTATTTTTCGGGCAGGGCTCATCACCCGGTAGGGGTTGATCCAGCCTTCCAAGCCCAGTCCGTGGTTTTTACAAACCCCAAGCATAATGGCCAGGGGATCAAAGGGCATTTTATCCCCCTGATGGCCGGTGATTAAATGGCTGGAGGGGAAGAGCCGGCTTTGATACAAGGCATCCCCAAAAGGGCGCAGGTGCACAATTAAGGTGTTCAGGCCGAGGCTTTTACAGTTGGAGGCCAAAAGATCGAAATCCTTTTCAAAAGCCTGTGCAGAGGAAAAATCCATTTGCTCATATTCTAAAAAACTAACCCACATGCCCCGGTATTCAGTAAACATTTTTTAAAACCTCCCGGTATATTATTTTTGAAGGAGAATAAAATATGAAGGGATTACTTGAACTGAGTAAAAAAGAAAGCTGCCTGGCCATTGGCCTCATGAGCGGCACCTCCCTGGACGGGATTGACGCAGCCTTAACGCGTATTACAGGCAGCGGCACCCAAACCAAAGCCCAGCTGCTGGCCTTTACCACCACCCCTTTTTCAAAGGAGTTAAGGGAGAAATTGCTGGTTACGGTTTTGGGCAAAGAAGGGGGCAGCTACGAACTGAGCCAGTTGAACGCCCTTATTGGCCAGTTATCGGCCCAGGCCTGCCTGGATGTATGCAAGGCAGGAGGTGTTGACCCCAGCGAAATCGACTTTGTGGGCAGCCACGGGCAAACGGTATACCACCAGCCCCAGGCCGTGCCCTTTGCCGGGCAGATGATCCGCAGCACCCTGCAAATTGGGGAAGCGGCTGAAATTGCCCAGGTAATGAACTGTATTGTTGTGGCGGATTTTAGGGTAAGGGATTTTGCTGCCGAGGGCCAGGGTGCGCCCCTGGTCCCCTATACCGAGTACTTATTATACCAGGAAGAAGGCACTTGCGTAGCCCTTCAAAACCTGGGGGGTATTGGCAATATTACCATTCTTCCTCCCGGTGGCAACCTGGGGGACGTGGTTGCCTTTGACACAGGTCCGGGGAACATGCTGATTGACGGGGCCATGGCTCATGTAACGGCCGGAGCCAAAACCTTTGATGAAGGCGGGGCCTTTGCTCAAAAGGGTAGCATCAATCAAGAGTTGGCCGCCTACTTAATGAAGCTGGACGAGGGCTATTTAAACCTTGCTCCTCCAAAGAGTACCGGCCGGGAATATTATAACGATACGTACTTGAACAAGGTTTTTGAAAAGCAAAAGCAGCTGAAACTGAAGAATGAAGATTTAGTGGCTACCCTTACCAACCATACCGGGGCCTGTATTGCCTATGGCATTGAAAAATTTGCCCCGGTAAAGCCGGAAAAACTGATTATCGGCGGCGGCGGCAGCTACAATAAAACCCTGGTGAGCATGATACAAAAGGCCTTGCCCGGAGTTAAGGTTTTGACCCAGGAGGAGATGGGCCTATCCAGCGAGGGAAAGGAAGCCGTTGCCTTTGCAGTTTTGGCAAACGAGGCCATTAAGGGCCATAGTAACAATGCCCCCAGCGCAACAGGGGCAAAGGAACCTGTGATAATGGGAAAGATTTCTTTTTAAAGAAGCGGCTCTTGGCAGCACATCCAATATTCCCTCTAATCTTTATTGTTGTTTATGCCAAAAAACCAGGCACCAATGATTAAAAGGCACTTATAAAGGGATTGGCTTGCCTTTGAAAAGGGGGCGGAAGGAAAAACCTTTCGCCCCCTTTTATTTGATGAACACAACACGTATAAATCATTTAGCCCTTTACCGAGCCTACCGTTAGCCCGGCTATAAAAAACCGCTGCAACAAGGGGTAGAGCAAAATAATAGGCAGAGTAGATACAATGATTACCGCTGATTTAATGGCGATACCGATGCTGGACCGGTCAGCAGAGCCGGCACCGTCGCCCACCATGGTGGTGCCCTGTACAATGTTTCGTAAAAAAAGCATAACCGGGTATTGGCTGCTGTTTAAATAAATGGAGGCGTTAAACCAGTCGTTCCAGAAAAACACCGCATAATATAAGCCTACCGTGGCCAGCCCTGCAACAGATAAAGGCAAAACGATTTGTCGCAAAATACCAAAGTAACCCAGGCCGTCAATCAAGGCAGCCTCTTCTATTTCTTCGGGAATGGTTCTAAAAAAGTTAGTTAGAATAATTAAGTTAAAGGGGTTAATGGCAAAGGGAATGAGAATGGCCCACATAGAGCCTGCAAGGTTATAGTAAGAGGCTATAAACAAATAAGTAGGAATGAGCCCGCCGGAAAAGAACATGGAGAAAACCACAATTTTCATAAAAAAGCCATTTCCCCGTAAAAATCGCTTGGAGAGGGGGTAAGCCATTAAAATATTTAGAACAAGGGCAATGGCAGTACCGCCAATGGTGTAAATAAAGGTATTGCCATAGGCTTTAAAAAAGTTGGGGTAATTAAAAATTTGTTTGTAGGCTTCCAAGGTAATCTCTACCGGCCACAGGCTAACCCGGTTGTTAATAATGGCCTTAGCGCTTGATAGGGATAAAGCCAGCATATAAATAAAAGGTACAATACAGATAAGGAGCACCAGGGTCATAATCACATAAATGGTTACGTCAAAGCCGGTCAGGCGGCGGAGGTTTGAGTTTTTATGCTTTTTTTCTTTTACAATGGTTGTCATCTTTCGCCCCTCCTAATAAATCGATTCGCCGGTGGCTTTACGGCTAAAGAAGTTGGCACTGGAAACAAGAATGAGCCCTACAATGCCGGTAAACAGGCCCATGGCGGTGGCGTAAGAATAGTTTGCCTCTTTCAGGCCGGTACGGTAGATTAAGGTGTCTAAAATATCGCTAACAACGGAGTTGGAAGGGGTATATAAAAGAAGCACTTTTTCAAAGCCCAGGTTCAGCATCCGGCCCACCTGCAAAATCAGCATAATCATAATGGTTGGCATAATGGAGGGAAGGGTAATATGCAATATTTTTTGAAACCGGGAGGCCCCGTCAATATCGGCTGCTTCGTATAAATCTAAACTGATGGAGGTGATGGCGGCCAGGTAAATAATAGCCGTCCAGCCGGAAAACTGCCAGCTGTCGCTTAAAACATAGATGGCCCTAAAATATTTGGGGTCATTTACAAAATAAATAGGCTCAATGCCAAAGTTGTTTACCAAAAAGCGGTTCAAAATACCGCTGGAAGGGGAGAGGATTTCGGCCAAAATCGCAATAACAACCACGGTAGAAATAAAGCGGGGCATGTACGAAACGGTTTGTACCAGTTTTTTATACTTGGCAGAGCGGGCCTCGCTTAATATAATGGCCAGTAAAATCGGCAGGGGGAAGTTAACAATAATGTTCCAAAAAGAAAGAACAAGAGTGTTTTTAAGAGCGCTCCAAAAAGCAGGATTATTAAAAAGCCTGTTAAAATAATACATGCCCCGCCATTCGGTGCCCCAAGGGTTCATGCCGGGCCGATAGCGGCGAAAGGCTAATACATTGCCCGTCATGGGCAGATACTTAAATAAAACAAAATAGATTAAAGGCAAAACAAGCATGGCGTAAAGGGCCCAGTATTTTTTAAAATGCTTTCCAAAGGGCTCCTTACCTGTTCTAAGTTGTTTTGATGCCTTGTAATTTGCCATGTAGTTTCTTCCTTTCTAACGGACAAAATAAGGGGCCCGCTGCAAACATGTATTGAGTACATTTTGCAGCGGGCAAGGCTTTAAAGCAAGCCTATTTTACAGCTTCTGGCAAATTGTCGTTGTACAGTTTGCAAAACTCTTCAATTTGCAGGGAGTTCATTTCTTCTACATAAGCATCCCAGTCGGTTTCCAAGCTCTTGGCACCGGTTAAGAAAGCATCGTTCCATCTTTCCCAGGCATCGGCCAGAGGCGTTTGGAGGAAGGCGCCTTCTTCGGCGGTTAAATCATCAAACAAGGGGGTGGGAGGAATGGATTGAATGGCTTCATCCATGGCCGCCACAACTTGGTTGATGTTGCTATAGTTTTCGTCATACTTGGTCATTTCACGGGCATTGATCCAAACTTTTTGGGTTACGTCGGAACCGGCACCGTATTGTAATTGCAGGTACTTGTATACGCCGTCGGCAGCACTTACAACATCTTCGGCATAGGTAAGGGCATCTCCGTCTTGGGTGTAGGTGGTTCCTTCAGTACCCAGGCACCAAATTTTGGCCGCTTCTTCAGAGAAGAACATGGCATCAACCGTGCGAACAACCCGTTCAAAGTCGGCTCTTTCAGCTACGGCTTTGGGGAATACAAAACCCTTGCCGGTTTTGCTCTTGGGTTGATGATGGGCCCCTGCAGGACCTTCCAAAGGAGGATACATGTTCAGCTTAAAGCCTTCAATTTCGCTGGCTGCTTCAACGCCGCCAATTTGGTCGTAGTAGGCAAAGGTGGCCATGGAGGTACCGGTGGCTAGCTTTTGGTTCCATTTATCACCGTCAATGGGGTCAGCCATTTCGGGGTCTAGCAGGCCTTCGGCATACAGCTTGGCAAAAAAGGTGATGTATTGTTTATATGCATCGCTGGTAGCGCCGGGGAAGTACTCTTTCTTCTCATAATCCCAGCTTAGAACGGCTGAGCCGGAAGCGGCATTTTTACCAAGGCTAATCCCATAGGAAGGCATGGTCATCCGGTATAAAACCCGGGGGCCGGCCAAAATGGTTAGGGGATAGGAAGAGGGGTGCTCTTCTTTATAGGCTTTTAACACATCATACAGCTCATCAAAGGTTTTAGGGGCTTCCAGGCCTTTGGCAGCCAGGAAGTCTTCCCGCATGATTAAGCCGCCATCGTAGAAGGGGATGTCGTATAAGGCGGGCATAACGTAGCGTTTCCCGTCGCCTAAATTCAGCAGGTCAATGTCTTCCTGAATACCGAATGCTTCAACGTAAGCGTTAAAGTTCGGTGTCCATTCGGCGTAGTCGCTGATGGGAACCATGGCGCCGTTCATGGCCAAGGAAGCATTTTCACCCTGGGTGTTTACATACATCACCACATCAGGGGTGTTGGTGCCGGTGTTTAAAACCAAGGAGACCTTTTGGTCGTAATCGGCAATGGGAATAATTTCCCAAGTTACATCCACATTGTATTTTTCTGCAATGGTTTTAACGGTTAACCAGTCCTCTTTAAAGGGAAGGGTAGCGTTGTCGGCATAGTAAAGGGTGATTTTAAGGGGATCGCCTTCTAAAAAGGCTTCTGTTTCCGCTTCCTGGGCCATGGCAACAACCGATAGGCTCATCATCAGGGCAAATAGGAATGCGAAAATACGTTTGAAGTTTTTCATTGAATTTCCTCCTTTGTATAGAATAAAATCTTTTATTAAAGCGCCCTATTTGGCCATTTTCAACTTCAAAATGGACTGAAGAAGAAAATGGTTTACATAACAGGTGTGCTTTTTTGAAACTAATTACATAGTAGCATGAAAAAGTCCCCGTGTCAACGATATTATTGGTAAAAGTAGTCAAAAAGTATGTTAAAAAGTTGTTTCTTTCATACACTTGCATTATAATGGAACTCTTCCTTCTTCGATTAAGGAAGAAGAAGCTAAAAAACTTTAGGAGGACGTATGAAAAACAGAAAACCAAAAAGCAAAAAGGCCCTTGTGCCCTTTTGCGTGATCATATGCATTCTTTTTTTGCTTCCTTTTCAAGTAAGTTATGCAGAGCAAGGGCCAGTTTACACCATCGGCTGGATGTCAGATACCCAAAACTATGCTTTGCGCTACCCTGAAACTTTTTTAAAAATGACTGACTACCTTTGGCAAAATAAAGACAGCATGAACCTTGCCTATGTTGTAATGACCGGTGACTTGGTTGACAACGCCCAGAACATCAAACAATGGAAGCTGGCCCGGGAGGCGATGGATCAGCTGGAGGATATTCCCTATGGAGTCCTGGCAGGGAATCACGACAGTAACAAGGCCATTGGTTTTGAAAACTACGAAAAATTTTTTGGCCAGGATGTGTTTGAAAAAACGAAACACTACGGCGGCTCTTACAAAAACAACCAAAACCATTTTGATTTATTAACCTTGGGCAAAACTGATTATGTGTTTGTATATTTAAGCTATCAGCCCGGGCCAAAAGAAATAAGCTGGGCCAATGAAGTCTTTGCAAACCATCTGGACCGGGTTGGGGTTTTATGCGTGCACGACTATTTGAATAAAAAAGGCAGTCTGCGCCCCATGGGGGAACGGCTGCAAAGGGAAGTTGTAGCCCAAAACCCCAACATATACCTTGTTTTATGCGGCCATAAAACAGCAGAAAAAGTGGTGCCCATTACCTTTGAAAATGGGGATGGGACCAGCCGCACCGTATACCAATGTATTGCCAACTACCAAAGCCTTGAAAAGGGAGGCGGCGGCAATATTCGCTTTATTCAAGTGAACGAGGAAGGGGGGCTCCTCCGCTTTTATACTTCCTCTCCCTTTCTTGATGCTTTTGACCAGGAGAACATGACAGTTCAAAATCAAAATGAAGATTGGCCTATTCCCTGGAAGATGGAAAAATATTCCTACCTGGTGGCCGATTAGGCTTAACCAACAAGCAAATAGGCACCCAGGCCGATAAAGCCGCAGCAGAGCATCACCAAAATGGGGCTGAACTTCCACTTTCGAAGAACAATAAAGGCCCCTGTAAATAAAAGAGCGCCCACCCAATCTACTTGGTTTAAGGTTACAACCCCGCTGTAAAACAATACGTTGCCTAAAATCATCAGCCCGGCTGATGCAATTAAAGCCACCACTGCCGGGCGCAGGCTGCCCAGTACATGTTGAAGGGTGCTGACGTTTTGATATTTTTGATAAATATAGTACAAAAACGAAACAATAAAGAGGGAGGGTAAAATGGTGCCGAAGGTGGCAATCAAAGCCCCGGGAATACCCGCGATACGGATGCCCACAAAGGTGGCGGAGTTTACGGCAATGGGGCCGGGGGTCATTTCTGCAATGGTCATTAAATCGGTAAACTCACTCATGGTCAGCCAGTGGTGCAGTTCAACCGCCTGATTTTGAATGAGGGGCATAGCTGCATAGCCGCCACCGATGCTAAAGAGGCCCACTTGAACAAAGCTTAAAAAAAGCTGTGTGTAAATGTTCATCGGTGCGCCTCCCTTCTTTTACTCATTAACAAACTTTTGCCAATGCCAAGTATGATGGCAGCAATAATAATGTAGATTACATTTACATTAAAAAAGAAGGTGGCAATAAAAGCCCCGGCCATCACAAGCAAGTTTAAAGGAGATTTTTCCTGTACTACCCCATGGGCAAGGGTAAACACCACATCCAATATTACAGCGGCCACCCCGGCCTGCATACCTTTTAGTACAAGGGAAACATACTTATTGGCGGCAAAGGCGGCGTAAAAAAACGAAATAACACTGAGCACAACCATGGGGGGTAAAATGGTGCCGATAACGGCTACCACCATGCCCACAAATCCTCCTACACGCCAGCCGACCAAAATGGCCGCATTTACAGCAATGGCCCCAGGAGAGGACTGGGCCAGGGCGGCAAAATCCAGCATTTCTTCTTCCGTAAGCCAGCCATAGTCTTCAACAAATTTTTTGCGCATAAAAGTTACAATAACAAAGCCCCCGCCAAAGGTGAAGGTGCTGATATACAGCATGGTCAAAAACAGCTTAACAAGTAAAAAAGCCTTGGTGGGGCTGCTTTTTTTTTCCATCTTAACGCCTGCTTTCCATCATATTAAACCAGTTAAGGCTACTGTTTATCATACCAGTTGTTGCCTTTGTTGTAAACGAGGGCGGAATTTAAGCAAAAGGTGGTTGACAACTGTGCAAAAAGGATTATACTAGTTATTGACTTATGTCAATAATAAATAAAGGGAGGGATTGGATGGCAAGGCCTCATAAATGCAGGCGAGTTTGCTCGCCGCCGGGGTACAAACACTTTGGCCCTAAAGAAGGGCCGCCCAGGGAGAAGATAACCCTAACCCTTGACGAGTATGAAACCCTGCGGCTGATTGACTATGAAGGGCTTGATCAAAACCAGTGCGCCCTGCAAATGAATGTTGGCAGAACCACGATACAGGCGATTTATGCCCGGGCAAGGCAAAAGGTAGCCGCCTTTTTAGTAGGCGGCTTTGAACTGGCTATTGAAGGGGGGCAGGTTGCCCTTTCAGGCCATAGTGCTGGCGGCTGCGGCCGAGGCTGCTGCCACTTGGGGCAATACCGCTGCAATCAAATCAACACAAAAAGAGAGGAAGAGAAACATGAGAATTGCAATCCCCTATGACAATGGCCAGGTTTTTCAGCACTTTGGCCATACCCGGCGTTTTAAAATATACGATGTTGAAGGTAAAACCGTTCAAGCAACATCGGTAGTGAACACCAACGGTACCGGCCACGGGGCCCTGGCCGACCTTTTGAAAAAAGGAGAGATAGCGATTTTAATCTGTGGGGGCATTGGGCCGGGGGCCCAAAAGGGTTTAAGCCAGGCTGGCATACGCTGGTACGGGGGCGTTACCGGGGATGCGGACCAAGCGGTAGAAGATTTTTTATATGACAAGCTAAATTATAACCCGGCTGCAACCTGTAACCACCACGGTGAAGGAAGAGAAAAAGGGCACCATCATTGTAGTGCCGGCGAACAAGGCCAGGGGCATCAATGCGGCGAAAACTGCCAAGGGTAGGAACGCCCTGGAAGAGGTTTTATAAAGCCCCAGGGTGCCTAACAAGTCGACACCCTCCCAATAAAATGAAATTCATTTTATTGGACTTGCAGATTCCTCTTGGTAGCATTGCTACATTTATTGTTTCTAGTTACAAATGCTTTTCGCTGAAAACCTTAAGAAAAACGAAGCCTTCACGGACAGAGGAATCCGTAGCGTAGCGATTTTGGGGCATTGCCCCTTTTTTATCAAAATCGCCCAGACCCACCGCAATAAAGGGCCCAATGGGCCCCGCTGGGTCTCGATTTTATATGAAGGGAGGCATCGCCTCTTTTCTGCCGCCTTCATGCAGCCCACGCTTTACGTTTGGGGCTTTTTGACAGTTTGAGGCTTTATGAAGCCCTTTAGTATCATTACTGTAAAAGCGCAAACAGGCTGCCCCCCTGGGCTAAAACCATGGCCCGGTGGGGGTTGTAAACAAAAGGCCTTGTACCTATATATGCTTTTGCTTTCCATGCAAAAAATAGGGCTCCGTAACCGAGTGAAGCCATAAAAAAGAACCTGCAAAAAATATTTCGCAGGTTCTTTTTAAATGGAAAACTTAGTTAAAAGCGTCCAGTTGTTTTTGAGCCTCTTCAATAATTTTATCAAAGCCGGCATCGCGCAGTTCACTCATCATTTGAGGTACAGCTTCTTGGGGATCAACGGTTCCGGTTAACAATTCGCCCTTCCACCGTTCCCAAATTTCTTTACAGTTAATCACTTCGTCGCCAACGGTGTCGGCATAGTCAAACTGGAAGCCAAGCGCAGGGGAAGCAATGGCGTTGGCGTTCAGTTCTTTTACTTCGGCCCATTGGTTATGTTCGTCTGTATCCAGTTGGGTAGCGGCAAAGAAGCTGCCCTGGGTATAGCCGGCCATAGGCCAATCGGTTGTGATCCGGTGTAATTTGCCGTCGGTGGTGTATTCAAAGTCTACGCCTTCCAGGCCGTAATACAGGGCATCCCGTACTTTAGAATCAGTGTTTACCAGTTCTAACAGTTGAAGGGCCTTTTCGGGGTTTTTTATAGAATAACATGATTGTGTTAACATGTTAACAAAAAATAATTAACAAAAGTAAAAAAATGTTGATATTTTTTCACCAATCGGTTATGATAGAAGATAAGAGGACGCGTATATAAAAAAGGATGATGTAATTGTGGAAAAAAAGGGAAGAATTTCGCCGACCATGCAAGACATTGCCGACAGCCTGAACATTTCCAGGGTTACGGTATGGAAGGTTTTTGAAAACAAGCCCGGCGTTAGCCCAGGCCTTCGCATGGATGTAATTGAGAAGGCAAAGGAAATGGGATACAATAAAAAACGGCTGCCTTTATTTTTTGATGAGGTAACCAAAAGAGAAGAGAGCATCACGGTGAGCTTGGTTATTTCAAGGCCAGAGTCTGCCTCTTTTTGGCTTGATATTGTTCACTGCATCGCAAAAGAGTTGGCAAAGAAAAATATCAACCTTTTGTATACTCATGTGCCCTCCATTTACCAAAAGGGCTATTCCCTCCCCGCCTCTTTATATAATGGGGTCAGCCAGGGAATTGTTGTCATTAACGTGTATGATGAGAACATGACCCAGCTCATTGATGAAATACGAAAACCGACTATTTTTTTGGATGTACCGGGCAATGTATCTCCTTACGATTTAGCAGGGGATGTGGTGCTTTTAGAGGGACGGGAAACTGTAGGCGAAATTGTAAAAAATTTGGTTCAACTGGGCTGCAAAACCTTTGGATTTATTGGGGATACGGAGTATGCCTTTACAAACAACGAGCGGTACCAGGGCTTTTTGCTGGGCCTTCAAAAAGGCGGCCTTTTGTTGAATGAGGAAGTTTGCTTAACAGAACCTATGGGAATTGAAGGCATTGAGAAAAGGGTGGTTGCGTTTTTGGAAAACCTAAAAACCGTACCCGATGCCTTTGTGTGCGCCAACGATCAGCTGGCTTACTTTGTATCCAAATACATTGGAAGCAAGGAAAGCGGCGGCCGGTTTAAAAACTGTCTAATCACCGGCTATGAGGGAGTGTCCGAGTATGGTGAGGTAGATGGGATTAGGGCAACAGCTGTTGTCAATACGGCCCTTTTAGGAAGGCGATTGGCAGAAAAACTTTTGTTTAGAATGCGCTACCCCCAAGGGGACCAGGAAATTGCCTATATTAAACCGGTGGTTCAGCAATGGAGCAAACACAAGGAACTCGTGTAAAACACACAGATAAAAAGGGCCTTTGCCATTGGTGCAAAGGCCCTTTGTTGATGGAATAAAAACAGGTTAACAATGTATTTTACTATATAAAATATATACAAAAGGGAACAGGAGGTTAATTTTCTAAACAAGCCCTGAACCGGTCGATGCCCTCTTCTAATGAAAAGTCTTTTGAAAAAACGCTGGAGGAACCCACTACAAAAAGGTCGGCGCCCTTTTCCTTCATTATTGGGGCTAGGGTAAAGCTGACGTTTCCGTCCACCTCAATAATCCCATCTTCCCGGCCTGTAGCCAGCAAAAAGTCTTTGGCAAGGGCAATTTTATCAATGGCCTGGGGTGTAGCTTTTTGCCCGGCGAAGCCTGGGGTAACGGTCATCATCAGCAGGCCTTGTATATCCTTTACAAAGGGAACAAGCTCGCTCAGCGGGGTGAGAGGGTTTATAGCAATAAAAGGCAGAGCTCCCAGAGAGCGGATTTTTTTAATCAGCAAAAGCAGGTTATCTTTTGTGGTGCTTTCAATATGCAGGGAAACAATTTCCCCCGGGGCAATGTTAAACCAATCAATTTTATCCTCGGGGTTTGTAATCATTAAATGAATATCCAGGGGAATGGAGGTAAGGCTGCGAAGCTGACGGATATAGTCGGTGCCAAACATGAGATTGGGTACAAAATGGCCGTCCATCACGTCTATATGTAAATAATCAATGCCTTTGTTTTCTAAAATGGCCAGGTATTCTTTTAACTGGTCAATGGGGGCACACATCATCGAGGGAGAAATTTGGTTCATGCCGGTACTCCTTTAATAAATTATATTTGGTCAACACTGCACCAGTCAGGTGGGGTTAAAGGGCAGTTTTTTTGTTTTTCACAAAAATCCCTTGCCTTTTTACCAGCCTTCTTGTGTACCCTGTTTCCTTTAATGAAAAAAGTGTACCATGAACAAGCAGCAAGGTCAATTCAAACAAAGGGCCAAAACAGGGGGAGTTTAAAAAAAGTTCACATTCCCTTTGGTTCAATGCAGAAAAAAGGTGGTATACTATAGGTACACTGATCTTTAGATGAATGAATCGATTATAAAACAATACAGGGATCAGGGAAAAAGGAGAGTCGAATTTTGGGAGTTTCTTATAGAAGACAATTATTTTTAAAAGGCCAGGCCATCGGAAAACCGGTAAACTGGATGAACTTTTACATTTTTACCCGTCTGCCGATTATGCTAATCAGCGGTGCGTTTTCCTTGGTGATGAGTTTTTCGGCCTTCCAAAATTTGGGGGGCTTGCCTCAGCAGATGCACACATTTTTGTTTGTTATGCTGGGGGCAGAAATCCTTCGGTATGTTCTGTCCTTTTTTACCTACACCAATATGAAAAAAACAAAGCCCTTGGGCTTTTACTTAAACTTTGCCGTATTGGCGCTGGATGGCGTGTCCATCGGCCTTTGGCAGGGCTTTGAAGCCAGCCTTCAAACAGGACTGGAACAGGGGCTTAGAATAGGAGCCCTTGGATTGGCCGTTAGTGTTGCGGTTTGGCTGGTCCCCAATGTTATTTACTTTGTAAAACGCAGGGACATGTTTTACTTGCCCCCCCAGCGTGACTTGTTTCAGGAAACCATTGATCAAATGATGCGCGGACAAATGCCGCCGGCAATGGATCAGGCAGGGAGCTTTTTTGAAGGTTTAAACCCCTTTGAAAGCCCCAAAGCCACCACTCAGCCGGCCCCTTCGCCCCCGGTTACGAAAGAGCCTGAGCCTATACGAAGCGACTTATATACCTACTGCCCCTATTGTGGGCAAGTGGTGGAAAAAGATGCGCAGGTGTGTGTACACTGCCATCACAGCCTAATTGAAGAAGAGGTAAAACACTAAAATCCTGCATGCCTGCAAAGGTTAACCGGGCTGTAGTATAAGCTGAGCTGCGGCTCAGCTTTTTTCTGTTTTTGATTGATATGTGAAACCCTTATATAGCGTTCTTTTACTTTTGAATTTGTTCCCTTGCGCAATTTAAAAAAAAGCTTTACCATAGCAACTATAGGGCCTGTAAAGGAAGCATTCCCATGAAGAAAGGATTTTTTATGAAAAATAGAAAATATTATATCGCCATTGATATTGGCCCTTCTACCGGCAGGCATGCTGCCCTGTGGATAGAAGAGGGAAAACTGCAAATAAAAGAACTGTACCGCTTTGATAACCGCGCCCTAACGGATGAGGGGCACTTTTACTGGAATATGGAACTGATTACACAGAACATTATCGAAGGGTTGGTTCAGGCGAAGCGCCAGGGGGTCGAACCTGTGTCCATCGGTATTGACACCTGGGGGGCTGACTACCTTTTGCTAAACCGCAAGGGAGATATTTTAGGGGAGGCTTATGCCTTTTGGGATGAGCGTACAAAATCCGCCGTTCAGGAAGCCCAAGGCAAAATTGCGCCCCAAGCCCTGTATGATGAAAACGGCCTTGCCCACCAATCTTTTAATACCCTCTATCAGCTTTTGGCCGACAAAGGAGAGCGGCCCAACGTTTTATACGCAGCAGATCATTTGCTCATGGCGGCAGATTACTTAACGTTTTTTTTAACCGGCACCATGTATAATGAGTATACCAACGCTACTACCACCGGCCTCGTAGGGGCAAAAAGCCGACTTTGGCTTGACGGGGTGATTAAAACCCTTGACTTGCCGCAAAAATTATTTGGACAAATTGTTCACCCCGGCACCCGGGCAGGCCGGCTTTTGCCTGAAATTGCTCAGGAAGTGGGCTTTGAGGCAGAGGTTATTGCCGTAGCCAGCCATGATACGGCCAGCGCCCTTATGGGCACACCCCTTTTACCAAAGGCCCTTTATCTTTCCAGCGGTGCCTTTAGCATGATGGGGGTGGAAGAAGAAGAAGCGAATGTGTCGGTTCAAAGCTTTTTGGCCAATATCAGTAACGCAGGTGGTTATGATCATACCTATGGCTTTCAAAAAAATATGATGGGGCTTTGGTTTATTAACGCCCTTCGCCGGGAATCGGGAGAAGGCAAAACTTTTGGAGACCTGATTAATCTGGCCCAAACGGAGCTTAGCTTCCCCTCCCGCATTAACACAGAGGATCGAAGCCTTTTTGCCCCGGGCAACATGGCAAAGGCCATTAATGGTTACTGCGAAAAAACGGGCCAAAAGGTGCCGGAAAATTTGGGCCAACAGTTGGCTTGTGTGTATCATTCCCTGGCCGAAAATTACCAAAAAAGTTTGGCCCAAATCGAAGCTGTTCAGCAAAAAACCTACGATGCCATTTGCGTTGTAGGGGGCGGCAGCATGGACAGGCTGTTAAACCAGTTAACAGCCAACGCCTGCGGCAAAAGGGTGCTGGCAGGGCCGGCGGAAGCAGCGGCCCTGGGTAACGGCATTTGCCAAATGATTGCTGATGGCGTTTTTCCTTCCCTTAAAGCTGCCCGAAAAGCCATTGAACAATCCTTTGAGGTAACAACTTATTTGCCCCAGCAGACAATATGAGGGGCTGAAGGAACAAGTTTTAAGTTGAAGTAATAAAGCAAGTATAAAAAGGCAGGGATATCAAACCATTGTTATTACTGACTTTGACCGGGTAGAGGAGCAGGCGGCGGCAATAAAGCCCGGCTTAATTCTTTTGGATTTAACCCTGCCGGTCTATTCCGGTTTTGAAATCGTTTTTTACTTTCCGGTGGTGACGGAGCAAGGGAATTAGTGGGAATAAAGCAAAGTTTTTTGTGTATAAAAATAAAAAGGCAGGTGAGGATTCACCCGCCTTTTTTAATGGCGAAAAAGGGTTGTACAACTCCTATAGCTGCAAAATATCGCTGTTTAGGGCCAGGGCTTCCGACAGGCTGTGGGTTACCCAAATCATCTGCCTTTGGCCTTTGTATTTTTGAACAAGGTGTATCATTTGTTCTTTGGTACCCTCGTCCAAGCCTTGGAAGGGCTCGTCCATCACCAGCAAATCTGCGGGAGCGCATAGGGCCCGCATCAGGGCCACCCGGCGCTTCATGCCACCGCTTAGTTCCCTTACGGGCTGCACAAGGTCTTGGGAGGTTAAACCCGCCTCCAGCAAGGGGGCAGCCAGCTGCCCGGGAGAGGTTTCTTTTGGCAGAATAAACTTTAAATTATAGATTGCAGTTAAGTTTTCGCACAAGCGGTCTTCTTGAAATACGGCGGCAATTTTCCGTCCGTGAAGGCCTTGTATCCTTCCCTTATCAAAGGGGATAAGGGCCATGAGGATAGATAAAAGGGTGGTTTTACCTGAGCCGCTGGGGCCCATAATGGCTGTAGTTTGTTGCCTTTTTAAAACACAGGAAAAATTTTTAAAAACCTGTTTTTCTCCGTACGTTTTATAAAGGCTGTTAACGGTAATGTCCACGGCGGCTCCTCCCTTCCAAACGGTATACTCCTTGGTCGACCAGCCATAAAAATAATTTTTCAAAGGCCAGGCTTAACAAAACAATGGTTAAAGTCCAGGCGAATAAATCTGCAGTTTCCAGGTAAATTTTAGCTTCATACAGCTTTTCACCAATGGAGCCCTTGGGCAGGCCAATGACTTCTGCTGCAATGCCCGACTTCCAGCACAGACCTAAAGCCAGGGAACAGGCACTGCGAAAAAAGGGCATCACCTGGGGCAGGTAAATATAGCGTATTTTCTTAAAGGGACTAACAGCAAACACCTGTGCCATTTCAATCAATTTTGGGTCCCTGGCCAGAACGCCGGTTAATAGGTTGCTGTAAAAAATGGGAAAGACCATTAAAAATGAGATAAAGATAGACAGGTTTTTAGATGGAATCCAAAAAAGGGCCAAAATCACAAAAGAGGCTACGGGCACCGCTTTAATGGTACCCATGAGGGGGGCCAAAAACAGGCGCAATGGAGAGGAAAGGGCGCTGACCACCCCTAAGATGCAGCCGGCTAATAGCCCCAACACAAACCCCAGGCCAATATGACTAAGAGAAAAACCGACCGATGACCAAAAGCTTTTTTGGGGCAACAGCTGAAATAACTTTTGAATAACCGAAACAGGAGATACCAATAGGATCTCCTGTTTAAGTAAATGGCTTGCCAGTTGCCAAAGGAGCAGCCAAGAAGCAACGGCTACAATTTTTAATATTTTCTCTTTTCTATTTGATGAAGTAGAAGGCCTCATCCGGCAATTGCCCCCCTACGGCTTTGGGGTTTTGGCTTAATAAAACCTCTAAATAGCCGCTTAATTTTTCTTTCATTTCATTTCCGGCAATAAAAACAATGTTGCAGTAGGGCAAGGCCTTTTCGGCTACCTGGGCAGGAACAATGTCGGCCTGGCCAATCAGTTGGGCAGCCTCTTGAGTATTTTCGTTAACAAAGGAAACCGAGGCTGCATAATCAGCTAAAAAGCCGGCTACTTTTTGGGGGCTTTGTTCTATAAATTCTTTTCTGCCAACCACGACCCCGGTAATTAATGCGCTGGCGGTTTTGCTGTTTTCTTCACTCATTTCCCAAAGAGCATTTAAATCAAGAGCAATGCGAATGTCGGGGTTCTTCATCTGTGCGGTAGTAACAAAGGGCTGGGGCAGCATGGCAATGGCATTTTTTGTATTGGTTAGGGCAGCCACGCACTCGGCATGCTCCGCCTTCCATTCAATGGTTACATCCTTTTGGGGGTCAATACCGCTGGCTTTGAGCACATGGTTTAAGGCGTACTCAGGGGTGGCGCCCTTGCCGCTGGAAAAAATGGTCTTGCCTTTTAAATCGGCGGCAGTTTGCACCGTTTCGCCGGCCTCAACAATGTATAAAACCCCTAGGGTATTAATGGCTAAAACCTGAATTTTGCCTTCGCTATTGTTGTATAAAACCGAAGCCAGGTTGGCGGGAACAGCACAAAAATCCAACTCTCCTTTTAACAAAAGAGGGGTAATCTCGTCAACCCCGCCCATAAGAGAAAAAGTATAAGCTTTTTGATTTTCCCCTTCCATTAGCTTTACAAGGCCCATGGCAGTGGGCCCTTTTAAAGCACCGATAGAAATGGGGGCCTCTTCCTGGGCGGCTGCGAAAGGAAGGACTGGAAGAATGAGCATGAAAGAAAGGATAATGGTAAAGAGTTTTTTCATAGGCGCCTCCTTAATAAGAACGAATATTACTTACAAAGAAAGTATAACATAGGGCAGGAGAAAATAAAAGGATAAATTTTTAACAACTACTCCCTGCGCTTCCAATGAACATAGCGTTAATAGATGATGTTTTCTAAAAAATCATTCTTCATTACATCTTCCCCCACGGCTGAAAAAACCAGGCTAAAATCGTAAGAAGAGTGCTTATCAAGGCGCCCTTGAACAAAAAAAGGTGTTTTTTGTTGGGAGACATGCTCCTTAAAGGCTTCTTTCGCCACTTCAAAGCCTGTTTTGCCGTCAAAAGCAGTTAAAGGAATATCCCAATTTAGGGTAATGTTTTCGCTGCTGCCTAGATGAAGGTATAATTTTTTTACCTGCCAGGCTCCGTAACTTTCGGCGCTTTTACTATGATAAGTCGGGTCTGCCGCCTTTTCAATACAGTAAGTGGCGGCATTAGCGCTCAAACGGTGGGCTCCGTGGCCGTACTCCCCCTTTTTATCGTGGGTTACAACTACTTCTGGCTCATACTGGCGGAACAGCTGGGTAACATAATGGTAGGTTTTTTGCTTGCCCCAGGTATCAAAAGCCTCATCAATGTTTTTAAAATACCGGTCGTAAAAAGGCCCCATGACAGGGTAGGTTTGATGGCCGCAGGCCCATAAGCTGTTTAACAGTTCGTGTTTGCGTACCCGGCTTCCGGTGGTCATCACCGCCACCACCACATCTTTTTGAAGCTCCCCGCTATAATAAGGCAGCAGGCCGCCAAAAAAAATGACCTCATCATCTGGGTGAGCGGTTAAAAGCATCAGCTCAGCTTTTTGAGGGGTAGGCTTCCATTGCTGGATAAAGGAGGGCACCTCACCCTGGTCCAGTAAAACAACCTCTGACAGCTGTAGAATTTCGCCTTTTCCTGTAGTTGAAATACGTACTTTATGCTGGCCTTGAAGAGGAACGTATTCATGAAGAAAGCCGTTTTCTCCCCCCTGGTAAAGGGTGATCCAGCCATCGCCTTCAGGTATCTGGGCGACCCAGGGGCCGGGGCTGTTTGTAAAGGATAAGTACAGGCCGCCTAAAGCTTGGGGGGCAAGAATATCCATATAGGGGGCATTGGCTTTGCTTTTCCAACCCGTATTATAATCCTGATCGTAAAGTCTTTTTGCATATTTTTGTGTATTGGGAAGGAGAAAAGTTTCTTCGGTAGGGGCAATCACATCCCCTTGGGCCAGGGTAAGGGTAAAAACAAACAGGGCTGTTATCAAACAGAAAAACCCGGCTTTTTTATAAAAACTCATGGTGTAAACTCCTTCACTTGCTCAGATAAGCCAATGCCAATAACATCCTGCTGGCGGCGGGTGTTGGTATAGCCGTTATAGTCTCCCCCCTGCATTACAGGCTCGCCCATAAAAACCATGGCGGCTGTTTGGCCACCGTCTAAATTAATGGCCAGCCGGCAGTTCTTTTCCTTCATCCGCTGGGCGACCAAGGCCAAGTCGCAGCCGTAGCTCCGCTGGTTTCGTGCTTCAATATAAAAGCCCACATAGTGGCCCGGGGTAACCATACCAAGGGCGCTTCTAGGTTCCCGGGCTGTATATCGGTCTGTTAGCCGCTGGTCTATTTCGCCATTGTTAATTAAAATAGGGCCAAAGGCAACCACGTCGTGAGCTCCTTTGGCAATATAATCCTGGGCACTTAACTCACCCGGGTGGTGCAGCTCAAACAAGCCGTTTTGGTAAAACGAAAGTTCGTCAAGAGGCGGCAAGGCTTTAGACACTTTTCGGTTGGTTTTGTCAAATAGAATTTGCCCGCTTCGAATGATGATGCCCGGCCGTTTTTCCCGCTCGGTTCTAAAGGTGAAAAAATCACCATTTTGAGCATACACTACCTTGTGCTTTTGGGCAATCAATTCTGGGCGCAAAAGTTTTTTAGCAGGTTGCTCAGGGTCGGCAGAAAAAACACGAAAGTTTTCGTCTTTTGAATGGATTTGAGATTCATACCAAATAATGGGCTTTCTTTTGTACTTGCCTTTAAAGCGGGTAATTTCCACCTGAAGGGTGGAGGAAAGGTAGAGCCAGTGCCCATCTTCAGGGTTTTGATAAACAAACTCATTTTCACCAAAGGCCTTCCAATCTAAATACCCTTGCTCATCCCTTGGGGGCAAAGAATGCTCCCAGGGAGTAAAAGTAATGTTTTCAACCTGGGGCCCTATGGCCTCGCTCCAGGCAGGAAAAAGAAAAACACCAAAAACAAAAAGGCATAAAAGGAAGAAGGATAATGCTTTTTTCATCTTAATCTCCTTTAAAGTGCAAGTTTTTTAACCTTATGGTTGGCACTTGTTATATATGACGAAAAAAAAGGAGGATTTGTTCCTTGGTTTTGATTTGTTACAATTTAAAAGGGCCTAAGGAATAAAAACAAAACCTGTTACAACAAAATATTAAAGGATAACAGGCGTAAAAACAAGTACAGCTGAAAAACAATTTATGTGTTGACAAAAAATAACAGCTGCAATATAATGGCAACTAACATCCAAATTGCCTGAGATGAAGAAAGTACCTTCAAAGGGACATTACAGAGAATGCCTCGTAAGCTGAGAGAGGGAATGAAAGTTTTAAGGGAAAATGGCTTCTAAGGCGCGTACCGAACTTGTTAAAGTAAGGCTACGACGGGTTTGCCCGTTACAGCAATAGAGTATCATGGGTACTTGAGAGCGTTTGTGGTACTTGAAGAGATTTATTTCGCGAGAAATAGATAAACGAAGGTGGTAACACGAAGAATATTCGTCCTTATGCTATAGAGCATAAGGACTTTTTTTATGAAAACGAGGAGGGGAAACATGATTCATCTTGTAAATATCAGCAAAACCTACCACCAGCCAAAAGAACAGGTTCACGCCGTACGGGAGGTTTCGCTGGATGTTGAAAAAGGCGATGTTTTAGGCATTGTGGGCACCAGCGGGGCAGGTAAAAGCACCATTTTAAACTGCATTAACCTGCTGGAACGGCCCGATAAGGGGGAAGTGTGGGTAGACGGGGTGGATTTAATGACCTTGACGGAAAAACAGGTAGAAAAAAAGCGAAAAGAAACAGGCATGATCTTTCAGCACTTTAACCTTTTCAGCCAGCGCAGCGTTCTTGAAAACGTGATTTACCCCATGAAAGGCCGAGGCCTGTCAAAGAATGAGATTCTAAACCGGGGGCGGGAGCTTTTGCACTTGGTGGGTATTTTGGATAAAGAAACGGCCTACCCCAATCAGCTATCCGGCGGGCAAAAACAGCGGGTAGCCATTGCCCGGGCCCTGTCCAGCAACCCTAAAATTCTTTTGTGCGATGAAGCCACTTCGGCTCTGGATCCGCAAACCACTACCGCCATTTTAAAACTCTTGGCGGATATTAACCAAAAGCTGGGCATTACGATCGTCCTCATCACCCACGAAAAGGCGGTGGTAAAGCAGCTTTGCACCAAGGTGGCCTTAATGGAAAATGGGGAACTGATTGAAACGAACGATACCGTATCCTTTTTCGTAAAGCCTCAAAAGGAGGTTACCAAGCGCTTTGTAGGGGGCTCGGTAGAGCGCCACGAAGAGAAGGATAAAATCTTTGCTTATCTTGAAAGCCTTAAAACCCCAAAGAGCCTTTTACGCCAGCTGACTTACTTAAATGCTAACACGGGAGAAGCTTTTGTATCGATTGCCTCTAAAAAATTTAACGTAGACATTGCTATTCTTTTTGGCAATATTGAATTTATTGCCAATCAAATCATCGGCAATTTGGTGGTAAACATTTCGGGGGATGAAAACGAGTGCCAAAAGGCCCTGAAATTTTTTGAACAAAGCGAAATTATGGTAAGGGAGGTGAAATTGGATGCCTGACGTTTTAAATACACTGCTGCCCAACATGGTTAAACTATGGCCCGACTTTTTAAAGGCCTTTGGGGATACCTTAATTATGGTCTCCATTTCTTTTACCATTACCGCAGCCATCGGCCTTCCCTGCGGCATTGTATTAATGGGTACCCAAAACAAAAGCCTTTTTTATAGTCCTTGGGTATACAAGGGGCTATCGGCCGTAATCGATATTCTTCGCTCTACCCCAACGGTGATTTTAATTACCGCCATCGGCCCTTTAACAAAGCTGATTACCGGAACCAAAATCGGCATTCGGGGGGCCATTGTGCCCCTGGTAATCGCCTCTGTTCCTTTTTTGGCCAGGCAAGTGGAGGCGGCCCTTAGTAAGCTGGATACAGGCATCATCCGGGCTTCTAAAAGCATGGGGGATTCCTCCTTTAAAACGGTGATGAAGGTGATTTTGCCCGAGGCGGTGCCCCATTTAATTTTAGCCCTTACCATTACCTTTGTAAGTTTAATTAACTTTTCTGCCATTGCGGGTACCGTGGGAGGCGGAGGCCTGGGAGATTTTGCCCTGCGCTATGGTTACCAGCAGTTTAAAGGAGATGCCATGGTGGTGGCCATTATTGTGCTGGTGCTTTTAGTCTCCCTCATTCAGTGGCTGGGCAAAACCCTGGCGAAGAAGTTTACACGGTAACCGGAATGCTCATAAAACCCAGGTTTTAATCTATAGCGTGCATAAAATCAAAATGTAAAGAATAAAACAATTTAGGAGGAAATGAAAATGAAAAAAGCAACGGCCCTTGTTCTAACCCTGGTTTTGGTATTGTCCCTTGGTGTATCCGCCTTTGGCAGCGAAAAGACCCTGCTTAAAATTGCCTTGACTGGCGAGAAGTCCGATGTATGGGAACATATTAAAGCCCAGCTTGCCCTGGAAGGTATTGATTTACAGCTGGTATTCTTTTCTGATTATATTATTCCAAACACGGCTTTGGCCGATGGGGATGTGGACTTAAACGCTTTTCAAACGGAAATATTTTTAAAAAACTACATTGCCGAATCCGGGGCGGATTTAACGGTTCTATCCTACACCACCCTATCGCCTATGGGGATTTACCCTGGCCAAATTGACAGCATTGATGCCTTAAAAGAAGGGGATAAAATCTCTATCCCCAACGACCCCACCAATGGGGGCCGGGCCCTGCTGCTGTTACAGGCGGCCGGCATTTTAACCATTGCCCCTGAAGCAGGCTTAACGCCAACCCTTAAAGATATTGCTGAAAACCCTAAAAACATTCAAGTGGTGGAACTGGCCGCTCCTCAAATCCCCACTACCCTAGATGAGGTGGCCCTGGGAATTATCAATAACGGTATTGCCGTAACGGCTGGTTACCAGCCCTTAATCGATTCCATTTTTATAGAAAATGACCAAACCCCGGGCATTGAAAACTATTACAATGTGATTGCCGTACAAACCTCCCGCAAGGACGAGCCGGCCATTCAACGTGTAATAGAACTTTACCAAACGGAAGAAAGTAAGAAGATTGTTTTTGAATCCAGTAACGGCTCCAGCATTCCCGTGTTTTAGGAGGAGAAGAGGATGGCACTAAAAGAAAAGATTTTAAAAACCATTAACGAGAAAAAAGATGCCTTTATTGATGCCAGCCATCAAATATCGGCAAAGCCCGAGCTGCAAAACGAGGAGTTTTTTGCAGCGGAACTTTTATCCGGCCTCCTTGCAAAAGAGGGTTTTACCATCACCCGGGGCATTGAAGGCCATGAAACCGCTTTTATCGCTAAAAAAGGGGAAGGGGCGCCCCACATTGTGATGATGGCTGAATATGATGCCCTGCCGGAAATTGGCCATGGTTGCGGCCATAACCTTATTGGCGCCTTATCGGCCCTGGCTGCTACCGCTGCTGCCAGGGAGGTTGCCGCAGGTACCCTGTACGTTTACGGCACCCCGGCAGAAGAGGGGGGCAATAATGGCAGCGCCAAGGCCAGCTTTGTAAAACAGGGCTATTTTGACAACATCGATGCCGCCATGATGATTCACCCGGGGAGCAAAAATCAAACCAGCACCAAATCCCTGGCGGTAAACTGCTATGATTTTGAGTTTTTCGGCAAAACCGCCCATGCTTCAGGCTGCCCGGAAGATGGAATCAACGCCCTGGATGCCATGATTTTATTCTTTAACGGCATTAACGCCCTGCGCCAGCAAACCACCACCGATACCCGTATCCACGGTATTATTGTCCATGGGGGCACAGCGCCCAATGTCATTCCCGGCTATACCAAGGCCAAGTTTTTTGTGCGGGCCAATACCATTGAGCACTGCGATGATGTGTTGAGCAAAGTGCAAAACATTGCGCAAGGAGCAGCCATCATGACGGGGTGTACCACCAAATATGCCCCCTTTAACAACACCGTGGCAGACATGCTTCAAACCCCTTTGCTAGATGAACTGTATGTAGAAAAAGCCAAAGAACTGGGCCTTGAATACACCTGGGCCAAGGGGGATGGCAAAGGCTCGTCGGATGTGGGCAATGTAAGCCAAGTGGTACCCACAATTCAGCCGGGCATTCAGGTAACGGCTAAGGCTATTCCCGGCCACACAGTGGAATTTAGGGATGCCTGTATTGCTCCCCTGGCGGATGAAGCCCTGTTAAAGGGGGCTGCTATTTTAGCCCTTACGGCCTTGGAACTGTTTGATAACCCTAAAACCCTGGCAGCAGTCAAGAAAGACCACCAGCGGGCCAGGGCGGAAAAGGGAAATCGATAAGGAACTTTTTAAATAAATGGCTGTAAAAGGGGTCTGCTACTTTCAAACGGGAAGGGCCTTTTGTAACTTTAAAAAACAGAATCAAAAAAGCGCCTTTTACGGTTTAAAGGCGCTTTTTTATTTGTGATTGTTTTATACTTTTCGTAACCTGACGGAACTTGCAAACAATACGCAAATCAGGGATACGCCTACATCGGCAAATAAGGCCATCCACATGTTGGCAATGCCCATAATGCCAAGGACCATGGCTGCCAGTTTTACAACCAGGGCCAGGGTTACATTGATGCGCACAATGCGGGCAGTACGCTTGGCAATGGTTAAAGCCTTTGGCAAGGGCGCTAAGCTTTCGCTTGCAAGCACCGCATCAGCCGCTTCCGTAGCGGCCTGGCTGCCTACGCCGCCCATGGCAATGCCCACCTGGGCTGCGGCCAGGACGGGGGCATCGTTAATGCCATCCCCTACAAAGGCCACTTTTTTTCCTTCTTTTTGTAGGTTCGCTACAATTTTTACCTTATCCTCAGGCAGCAGCTGAGGGTACACCCTGGTAATACCCTGTAAAGAGGACAAAATTTCTGTACCCTGGGGAGCATCCCCTGTGAGCACATAGATGTTTTTAATGCCTTTTTCGCTTAGGCTTTTTATCGCAACCTCTGCCTCGGGGCGCAAGGTATCGCTTAGGTAAACACTGCCAAGGTACTGGCCGTTTTTGGCTGTATGCACCTGGGCTTTTTGAGCCTTGGCAGGGATGGTTATCTGGTGCTTTTCCAAAAAGGAAGCGCTGCCGCAAAGGATTTTATTTTCCTTAAAGGTCAGAGCAACCCCTTTGCCCGCCATTTCTTCATAGTGATCAAAGGCGGCAGCGGTCTTTTGCTTGCGAAGCCAGGCCTTGCCTTCGCTGCTGTTCATAATACTTTTTGCCAAAGGATGTTGTGCTTTGCTTTCGCACAAAAAAGTAGCATCAAAAAAATCTTTCTCTTTGGATTTTACAGGCTCAAAGCCTGTTACAGTAAAGGTGCCATTGGTCAAAGTACCGGTTTTATCCATGGCAATGGTGTCCACGGTGGCCAGCGCTTCCAGCACCGTGCCTCCCTTGAGCAAAAACCCTTCTTTGGCACTTTTACCCATGCCTGCGACATAGCTTAAGGGCACAGATAATACCAAAGCGCAGGGGCAGCTGATTACCAGCAGCAGCAAGGCTCTATAGGCCCAGGTACTCCAAGCGCCAAGGCCCAGAAGGGGCGGAAACAAAAAAATTAAAAACGCCAGCAGGACAACGCTTGGGGTATAGTAATATGCAAATTTAGATAAAAACCGTTCCGGGGCGGCTTTGCGCCCCTGTTCTTCCTGGGTCATTTTAAGGATCCTGGCTACGGTGCTGTTCTCCAGTACGTGGGTGGCTTCAAGATGAAAGAGAGGGCCCTGGTTTAGGCTGCCGGACAAAACCCTGTCGCCCTTTTCAAAGGGCACTGGCAGGGATTCTCCTGTTAAGGCCGCCGTGTTCAAAGCCCCTTCTCCAAAGGCCACAATGCCGTCAACAGGCACCCGCTCACCGGTTCTAATTTCGATTAAATCCCCTAAGGCAATTTCTTCCGTAGGCACATCGATTACCCTTGTACCCTTTAAGAGATGGGCTTTTTCCGTAATCAAGGCGGAAAGGGCACGGATGTCTGAACGGCTGCGGTGCACAGCCATGTTTTGCAAGGTTTCGCCAACACGGTAAAAAACCATCACCCCTACCGCTTCCAACCCATCACCCAAAACCCAAGCGCCCAGGGTGGCAATGGTCATCAGCAGGGTTTCGTCCAGGGGCTGGCGCTGAAAAATGCGCTTTACGGCAGTTTTTCCAATGTCGTAGCCCGATAGAAGATAGGCTCCCACTAAAAACAGATAATATAAGCTGGCTGATGTACCTTGAAGGGCTGCCCCCACAGCTGCCAAAGCCAGAGAAAGGCCAATGACCAGCCATTCCCGTTTAAAGCCCTGGCTGGCCTCCTGCTCGTGATGGTACACTTCTTTGGCTGTTTCGTTTTTCCACGGGACCACCACCACATCCGGCTCATATTGATGAACCAGCTGCTTAACAGAACCCTCGGCTATAGGGGCAGCAGAAGTAATTTCCAGCTTTTGCGAAGCAAAGTCAACATGGGCTTTGGTCACCCCGGGCAGTTCGCCGGCGGCCTGGCCGATTTTAAACGCACAATTTGCGCAGTCTAACCCTTTTAAGCGATACCCGTACTCCATAACAACCCTCCTTGTTAAAAACATGAGCAAACACTCATATAATATGAATGTAGTATATACTCATTTTATATATGTGTCAATACTCATATAAAGTTTTTTGCATCTATTTTCAAATAAAAAAGAAGCTCCGATTTCGGAGCTTTTAGGATGTGGCATCGATCTGTATTTTTTAATCCAGCACGATTTCTCCAAGTTCTTTTGAGGGAACGGGGGTAGAGGCATCGACCAGCTTTTTAATGGCCATTCTGGATCGCTGAATGGGTGCAATGGTTCCGGCCCCCGCAATGCAGCCGCCGGGGCAGCCCATGCCCTCAATGAGGGCACCGTTTAACTTGCCTGCCTTGGCCAGCTGCAGCATTTTTTTACATTCATGCAGGCCATCGGCCTTTTCAATCTGTACAGGCACCCCTGGATAGTATTCCTGAATACACTCTTCAATGGCCCCGGCGACCCCGCCGGCAGCCCCGTACCCCCGGCCGGCGCCAGTGGCATCAGCAGAAATCGGGCTTTGTTCAAAGGCTTCAGGGTTAATGCCAAACACTTCAAACATGGCAGCCAATTCTTCAAAGGTAATAACAAAGTCAACATCACTTCTTACTGAACTGCGGGAAGCTTCCAGTTTTTTAGAAGCACAGGGCCCAATAAAAGTAACCAGGGCATCCGGGTGCTTTTTCTTAATGGTTCGGGCTGTGGCCACCATGGGGGTTAAGGCGTTTGAAATTTCATTTACAATTTCAGGAAAATAGATTTTTGCCAACATCGACCAGGAGGGGCAACAAGAGGTGAGCATAAAGGGCAAATCCCCTTCCACCACTTTTTCAACATAGTGATGGGCTTCCACCACAGCCCCCATGTCGGCCCCTAAGGCCACTTCGTAAATATCGTCAAAACCAAGGGCTTTTAAAGCTGATTTTATTTGCGACAGATTAGCTGAACCAAACTGCCCCACCACAGCCGGGGCAATTTCTGCAATGACCTTGCCCTTTTCAAGCAGGGCCCGGGTGAGCTGATAGATTTGAGATTTATCTGCAATGGCGCCAAAGGGGCAATTAACCATACACATGCCGCAAGAAACACATTTTTCAGGGTTGATGTGGGCCCTGTCTAAATTGTCGGTTTCAATGGCATTAACCCCGCAGGCATCGGCGCAAGGGCGGGTTTTATGGGCAATGGCATCATAGGGGCAGGCCTTTTTACATTGGCCGCACTGAATACAGCGGCTTTGATCAATCAAAGAGCGGCCATCAACCATGGTTATACACTGTTTAGGGCATACCTCAATACAGGGGTGAGCCACACAGCCTCGGCAAGCATCGCTTACAAAGTACTCATTTGGCGGGCATTTATCGCAGGCGGAAGGGATGACCTGCATGAGGGGCGGTTCATAGTATTTTTCGGCAATATTACTCTGTGACAAGCCTGCTGTAATATGTACCGGCTTATCCTCAGGCCTAAGGCTTAACCCCATGGCCAAGCGTACCCGCTCAGCGGCAATGGCCCGTTCCCGCCAAATGCTCTCCCGGTATTTTGGCACATCATCAGGGCTGATGATGTAAGGGATGCCTTCAATATCATCGTTTATATTACTGTCGCCTGTGGCGTTTTTAGCCACCTTAATCACTTCAACAAACACCTTGCGGCGCAAGCGCTTTAAGGATGTATCCAGTCCCCTGATCATATACAGGCCTCCTATACTTATAATTGCAAAAATCTGAAAGGGTCCTTACTTATTGTAACAAAGGTTCCCTCTTCGTCAAGAATGTTATTTATTGCACAAAAGCAGGTCTTACTATATGGCATAAACTCGGCTAAAATATGAATTCAAAAGGGGTGAGGGAAATGAATGGTGCAAAAGGACCGGCAAAAAGTGAAAGCAAGGTGCTTCATATTATTTCTTGGATTGTGTTTTTAACCTTGGTGGGCTCCATTGTTTTTATTGTGGTAAGGCTGATTCAAAGCCCTATAGCAGGAGATGAACTGGGGGAAAAAACAAAAAGCGACTATGTGCTGATGATCCTTCAATGTGTGCTGGGTATTGTTGCCATGCTCCTTCCCGGTTGGGTCAGCCGAAGATGGAAGCTTGAAATTCCCTCTTTAATGGTGATATTATACGTTGTGTTTTTGTACGCGGCCATTTACTTGGGTGAGGTTCAAAGCTTTTACTACCGTTTTAAAAACTTTGATATGCTTTTGCACGCAACCTCAGGGGCCATGCTGGGTGCCCTGGCCTTCTCTTTTATTGATGTACTTAACCGCTCCCAAACCCAAATGCTAAAATTAAGCCCCCTGTTTGTGGCCCTGTTTTCCTTTATGTTTGCTGCTACACTGGGTATTTTTGGGAATTTTATGAGTACGGTATGGATGGAATCTTTGGGTTGAACATGCAAAAGTTTTTAATGGAAGATGGAACCCCTTTTGTGGGCAGGGCCGCCTTGAAAGATACCATGGGAGATTTTATGATCAATAGTATTGGCAGTGCCGTGGTGGCGGTTATCGGCTACATTTCACTAAAATACAAAAAAGGTTGGGTTGAAAAGTTGCTCATCCGCAAAGAAAAACCCGAACTTTAAACCTAGGTTAAAAACAAAAAAGGCCTCTGCAAAACACGTGAAGCACAGGAGGCCTTTTTTAAGTTATTTTATTCTAGTTCTGCCGTATGGCAGCCTTGGATCAAATTTTCAGGCACGGAGGTAAACAAGGGGGAGATGGATTCGTTGTCGTGAAAGCGGCGAATCGTTTCTGCAAAGAGAGGGGCAACGGATACAGTGCAAAATTTAGGGTTGCCCAAAATGTTGTGGTTATCCACCGTGTCCGTTGAAAGGACCCACTCAATGGGGCTTTCGTGAATCCGCCGAGCCCCTTCTTTTGTGATCACGTTATGAGACAGGGCAACAAAAATGCGGCCGGCGCCCTTTTCCTTCAAGTTTCGGGCCAAATCGCACAAGGTACCGCCGGAGATGGTAAAATCATCTACCACCAGAACATCCTTGCCCTTAATATCGCCGATGATGCTTTGAATTTCGGCCTGTTCACTATGATCTTTTCGGGTCTTATGGGCAATGGCCACAGGCAGGTTTAAATAAGCGCCAAAGCGATGGGCTTGCTTTACATAGCCTAAATCGGGAGAAACCACAACCATGTTGTTTAAAGGGGCCTTAATGCCCTTGATGGTTTCGCATAAAATGGGCAGGGCGTATAAATGGTCCATGGGGGTGGTAAAAAAGCCCACAATTTGTGGGGCATGTAAGTCCATCACCATCATTCGATCGGCTCCGGCCATTTGAATGGCATCGGCACAAACCCTTGCCCGTACCGAAACCCGGGGCTCATCTTTTTTATCCCCTTTGGCATAGGCAAAATAGGGCATAATCACGGTAATGGATTTGGCACTGGAACGGTGGAAGGCATCCAGCCAAAAAAGCAGTTCCATCATTTCGTCATTAGGGGCCTTGGCAATGGGGGCCACCAGGTAAACATGCCTATCCCGCACAGATTGATGAAAGCGGACAAAGCTGGTTCCTTCGGAAAAACGGATAACTTCGCTGGGGCTTAAGGATTTGTTCAGGTACTGGCAAATCCCCCTTGCAAAGGCTTCGCCGTTTCTAGCGGAAAAAATAGACATGTTGGTAGTCGCAAACATGGCAATCCATCCTTTCTGTGTATTGCTGGGCTGATATAAAGGCAACACCGCACAAGCCAGGCGGGATAAAAGAAGGCCCTGTAAAATAAAACACGGTTATAAATGCCTGTAATGGGGGCACCGGTTCAGTGTTTTTCCGTGTTTTTCGTAAAAATCTCTTCCCGCCGTTACAGACCCTCCTTTTGTGGGGCATTTTCTAAAAAAAATTGGCACCCTTAAGGGGTTGCCAATATTTCATCTGCGGCTATTCTAGCCCCTTCAAGCACAAAGGGAATACCGGCGCCGGGGTGCAGGGAGCTGCCGACAAAAAATAATTTTTCGCACAGTTTATATTTTACTTGAGGGGCCTTGTATAAACTTTGGTTCAGCCGAGATGAAAGGCCGAAACAAGCACCGTTATAGGCGTTGTAAAGGCTTTGAAAATCAAGGGGCGTAAAAACTTTTTCCACCACAATTTCGTTTTTAATGTTTTCAAAACCGGGTATTTTACCAATTACGTTTAAAACCTTTTTCCTGTACTCTCTAATCCGCTCTTCTTCCCAGCCGTATTTTGAGACCGACAGGTTTGACAAGGGTATCAAAACCCGCAAGCTATCACAGCCTTCTGGGGCCAGATCCGGGTCTTCCCTGGTAGGCAAATGCAGGTAAAAAGAAGGGTCTTCGGGCATCATCCCCTGGTTTACTTGAAGGATGTTCCGGTCCATATCCCGGCTTAAAAAATAGTGATGGGCTCCTTTGATAGGGTAGGTTTTATTGGTGCCAAAACAAAATAAAAGGGCAGAAGGGCCATACTCCATCTGGTTGATTTTATCGTCCGAGTACCGGCCCTTTACATGAGGATTTCTTACCAGGCGCTTGATGGCGTAGGGGAAGTCTGCAGCACAAACCACAAAGTCCGACAGCGCCAGCTGGTCGGCCACCTGTACTCCGTAGGCCATTTGGTTTTCAATTAAAATTTTGTCTACAGGGCTGTTATAGTCTACCTTGCCCCCAAGGGTGGTAAACAGCTTTTCGAGGGCTTGGGCAAGGGCACCCATTCCTCTTTTAATATGCCAAAGGCCGTAAGTCAAGGCGGTTGCAGGCCAAAACGAAAAATAAGAAGGGCCGTTTAAAGCAGTGGGGTTCTCAAACAGGCTGTAAAAACTAAACAAATCGGCAAGGGTGGGGTTTTTTACAAAGGCCTTAAGGTATTTGCGCGAAGTAGTGAATGTTTTTATGATAAGGGCTTGCTTTAAAGTAGCAACATTGTAAAAATCCCTTCTGCGGTTAAAGGTTTTGCTGATAAAAGCTTTTTTGCTGCGGTTAAAACCCAGCTGGGCATCACCCAGGTAACTAAAAAAATGTTTTATCTCATCCGGGGCTATTTTTTCGGCTAGGGGGGCCAGGCGGTACAAAGCGGCAGAAACAGGGTAACTTTTTTGTGGACTGTGGTTAAAATGAGCGCTGTATAAGGGTTCCAGGGGGCTAAGGCTAATATATTCATCTATCTCTTTTCCGGCAAAGTTAAACAAATCCTCCACCATTTGGGGCATGGAAAGAAAAGTAGGCCCCATTTGAAAATGGTAACCATCCTTTTCAAACCCTTGCACTTTTCCGCCTGGAAAAGAATTTTTTTCAAAAATACGCACCTGATATCCGGCCTTTTGAAGCCGTATGGCACAGGCTAAACCGGGAATGCTGGCCCCGATTACGATTGCTTTTTTCATTTTAGTGCTCCTTTATTCACACTTATACTGTAAGTATACCACGACTCATCTTTAGGTAAAAGGGCGAAAAGGATTAAAAGTAAATGATAAAAACGCAAAACCTTTTGAAAAAGGGCAAAAACAAAGGATAAGATTGAAGGATGAAGCAAAATTGCGTATAATAGAAAGGCAAAGGAGGAGCCTATGGAAAAGCAGAAAATAAAAGTACGCATTGCCGGAAAAGACTATATCCTGCTCTCGTCCGATCCCCCTGAACATGTCCATCGGGTGGGCATTTATGTGGATCGAAAAATATCAGAGGTAGAGCAGGCGACAAGGCTTCCCAGCAATATGGTAGTCGTTTTAACCGCCCTGAATTTAGGGGATGAACTGCTAAAGGCCCAGGATGAAAACACCCGTTTAAGGCGTGAATTAACCTTGGCCCGTAAAGCCGCAATAGAAAGACGGGAATAAAAATAGCAATGGAATTATTAGCCCCTGCAGGAAATGTTCAGGCCCTTCATGCTGCCATTGACGCAGGCGCCGATGGGGTGTACCTGGCTTATACCGCCTTTGGGGCAAGGGCGGGAGCAGGAAATTTTACACTGGAAGAATTGGCAAAGGCAGTCAGCCTTTGCCACCTTTGGCATATAAAGGTTTATGTAACTGTGAACACCCTTGTAAAAGAGAGGGAAATGCCTCAGCTGGAAGAGGTGATTTTTAACCTTAACAGGCTAAAGGTTGACGGGGTCATCGTTCAGGATATTGGAGTTGGAACCTATATTAAAAAGCATTATCCCTATTTGCCTATCCATGCCAGCACCCAAATGGCCATTCACAATGTGCAGGGAGCCATGTTTTTAAAAGATGCGGGCTTTTCTCGGGTGGTTTTGGCCAGGGAAAATAGCCTTAAAACCATTGGCGAAGTAGCCCGAACGGGTATTGAAACGGAAATATTTGTACACGGCGCCCTGTGTGTTAGCCAAAGCGGCCAGTGCCTGTTTTCGGGAATGGTAGGAGGGCGCAGTGGAAACCGGGGCCGCTGTGCCCAGGCTTGCCGCCTGCCTTATCAATATGAGGGTCAGTGGGGCAACTGGCTTTCCCCAAGGGATATGAACCTTCGGGATGAACTGAATCTTTTGGCCGAGGCGGGGGTGACCTCTCTTAAAATTGAAGGGAGGGTTAAACGGCCCGAATATGTAAGCGAAATTACCGCCTCTTACCGGCTGGGCATAAACAGCTTGGCCAGCGGCTCCTTTCAAAAGGCCGGCGAAGAAGAAAGCCGCCGGACAGCTCAAATGTTTAACCGGGGCGGCTTTACCAAAGGCTATGCCCTTGGGGCCCAAGATGGGGCCATTATTGATGAAACCCGTGTAAACCACCAAGGGGTTTATATAGGCAAGGTAACAAGGGTCGAAAAAAATTTCGCCTTTGTGCTTGTAGAGCAGGATTTAAACCCGGAGGATGGCCTGCGCTTTTTGAGCAAAACAGAAAGTGAAACCACTTATTCCGGCCCCCAAGTGCCTAAAGGGGATCAGGCAAAGGTACGGCTTCGCCCCGATATGGCTGTGGGCCCAGGAACCCGGGTGATGCGCCTGTGGGATGCACAGCAGCTAAAGCAAGCCAGCCTTCGCCGTCGCCCTACCATTGGCCTTACGGCCCAGCTTAGGGTAGCCCCTGGGGAGAAAAGCCAGCTTATTCTTAAGGACGGTGAACATGAAGCCGTTGTTTATGGGGATGTGGTGGAGGCGGCTCAAAAGGCAGCCCTCACCTACGAAACAGCTTTTTTAAACTTGTCAAAGTTAAAGGAAACCCCATACCATTTAACAGCTCTTGAACTGATTGGAGAAAAGGCCTTTATGCCTCCTTCCAAGCTAAATCAACTGCGCACGGATGGGGTTCAGGCTTTAAACGCAAAGCGGATCAATGCCTTTGAGATGGCAAGGGAAAAGCCTTGCCCCGCCCCTTACACCCTTCAAAAAGGAATAAGTAAAAGCCTTACACCCCCAAAAGTGCTTGTAAAAAGCGGCAACCTTGGCCTGGCCTCTCAATTTTTGGCAAGAGGGGCCCAGCTGTTTTTGTACGCCCCAAGGGACTTTAGGCTGCCCATGCTGGATGCCCAGCTGCTGGCCTTGCCCAAGGGCAGCTGGTTGGCCTTACCTACTCAGCTTAGCAGCGCAAGCCTTAAAGCCATTAGCGAAAGTATAAAAAAATACAGCCAAATCGAAGGGGTGGCCCTTGGCAACATTGGCCAGCTAGGGCAGGAATTTTCTGTACAAACCGCCCTTTTGGATACGGTGCCTATTTGGAACAAAAAGGCCTTTGAAACCCTGAGCCGCTACCAAACCGTTTTTGAAACAGCCTGGCCGGAGCTAAACCAAAGGGAACTGGGGGAAGTGGAGCTGGCGGCTAACCGGCCCTTGGTGTACAAGGTTTACGGCCATACCAGGCTGATGACCTTAAACCATTGCCCTGCAAGAACCAGGCTGGGCCTTGAAAGGGGCCGCGAAAAATGCACCTTGTGCATGACAGGGGCAAAGCAAGCCCTTCTTGGAAAAACCCTTACCGACCGTAAGGGCTACACCTTTCCCTTAATCCCGGTGCACCAGCAGGAAGGCTGCACTGTAGAACTTTTAAACAGTTTGCCGACCAGCTTGTTTGCCCATATCGCGGGGCTGGGCCAAAACCGCTCAATCCTCTTTGATTTTACCCTAGAGCCCCCGGAGGAGCAGCTTCAAATTTTTGAAGCCTTTATGGATAAGCGAGAGGGAAAGAACAGCCAAAACCCAATTAAAAAAAATACCCAGGGGCATTTCGCCCGTGGGGTTGAATAAAGATAGCCGTGAAGAAAGGACAACCTATGGACGAGAACCGAAATATACGGGTGTTGGAGTTTGATAAAATACGTCAGCAGTTGATTGCCTTGGCCTTAACCCCCCTGGGGAAGGAACGGTGCCAAGCTTTGGTGCCTACCAACGATATAGGGCAAATCCATACCACCCAGGCCCACACCCAGGAGGCCCTGTCTCTTTTAAGCTACATGGGGGGCAGCCCCATGCTATATTTTGACGATGTAAGCCCCCAGGTAGGACTGGCCGAAAAAGGCGGCAGCCTTTCGCCTAAAAGCTTGCTTCAGGTAGCCGGCTGTTTGGCGGCGGGCCGGGGGGTGCGTTCAGCTTTGGTTCATAAAGAAAACCAGGCCCCCCTGATTACTGCCATGGCCGAAGAAATTACCAGCCTTCAAAGGGTGGAACAGGCCATTACCGATGCCATTTTAAGCGAAGATGAAATTGCCGATAGGGCCAGCAGCGAACTGTTTAACATCCGCAGGCAAATGCGCCTGGCAAGCGAGAAAGTGCGCGAAAAGCTAAATAGCATGATCCGCAGCACCAGTTTTTCAAAATACCTGCAAGATCCGATTGTAACCATGCGAAATGACCGGTATGTACTGCCTGTAAAGCAAGAGCACAGGGGGGCTGTGCCCGGCCTTGTACACGACCAGTCATCAAGCGGGGCCACCTTGTTTATAGAGCCCATGGCTGTGGTTGAAATCAATAACAAATTAAAAGAGTGGGCTGCTAAAGAGCAGGAGGAGATTAAGCGGATTTTAGCCGAACTTTCGGCCTTGGTAGGCCCGGAAAAAGAGACCATTATCCATAACATACACTTGCTAAGCCAGCTGGATTTTATCTTTGCTAAAGGGGCCCTCTCCCGGCAGATGAACGGGGTAAAGCCCGATATTAACCAAAGGGGCTTTATAAAAATCAAAAGGGGCCGCCACCCTTTAATCGACCCTAAAGCTGTGGTACCCATTGATTTGTGGATGGGGGAAGACTTTACTACCCTGGTGATTACCGGCCCCAATACGGGGGGGAAAACCGTAACCCTTAAAACCGTAGGCCTTTTTACCTTAATGATGCAGGCAGGGCTTCATCTGCCGGCAGACCCAGGCACCGAAATGTGTGTGTTTAATCAGGTTTTTGCCGACATTGGGGATGAACAGAGCATTGAACAAAGCCTGTCTACCTTTTCCTCTCACATGACAAATATTGTTGCCATTATGCAAAACGTGGCAGAAGATGACCTGGTTTTGTTTGACGAGCTGGGAGCGGGCACCGACCCTACCGAAGGAGCGGCCCTGGCCCAAAGCATTTTAGAAAAACTGCTCAAACGCAAAATACGCACCCTGGCCACCACCCACTATAGCGAGTTAAAGGCCTTTGCCTTATCTACCCCGGGGGTAGAAAATGCCAGTGTAGAATTTAACATCGAAACCCTGCGGCCAACCTACCGGCTGTCCATCGGCATTCCCGGCAAGAGCAATGCCTTTGAAATTTCACGAAAATTGGGCTTGAGTGAAGAAGTAATTGATACAGCCAGGGAACTTTTAAGCCAGGAGACCATCCGTTTTGAAGATGTGATCGCCAACGCCCAGCATCACCAGCAAATCGCTGAAAAAGAGTACCAGCTGGCCCAGGAGGCAAGGCAGGAAACCATCCGCTTGCGGGACGAAGCGGAAAAACTGCGCCGTGAGCTGGAGCAAAAACGGGAAGAGAACCTGCGCAAGGCCCGGGAAGAGGCGAAGCGGATTGTTTTAAATGCCAAAAGGGAGTCCGAAGGCATTATTTCAGAGCTTAAAAAGTTAAGAAGTGAAGGGCACAGCCTTCAGGAACATGAAATACAAAGGCTTAAAAAAGGCCTTGCTCAGCAGGAAGACAGCCTGTACGAAGGCCTGGCAAAACCGACAGTGCCCCAGGGGAAGCCTCCCAAAGGTTTAAGACCCGGGGAAGAAGTGATGATTGTACACTTAAACACAAAGGCTACGGTTTTAACCCCCCCGGACAACAAGGGAGAGGTGCAGATTCAAGCAGGTATTATGAAAATGAAAGTACCTGTGGCTCAGCTTCGGCGTGTAAAAGAAAAATCCCCCGCCAAATCAAGCCAGGTGCGGGCCTTTACCCAAACAGCCCAGCGCACCGTTGCTATGGAACTGGATGTGCGGGGCATGGCAGTAGACGAAGCCCTGGTTGAAATTGACCAATACTTAGATGAGGCGGTGCTAGCCTCCTTGGGTGAGGTATCTATTATTCACGGCAAAGGTACAGGCATTTTGCGGGCAGGCATTCACCAGCATTTAAAAAGGCATCCCCATGTAAAAAGCTATCGACTGGGTATTTATGGCGAAGGAGAGTCTGGGGTTACGGTGGTTACGTTAAAATAAAAAAAAGAGGGATGAAGGATGGCCAATACGGAAAAAACAAAAATTTTATTTATTGATGATGATCCCAACATTTGCCGGCTGGTGCAGCTGTACCTTGAAAAAGAAGGGTATCAGGTGGCCATCGCCAATAGGGGAGACGAGGGGTTGGCTCTGTTTAAGCAGGAGGACCCGGACTTGGTTCTTTTGGATATTATGCTCCCTGGCATGGACGGGTGGCAGGTATGCCGGGCCATTCGCCAAACAAGCAATGTGCCCATTATTATGCTCACCGCCAAAGATGAAACCTTTGACAAGGTGCTGGGGCTGGAGCTGGGGGCCGATGATTACTTAACCAAGCCCTTTGAGCCAAAGGAATTGATTGCTAGGGTCAAAGCAGTACTTCGGCGCAGCGCCATTGGGCCTAAAACAAAAGAAGAAGAGGGGAAGAGTGTTTCTTACCCGGGAATCCGTATCAGCCTAACCCAGTACGAGGTATATTATGAAGACCGGCTGGTAGAAATGCCCCCTAAAGAAATTGAACTGCTATACTTTTTGTCCTCTCATCCTAATATGGTTTTTACCCGGGAGCAGCTGCTGGAACAGGTGTGGGACTTTGACTTTTTCGGCGACAGCCGTACGGTGGATGTCCACATTAAGCGCATTCGCGAAAAACTGGTGGGCAGTGAAAAATACAACTGGCAAATTCGCACCGTATGGGGTGTTGGGTATAAGTTTGAGGTGAAATAATGGAAAAGCTGCGGGAAAAACTTAAACCCAACAGCATGTTCTCCAGGGTTATGGTGCTATTTACGGTGGTTATTTTGGTGTCTATCGGGCTTCTATCCCTCATTTTCTATGTTACCATGCGCAGCGATCGGGTAGAGTCGCGGCTGAAAGAGCTAAAAACCCAGGGAGAAGAAATGGCCTATTTGGCGGCCAAACGGTATGAATACGGGATTAAAAGCCAAAGTTCTGCCTTGCTTGTGTTTGGCAAGGCGGCGGAAATTGCCGGCGGAACCGTTGATGAGTATATGAACTGGAAAACCGCCAACCTCATGTCGGATCTTGGGGCCTATGTAATTATTGTAGATAGGTTTGGCAAGTCAGAACTGTCTGTTAACCTAAAAGAGGATGAAAATGCCCAGGCCAAAATAGAAGCCTTTGGGGCGCTGCTGCCTGAAATACAAAATGGCCAAAGTGTAACCAAGCAGGTAAACATTGATGGTACCTCCCAAGGGCGGGCTTTTGTGGTGGCAGTGCCCTGGATGGATGGAAGCAGCTTTGGCGGGGCGGTGTTTATTTACACCAGCGCCCAGGAGATTAGAGCCACCTATCGGTCTTTAACCCTGCAAATTTTGGCCGTGGCCCTGTGGGCTTTTGTACTGGCCATTATATCCGCCTATATTTTTACAAGGCAAATGACAAAGCCTCTGGCCAGTATGGCTAAGGCAACCGAATCTATGGCCAAGGGCAATTTTGAGCAAAAGGCCGAAATTGAGGGCTCTGAGGAAATACAAAAATTGGCCATCTCCTTTAATACCATGGCCGAACAGCTGGAACGGCTTGAAAAAAGCCGGCGGGAGTTTGTGGCCAATGTGTCCCACGAACTGCGTTCGCCCCTAACCAGCATCCACGGCTTTATACAGGGCATGCAAGATGGCACCATTCCCCAAGAAGAACACCCCAAATACCTGCAAATTGTAAGCGAAGAGACCACTCGGCTGACCAAACTCATAAACGAACTTTTACAGCTGAGCCGTATGGAACAGGAAAAAACGCCGATTCATGAAAGCTGCTTTGATATGAATGAGCTTATCAGAAGGGTTTTAATTCGCCGCTATAACGATATTGATCAAAAAGAAATTGAAGTGGAAGTGGAATTTGAAGAGGAATACTGTATTTGTGTAGGCGACAGCGATGCCATTGAGCAGGTGATGGTGAATTTGATTGACAACGCCATTAAGTTTACGCCGGAAAACGGAACCATTTGGCTTGGAACCAAAACCATTGAAAGTAAAAAGCCAAAGGCCCTGATTTGGGTAAAAGATGACGGGCAGGAGATCAGCCAAAAAGACTTGCCCCACATATTTGACCGCTTTTATAAGGTGGATAAGGCCCATACCCCTGGCCACGGCACAGGCCTGGGGCTGAGCATTTCCAAGCGTATTATTGAAGACCATGGCCAAAAAATATGGGCCCAAAGCGCTTCGGGGGAAACGGGCTTCTATTTTACCTTGGAACGGGAACAAAGGAAATAATAAAATCACCAGCGCAAAAAAAGCAAATAGTATAATATTTATAACAATAATTTACATCGATTGGATTGCATTATGCTTGCAATATGAACACCGGGTAGGATAAACTATTAACTAAGAGCAAGTATGAAAAGGCGAAGGCTTGTATAGTGAGCCCGTTCAACAGCGCCTATTCTTATGGGGAGAGCGTATTTTTAATATCTGGCCATTAAAAAAGGACGAGGAGGGAGAGACATGGATCGGCATCTGTTTTTAATCGGTATGCCTGGAAGTGGAAAAAGCAGCCTGGGAAGGCGAACTGCCCGCCGGCTAAACATTCCGTATATCGATACGGACATAGTCCTCTCTGAACAGGCTGGGGCGACCATTTATGAAATTTTTCAAAATTATGGGGAGCAAGCCTTTAGAAATGCTGAAAGCAATTTGCTCATCCACCTGGCAGACGAAATTCCCTCTATTATTTCAACAGGAGGCGGGATGGTTCTTCGAAAAATGAATTGCGATATTATGAAAAATTCCGGCATTATTGTGCTGGTTGACCGGCCCATCGAACAAATTCTTTCGGACATTAAGCTGGATAGGCGCCCCATGCTGGCCCAGAAGGGGATGCAAGGGGTAGTGGATTTATACAAGGAGCGAATGCCTGTCTATCGCTCCCTGGCGGATGCCTATTTGGATAATTCAAAGGGCTATTACCCTGGCCTTGCTGCCCTTGAAAAAATTATTAAGCAGCTGGCCGAATAAAGAAGGATAAAAAACAGCGCATATATAAAAATGCGCTGTTTTTTTATATGTAACTAGATTAAACCAATTCGCGTGCAGGGCACCCTGTTTTCCACCAGGTCGCTAATGCGATATTTCGCATGGCCAATAATCACCGTGGTTCCCTTTAAAGCAGAACTTAAGGCAAACTCAAGCTTTACCCGGGCCCCGTTGGCTCCCTTTCGGCTGGCCCCATTGCAGCTTTCCTGCAGTTTTTGCACAGCTTTTTTAAGGGCATCAGGGGTAGAAGCGACCACCTCTCGCACCAGGGTGCTGGGGTCCGCCGCATCCTGATAAATGCCTTGGGTTGAAGTAAGAAGCAGCAAGGTCTTGGCCTTGACCAAATCCGCCACAACGGCGGCAGTTTCATCGTTATCTACACATTCGTGGACCTGTTGGCCGGCATTTTTACGAATAACCAGTTCCATTTTTCGGTTTTCTTCATCACTTACCGGGTCATTATAGTTAATAATGGGAATGGTTTTTTGCATAGCAGCACGAATCAGAAGCTTTCTGATGTGTTCCCGCTTTTCCGGATCGTTAAAGTGGGGATGTTCCACCAAAAGTTGGCGAATACCATATTCAGGGGAAACAAACTGGCGGTAGTTTTGCATTAGAATGGCCTGCCCTTGGGCAGCATAGTCGGCCTTATCCTGCTCGCTATCTCCCGACAGTTCAATGCCGGTGCGCTTAATATAATCCAGGCGGCCAATTTCCGTAGCGCCGGAGGTGACCCAAATCATTCCCGGGCGTAGTTCATTTCCGATTCTTGAAAAAATATTATAGTCAATATCTTTATCTTCTTTTCTAATGAGGGCCATGGAACCGATTTTTCCGACCAAATCAAAGGTATAATCCATCATCCCAACTCCTTTTTACATAATTTCGTTCATCCATTTTTTGCTGAGCATTCTTGGAAAGCCAATGGCGGCCTTTACCAGCCCTTCCACGGCGGTAGATAAAAAGACATATTCAATGGGCCATTTTAAAACCATGGATGTAATCCATACCAGGGGTACGCCAATGGCCCATACGGTTCCCGTATCCAGCATGAGGCTGAACAGCGTATCCCCGCCAGAGCGCAAAATACCCACTACGTTAATCGAGTTAAAAGAGCGAAGCCACACAAAGGAAGCTGAAAATAAAATGATTTTAAGGGCCTTTTCCTGGGCTTCAAAACCCACTTCAAAAAGGGATACAATGGGAAACCGGGCAGGGATTAGGATCAGCCCCATGGCCACGCCCAGCACAACACTTGCAAAAAGCATGCGCTTTGCATACAGGTAAGCTTTGGCCTTATCGCCTGTACCAAGGGTCTGGCCAACAATCACGCTGCAGGCGCCCATCAGCCCGTATATGGTTACAAAGGTAAGCTGCTCCATGCTTTTATAAATGCCCATAGCCGACATGGCGGCATCACCCATGGTGCCGTAGAACATACTATAGGTGGTCATTCCCAGGGCCCAAAGGCCTTCATTAAAAATAACAGGGCTTACGGTTTTTAAAAACAGTTTGTTATAGCCTGGAAGGCGGGGAAACTTTTGAAAAGGAGAGAAAGCGGAGGGAAGTTTTTTGTGGTAGGATACAGTGGTGTTGATCAAAAGGGACACCAGGGATGAAAAAATAGTGGCAATGGCAGCCCCCTGTACCCCCAAGGCCGGGAAACCGAAGTGCCCAAAAATAAGGCAGTAGTTTAATATTACATTGGTAATAATTGACACAATGCCCCCAAACATGGGTACATAGGGCTTGTTTGTGGCTTTTAAAACCGAGGCATAGACCACGTCTATGGCCTGAAAGGCAAAGCCGAAAACAGCCCATTTTAAGTAGCGGGTACATTCTAAAAAACTGCTGCTGGCCGGGTCGCTGATAAAAAGGCCCACAATAAAATTGGGGAAAAAATAAAAAGCGCCGATGAACAAAAGGGCCAGGGGAATGGTGATGAAAAAGGCCATCCGCATCACCCGGTGAATGTGGCCGGTTTCCCTTCTGCCCCAGTATTGGGCAAAGTAAATGCTGGCCCCGGAACCAATGCCAAACAAAAACAGGTTAAACAAAAAAGTATAGTTCAGGGCTTGGCTCACCCCTGCATGGGCGGCGGCCCCCAGTTGGCCCACCATAATATTGTCGATAATATTTAGGGTAGAGGATACCAGGTTTTGAATAACCATGGGCAGGGCAACCATAAGAAGGGTTTTTGCAAAGGCTTTATCCCAGCGGGCGGCCGATTTCAACCCGGAAAACACTGACATATACAGGCTCCTTTTTTTGATAATCGGCTTATTTTATCATGGAGCCGTAAAAAGGTAAAGGGAAAACAGCCATACCGCTGTTTTCCCTTTGGTTTTATGTGGGTGGAAGCAACAAATTATTTTCTGGGCTTTCTTGCAATACCAAGGTTTTCGGCCATTTGGGCCACCTGTTCAGCCACCACATCGGCAACCCGGCGGTCAAAAGCCCCAGGGATGATGTTTTCTTCATTCAGTTCGCTCTCGGGCAGGAGGGAGGCAATGGCTTTGGCAGCGGCCAGTTTCATTTCTTCTGTAATATCCGAGGCTTCTACCATTAAAGCGCCCTTAAAGATGCCGGGAAAAACCAAAACATTGTTGATTTGGTTCGGGAAGTCGCTGCGGCCGGTCGCAATCACCCGTGCCCCGCCTTTTTGGGCATCATCAGGCATAATTTCGGGGGTAGGATTGGCCAGGGCAAACACAATGGCGTCTTTATTCATGGTGGAAACCATGGGGGCGGTTAATACGCCGGGGGCAGAAACCCCGATGAAAATATCTTTGCCCTTAATTACGTCTTCCAGGCTGCCCTGTTCTTTATCTTTATTGGTTACTTTGGACATTTCTGTTTGGGCAGGGTTCATGCCCTCCATGCCCTCGTAAATAGCGCCTTTGCGGCCAACCAAAATAATATCCTTGGGGTTCATGTGCATTAACAGCTTGGCAATGGAAATGCCTGCAGCGCCGGGGCCGTTAATGATAATTTTTGTATCTTCCCATTTTTTGCCTACCAATTTTAAAGCGTTGATGAGCCCGGCTAAAACAACAATGGCTGTTCCATGCTGGTCATCGTGAAAAATAGGAATATCCAGTTCTTCTTTTAACCGGCGCTCAATTTCAAAGCAGCGGGGGGCTGAAATGTCTTCCAAGTTAATGCCGCCGAAGGTGGGGGCCATATATTTAATGGTTTTTACCAACTCGTCTACATCTTTTGTGTCAAGGCAAATGGGAAAGGCATCTACGCCGCCAAACTCTTTAAATAAAATACATTTTCCCTCCATCACGGGCATAGCGGCTTCGGGGCCGATATCGCCCAGGCCCAGCACGGCGGTTCCGTCAGATACAACGGCTACGGTGCGCCCTTTAATGGTGTATTTATAGGCATTATGCACATCTTCATGTATTTTTCTGCAAGGTTCGGCAACGCCGGGGGTATACGCCACAGAAAGTTCATCTTTATTGGTAACAGAAACCTTGGAAACAATTTCTAGTTTCCCTTGGTGCTTTTCAGACAGAGCCAAGCTCAGTTCGTTGTAGTTCATATTGATACCTCCATGTTAAAATTTTAATTATCCAGTAATAGTATATACAATTTCTTCTTAAAAAGAAAGAGAAAAAGTAATACCAAAAGAATACGTTGGACAACAGAGAAAAAGGCGGTAGTGCCTTCTTCCAGACCAAGGAACTTAAGGGATGGGAACCAGAGCCAAATCTTCAAATAAAAGGCTGTTGTTCTCAGTTTGACCTGCAGGGCCTCTATAAACCCTAAGGCTAAAGCTGCCTTCCTGCTGGGGGAGGGTAAAGGACCAGGCAATATCCTTTGCAAGACCATCTGGGGCAAGGGGAATCACACTGGTGTCAATGGCTTTATCTTGCTTGTTGTCATACACTTCCAGGGTAAAGGCTAAAGGACTGCCATGCAGGGCACTGGCCTGACCGATTAAAAGGCTATAGCCTTGGCCGGGGGTAAGGGCTTGAGCAAGCACATGGTAATGGTTGCTCTCTTGGCCAGCAGGCATATACAGCTGGTTTGAAAGGGAGGGGGATAAAAGATTCTGTGGGTTTTGGCGGGGGTTTTGAACATCTTTTACAAGGGCAGCTCCCTTCGCATCAAGGCCAACCCAATCTGTTTCCCCCCTTAAGGAAGGATAGAGAAGAAGTTCTAACCCATCTTCACTGGAGGGGACCGTAAAATACCAGGCTTTTTGGGCCAGAGGATGAAGGGGAAGAAGCTTTTCAGCCACAATACTTTGGGTATGCACATCTAAAAGAGCGGCGACAGCTACTTCGCTTTCCCCTTGGGTTAGGGTTAGGGCATCAAAGGTTAAAAGGTAATTTGCATTTTCTTCAAGGTGATTGGTTAGCATAAAAAAGTGATAGCGGTTATCGATTGCATTGATAACCATAGGCTTTTCGTGAATACGGTCAACTATTTTTTTATGCTGGTAAAGGCTTTGAGGAAAAAGCTCCAATGTGCCCACAACCACAAGGGCTAACAGCACAAAGGCCAATATTATCCGAATCATTTTAAAGGGCTTGTTCTCTTTCATCCATCTGTCTCCCTTTGCCAAGCATAGTCTGTTTTGCCGCTCCTTTCATTTTAACACAAAGGAGGGGGGCGAACAACTTTAAATCAGCTTCAAGGGCTTATTTTTGTTTAAAATGGGGTTTCAAAGTTTTTTTGAAGGAAAAAAGCACCACAAAAAGCCTATGAAAAATCCCAATCCCATGGGAACAAGCCAGCCCAGTCCTTTTGAAAACAAGGGGAGCCTTTCATATAATGAAAGCAAAAAGGTGAAAAAAGGGAAGCCCGAAATGCTGGCAGGCAAGGCTTTAATAAAGTCGCCAAAGGCTGCAATGGCTACAAAGAACATGGTCATTTGATACTGGCGGCGCCGATAGAGCCCAAAAGGAGAAAGAAGGCCCAAAAGGATAAGGGCAATGTTTAAGGGATAAAAAAACATCAGTATCGGCTCGGCCCACTTAATAATCTGATTCAAGCCAACATTAGAAATGAGAAAGGAAATAAGGGTAAAGGAAACAGCATAATGAATATATTTGGGCCCCCTAGGAAAAAGGAGACAAAGGTTTTGGAACAGGTATTAATCAGCCCCACCGCTGTTTTTAAACAGGCAAAGGTAAAAATAAAAGAAAGAAGCACATGGCCAAAGGAACCAAAATAGTGTTTAGAAACCAAGGCCAGGGTGAGGGCGCCATTATCCTGTTTACCAAGCAGGGGGGCGCTGGTGGCGCCGACATAGGCTAGGGCAAAGTAAATAAGGCTCATCATTCCTACGGTAACCAGGCCTGATTTAAAAAGTCCGGCAGATTTTTGCCTTTGGTCGGTTACGCCCAACTGCTCCAACGTTTGTACGGCAACAAAACCAAAAAGAAAGACCCCCAGGGCATCCATGGTTTGATAGCCCGCCAGAAAGCCCGCAAAAAAGGGCTGTGCCTGATAGGGAGGGGAAACAGAGGTTAAGGTGGGGCTACCCATGGGCTTTATGATAACAGCTAACAGCAGCAGGGATAAAAAGCTTAAAAACAGGGGAGTTAATACCTTACCTACCCAAAACAAGAGCTTGTTGGCCTTTATGGAAAACAAAAGAACCAACAAGAAGAAAACAGCAGTAAAAACCAGCCGGTATAGGGGGCGGGTTTGGGGACTTGCCAAAGTACCCAAGGCCGTTTCAAAAGAGACGCTGCCGGTTCTTGGAATGGCAAACAAGGGCCCAATGGTTAAGGTTAGGGCCAGGGTGATAAAGGTGCCAAACCAGGGGGAAACTCGATTGCCCATGCCTTTTAGCCCCTCTTCCCGGGTGAGGGCCAGGGCCAGGGTACCAAGGAAGATCAACCCTATGGCAGTGATTAAAAAACCCAAAAAAGCCGAAAAAAAAGCCTTTCCCGCCTGCTGACCAAGAGCAATGGGGAAGATAAGATTACCGGCACCAAAGTAAATACCAAAAAGAACGGAAGCCGTAAGAAGGACATTGGAAAAATTTCGTTTGCTTTTCAATCAGAACGCTCCGTTTCTAAAACTGAAATGATTTGGATGAGGGATTTTGCTGTATAAAAACACCATAAAAAAGAGAAAAAAGGCAACAACACACAAGTTGGGCACAATCAAAAAGCAGCTATTTTATGTAAACCACCGCCAAAAACACTCAAAAAAACGGGGCGGTTCCTGTGCTTTTCTTCTTGTTTTTAACAAACCTTTTTACCCTTTCATCGACTTTTTTTGTGTGGTATTTTAAAAACAAAAATCCTCTATGCTGGCATAGAGGATCAGGGTGAGCACCTAAAGCCTACATGGGCAGCATGCTGGTGGCCAATCCAAAGTAAACCAAAAGCGAGAGGGCATCCACAATGGTTGTAATAAAAGGGCTAGCCATCACAGCCGGATCAAAACCGGTTTTTTCAGCCAGCAGGGGCAGGGTACCCCCAACAAATTTTGCTAAAAAAATGGTGACGGCCATGGTTAAGGAGACCACCAGGGCAACGGCCATGGTAACGCTTGCGTTGCCAAGTAAAAGGCGATCAACCAGTAAAAGCTTAATAAAAGTGCAAACAGAGAGGGTAAAACCGGTTAAAATACCAATGCGGCTTTCCTTCCAAATCACAGCCCACAAATCTTTAAAGGTAATTTGCTTAAGGGAGAGGCTGCGGATGACCGTAACAGAAGACTGGCTGCCGGCATTCCCTCCCGAGTCCATCAGCATGGGAATAAAGGCTGTTAACACAACTGAGGCGGCCAGGGCATCCTGAAAGCCGGTAATAATCATACCGGTAAAGGTGGCAGAGAACATTAACAAGAGCAACCAGGGAACACGGCTTTTCCATAGTTCAAACACAGAACTTTTAAGGTAGGGCCGTTCAGAAGGCGTGATAGCGGCCATCTTCTCCATGTCTTCGGTGGCTTCTTCCTGAATAACGTCGATCACGTCATCAGCGGTAATAATGCCCACCAAGCGGTTTTCCTTATCCACAACGGGCATGACGCTAAAGTCATACTTACCTAAAAGGTGGGCGACGGTTTCTTGATCCTCCAGGGTTTGAACCGAAACAACCCGGTCTTCCATAATGCTTTCCATGGTGGCTTCATCCGGAGCCATAATGATATCCTGCAAGGATACGACCCCAAGAAGGTGGCGGGAAGAGTCAATGACATAACATACGTTAACGGTTCGTTTTTCGCTGCCGCTTTTACGAATAATATCAATGGCTTCTTTGGCTGTGGTGGAGGTAGACAGAGAAACGTACTCGATGGTCATCAAGCTGCCGGCACTGTCTTTTGGGTATTTTAAAATGGTGTTAATGCTGGCACGCATTTGCGGGTCTGTGGTATTGGCCAAAATACGCTTTACCACATTAGCGGGCATCTCTTCAATTAAGTTTACCGCGTCATCAACGAACAAATCGTCAATCACTTCTTGAAGTTCGTGGTCGCTAAAGGTTTGAACCAAGGCCTGCTGCCCTTCGGTCTCCATTTCAATAAAAACATCAGCAGCGACTTCCTTGGGAAGCATCCGAAAAAGCACCGTTGTGGGAAGATGGGGGAGTTCATCTAAAATTTCGGCAATTTGGGCAGGCTGCATGGTCAGTAAAAGTTCGCGCACAGTATTAATCTTTTTTTCTTCCCATAAGGACTCGATAACCTGCACAAAATTTAACTCTAATTTCTCCATGCCCTTCCCCTCCTGCTTTTGATTTAAAAATCAAAAAATGCGAACCATATAAATTGTAGACCATAGAATTAGGGATGTCAATTTATTTTGGAAACAAGAAGTAAAAACAATAACAACCTTTGGTGCATCTAAAAAAGATAAAGAGGAAGCGGTTATGCCTCCTCTTTATGTATTCATGCCAGCCTTAACACCAATAGGCCCCCCAGCCCTCTATTTGCCGTTGAATGGTTTGCCCCACGCCGCTGGTTACTTGCCGGGCGGCAGGGATCAGATCCTCCCCGGTGAGGGCATAACGGGCCATGGCGTTTTTACAGGCGGCCAGGGAAACACCTTGGCCTTCCAGTGCTCTTTGCAGGGGAAGATAAGCAGAATCGTTTTTTAGGGCATAAATGGCCTCGCCCATAAACACAACTTCCATACAAAGGCCTTTTTCTTCAACCTGGGCATGGGCAGCAAGATTAGTGATTTTGCTCAAAACTTTTTCAAGCTGGTCCAGCCGGTCAATGGGAAAAATCGCTTTTAAAATCATAAGTCCCCTCCTTTTTGATAAGGGTTTTATAAAAATACTTTAATGATTTTGGTGCTTAATCAGGCCGGCTGCTTTGGCCAGTTCCATCATCACCAAGGGTACAAGGGACAAGCCGGCTCCCAGCAGGTATAACCGCCAAGGCAACTGAATTAGTTCAAAGGCAATGCCAACAGGGGTAAACAGCACCAAAAGCATCAAGCCTGTGGATATGAGAGCGGCGATGTTTAGCTTTTTATTGCTAAAGGGGCCAATGGCAAACAAGGAGTGCTCAGAGCGCATGTTAAAGGCCTGTACAACTTGAGAAAAGGCCAAAATCATAAAGGCCATGGTTTGGCCCCCCGCTTCAAGGCCGGTAACAGCTTCGCCCACTTTAAAACCAATTAAGGTAAGCAGGGCAAACATAACCCCTTGAAGAAGGATGCGTACACCAAAACCGTTGGCAAAAAGCCCTTCGTTTTTGGGCTTGGGCTTTTGGCTCATTACATCTTTTTCAACGGCTTCCATCCCAAGGGCAATGGCGGGCAGGCTGTCGGTGACCAGGTTAATCCACAACAGCTGCATAGACAGCAGCGGGGTTTTGTGCCACAAGAGCATGGCAAAGAAAACCGTTAATATTTCGCCAAAGTTGGTGCCCAATAAAAAGCCCACTACTTTTTTAATATTGGCGTAAATGCCCCGGCCTTCCTGTACGGCATCTACGATGGTGGCAAAGTTGTCGTCGGTTAAGGTCATGTCAGCAGCGCCTTTGGCTACATCGGTGCCGGTAATGCCCATGGCGCAGCCAATGTCGGCAGCCTTTAAAGCCGGGGCATCGTTTACCCCGTCGCCGGTCATGGCAACAATTTGATTTTTACGCTGCCAGGCTTTTACAATGCGTATTTTATTTTCGGGGGATACACGGGCATAAACAGAAATGTTGCTTAGCACCAAATCCAGTTCTTGGTCATTCATGGCATCCAGCTCAACGCCGGTAATGGCCATATCTCCATCTTTATAAATGCCCAGTTCTTTTGCAATGGCGCTGGCGGTAATCACATGGTCACCGGTAATCATCACGGGTTTAATGCCGGCTTTAATACAGGTGGCAACGGCCTGTCTTGCTTCTTCCCGGGGCGGGTCTATCATGCCCACCAGGCCCATTAAGGTAAGGCCGTTTTCCATTTGCTGGGGGGTTACTTCCTGGGGCAACTGGTCAATCACCTTATAGCCAATGGCAATCACCCGCAAGGCCTGGCGGCTCATCTGGTCGTTTATTTCTTTCGCCTTTTCAATGTTGCCCTGGGAAATTTTAGGCTCCATCATGTCAATGGCGCCCTTTACAATCACAACAATCTGGTTTTCTACCTGGTTGATGGTGGTCATCAGTTTTCTGTCTGAATCAAAGGGGATTTCGCCCAGGCGGGGATACTTTTTACTAAGCTCCTCTTTCGTCAGGCCGTTTTTATGGGCGGCTAAAACAATGGCTGTTTCTGTAGGATCGCCTATATGCTGCTCCTGGCCATCTTCAAAGGTAACCATGCCGTCGGAACAAAGGGTACCATAGGTTAAAAGGTCTTTCACCTTATCGGTATTGGTTGTGCTAATGGCTTCGGTTTCCTCGTTCCCATCTACATAGGCCTGCATCAAAGTCATACGGTTTTGGGTTAGGGTACCGGTTTTGTCAGAACAGATGACAGAGGCACTGCCCAGGGTTTCTACCGCAGGCAGGCGGCGGATAATGGCGTTCTTTTTTGCCATCCGCTGTACACCGATAGATAACACAATGGTTACAATGGCCGGCAATCCTTCAGGAATAGCCGATACGGCCAAGGAAACGGCAGTCATAAAAATTTTCATAACGGGGATGTTGTTTACAACACCCAGCACAAATACAACGGCCGAGGCCAAAACGGCCACCAGCCCTAAATACTTGCCCAGCTGGCCAAGTTTTACCTGTAAGGGGGTTTGGCTGTCTTCTTCGTTATCTAAAAGGTTTGCAATTTTACCCATTTCGGTGTTCATGCCGGTGCCTGTTACAATGGCGGTGGCGGTACCATAGGTAATGCTGCAGCCGGAGAAGACCATATTGGTTCTGTCCCCCAAGGGGGCACCGGAAGGCACAGGCTTGTTGGCATCTTTTTCGGAAGGCACCGATTCGCCCGTTAAGGCCGACTCTTCGCTTTTAAGGCCGGCACTGCGCAAAAGCCTGGCATCGGCGGGGATAAAGTCTCCCGCTTCCAGGCGAATGATGTCCCCGGGCACCAGGTCGGCAGCATCAATGATGGCTTCCTTCCCGTCTCTAATGACCCGGGCATGGGGAGCGGAAAGGCTTTTTAAAGCATCCAGGGCTTTTTCTGCCTTGTTCTCCTGCATGACACCCATGATGGCGTTAATAATGACAATGGCCATAATCAAGGCCGGTTCAAAAAACTCCCTTGCCTGCCCTTCTACAATGGCGATGACAAAAGAAATAATGGCGGCCCCGATAAGGATTAAGATCATTGCATCTTTAAACTGATCAATAAACCGCTGAAAGGTTGTTTTTTTCTTTTTTTCCCGTAACTTGTTGGGCCCGAATTCCTGTAATTTTTGAGAAACCTGATCCGCTGATAAACCGCTGCTAATATTTGATGAAAGTTTTGAAACCGCTTCATCTGCATTTACATCGTAAAATGCCAACAAAGACCCTCCTTAAATGGTTGTTGATACAACTATAAATTACATTATACGTGTTTTAAAACCAATCGTCACCAAAAGAAAGGAAAGTTCTTAAAAAATTCATGATTGGCTGCATAGAAGCTTTTTTTGAGGATTGGAAAAGGGTTATTCAGCTGACAGATATAAGTTTTTCATGTAGCCTTTTTTGCCCGTTAGGTTGTTATATTGAAACACCTTATAATCATCCACCAGGGGCAGGCTGTCCATGTCTTCACGCTTAATTGCGTTGCCTTCCTGATCGATGGCGCCCTGGGCGCTGAGGACCGGATAACAGTTTGCCAGGTTTAAAAGGTAATTGTCAAAACCTGTAAAAGGGATGGAGAGAGCCTCTTTAATCAGGGGGGATAAATAATTTACACTCAACAGGTCTGTTTTTACCCCGGGGGCTTCCAAGGGATAGTTTGACCAGATCATATAGGGTACGGTGTGATTTATAAAAGCATAGTCTTCCTTGGCTATTGTGCCCTTTAACGCCTCTTCAAAACCATCGGTCATAGCAGGCCAGTGGTCGCCAAATAAAACAATGGCAACTTTTTCCTTACTTTGGCTGTAATGATTAATCAGCCACTCATAGGCTCGATCGGAAGTATAAAGCAAGTTTAAATACTGCTGGGCCTGGGGAAAGTGCCCTTGGGGAGAGAGGATGTCCACTTGGTCTTCCACCGGCAGCTGCCCTGTATTGTATACTTGATCTTCCCAGGTATAGCCTCCGTGATTTTGCATGGTCACAGCAAATAAAAAAACAGGTTCTTGTATGGGGTCGATAACTTTGACCATATATTCATAAAAAGCCTGGTCGCTTACATAGGAGCGTACCATGTCTTCTTTTCCAAAGGGCATGGTTTCAAGGCTCAGGTACTGGTCAAAACCCATGTGGGGGTAGGCTGTGGGCCGCCCCCAGCCCGATCGGGTGTAAGGGTGCATGGCAATGGTTTTATATCCAAGGGCCTTCATGCTTTGAGGAAGGCCGGCAACAGGGCGGTGAACCAGCCGTTGCATAACCCCTTCATTTATCCCTTCGCTAAGGGTGCCCAGGGTACCGGTAAGGGCCTCAAATTCGCTTAGGGCTGTACCGCCCCCAAAGGCATTTACAATGAGGTTGCCTTGTATCACCTTGTCATCTTTTGATAATTGGTGCCAAAAAGCTAAAGGGTCTACGTTGGTTTCAAAACCCTTTACTATCGAAAAATCGGTAAAAGCCTCATTCATCACCACAATAACCTTATCTGGCAGCTGCTGGGCATTTGCAGCCAAGAGGTTTTGGGAGGGATATTCTTTCTCTAACAGGGCCTTTGCTTGCTCATACTCCCCGGGAGCCACGATACGGCTATACGGAATGGTGGCTAAAAAATTAAGCATAAAGGTGTTGGTGGTGCTGGCCTCGTTGGGGCTCCAGGATTGGGGTATCAGCCCTAAAACAGACCAAAAGGCTGTTGATAAAATAGCCATAAGGGTAAGGGCACCAAAGGCTAAAGCTGTAAGTCTGATTTTAAAAGAGGGCTTGTGGGTTTTAGGTTCAAGAGCCGGGGCAACGGCAACAGCATAGATCCAAAAGCAAACAAGAATTTGGAGGCTGGCCAGTACCACAGGCGCAAAGATAAAATGGTACTCCTTTAGTACGTTTAAGGCCGTTTGAGCACCATAAAAATCGTGGGGCAAAAGGCTGCGGTCTCTAAAAATCAGCATATAGTGGTTTATCAAAGAAAAAAGAAGCAACAGGGTGGCTGTGAAGGCCATGCTTACCCCGGCTTTATTAAAAACAGCGTAGCATAAGGCGCTTATGCCCATTAAAACAATCAAAGCCACCAAGAGGCTTTTGAGATAGTGAAAAAAAGGCCGGGGAACCTGGCTTAAAAAGGCACTTCGGGCATTTAAGGATTCGCTTAGCATGAAGGCAAGGAAGAGCCCCAAACCGGTGACCAGAGCAAGGGTGCCCTTTGATAGAGGGCTTTTTACGAACAAAAGGGTTTTTGGGCTTTCATTGCCCTTTGGCAAAAGGGTAAACAGGGCAAGGGTAATTACAAGAGAGAGTAAAATAGAACCAGCAAAAACCCCTTTGAACAGCAAACAATATACAAAATAGCTTGTTTGAACAAGGGCTGTACCCAGCAAATAATAAGCACTTTTACGGTTTTCACTTATGGCGGTTAGGCTTTTTATGCCAACGGGGCTTCTTACGGATTTATTTAAGGGATCAATCTTTCCTCGGGTTCGGTTATTCATTCAAGGTCTCCTTTGGTGCAATTTGCTGGATTGGTTATTTTAATAGGTACCAAGCACCCCTGGTGGCAGGGGAAAGGTATTGGCCTTGGACATGGCAAAGAGGAGTTGAATAAAATTTTTTTGATAGGGGACAAACTGCTTTTTATCAATCAAGGCAAGGATGTGGGCTTCACTAGCCCAGATGACCTTCTCTACCTCTTCTTGCTGCAGGGCAAGGCAGCTTATGTCAAGCTCCTCCTTTAAAAAATAATAATCGGTAAAGCCTTTTTCAAAGGGAATGGTTATAAAGGGGCGCAGGGCGGTAAAGTCCCTTTTAAGGCCAAGTTCTTCGTACAGTTCGCGGCCCATGGATTGTTGGCTGCTGTCGCCTGCAACAACCGCACCCCCTGCAGTAAGATCCCACAGGCCGGGCCAATTTTTTTTAGAGGGCTGCCTTTTTTGAATCAGCATATCCCCTTGATGGTTAAACAGGCACAAGTGCACGGCCAAAAAATATTCCCCCGGCAAAAGGGGCTCATTTCGATATTTGGTTTTGTTTAGTTTCATTTGGTGCATGTCATACAAATCCCGTTTTTCCATGGAAATTCTCCTTTTATGACGCTTGTTATGGGAATACAAATGCCAACAAGAAAAGGGCATACTAATGAGGGTTTTTATACTTTTAAGGGCCGTCCCCTTTATTTTAACGTATTTTACATAAAAACTCGACTGTCTGGGCAAATTTAAATCAAATTTTTGCTTTCAGGGGCTAATGTTCAAAAAGGGGGATGTAGCCATTGTATCAGACTTGCAGAATGCCTCCTTCAAAAAACAAGGATAAAAAAGATTGTAGGCGCTGCCAAATGACAGGTATTCTTATGGTATAATAAGGTTTATACTTTGTTTGCAAATAAGAGGTTTGCCATGGCGGTTGCTAAGGGAGCAAAGGGGATAATCATAAAAGAAGGATTCTCTTTTGCTTATCCCTGCTCAAAACCCCTGTTGAAACAGGGTATCAAATATTGTAAAAAAACAGGAGGGCATCATGGAACACATTGCCTTTTTAAACCTTTTACACCAGGCGGAAAAATTAAAAAACAATACCCGCCATAGCTGGACCAGCAGCGGCCGGCACGAAAGCGTAGCAGAACATTCCTTTAGGCTGTGCGTGATGGCCTATTTTTTGCAGGATGAGTTTCCCCAAATTAACATGGAACAGGTGATGAAAATGTGCCTTTTTCATGATATGGGGGAGGCTTTCACAGGGGATATCCCCTCCTTTAACAAAACTGACCAGGACGAGCAGGCGGAAGGACAGGCGGTGGCAACCTGGCTTCAAGGGCTGCCCAGCCCTTATCAGGAAGACTTAACCGCCCTTTTTGCCCAGATGAATGGCCTTGATACCCAAGAGGCCCGATTTTATAAGGCCCTGGATAAACTGGAGGTTCTCATTCAGCACAGTGAAAGCCACATCAGCACCTGGATTCCCATTGAGTACGAGCTGAACTTTACCTACGGCACCCAGGAAGTGGAAGAATTTCCTTATTTAAAGGCCATACGGAAAATTTTGAACCACCAGTTTGCTCAAAAAATAGATGAAGCAAAATAGGAGGTTTAGGCTCCCACTGCGCAAGCCGGCATAATGAGAAAGCAGCCCTTTTGTGAGGCATTTCCTTAGGGCAAGAAGGCTTCCGATTTTTATTGACGGAGCAGGGCTCTTTTCGTATAATAGCCTTATGACATCAAAAGTAAAAAAGGAAAAGGAGGGCGAGTATGAAAATAAAACCATCATATTTTTTGCTGTTCTTTCTTTTTTTAATCATTCTCTGGGGGACTCCCCGGCTTATTGTAGGGCCAAAGGAGATATTAACGGAACCCCAGGCGGCCCAAAAGCTTGTATATCTTGTGCCGGCAACAGGCCGGGAAGAAAGGTTTTTGGGGGTACAAAGGCTTTTGGAAAAGGTCGAAAAGGGGCAAGATACTCATTGCGGCAATGAAAACAGATATGAGAATAGCCTGCACAGGATGATGGATGCCAACGGCAACCCTGTAAATGCAAAACTGCCTTATTTTAAAATGGTTTACCAAGCCTTTGCCCTGGGGGAAAAAGCGGGATAGATTTTGATTAAACCGTAAGGATGCTTAGGCTAATCAAATATGAATGATAAGGAGATATAACATGAAAATACAAAAAAAAGCAAGAAAAAAAGCCAGCCCAAAAACCAAGGCGGGCGTCTTTTTAGCCATAATGTTGGTGATTACCCTTGGTCTTACCCTGCTGGGCACCCTGGGCAGCCCCATTCCTTTTAGCGGGGGGCTGTACAAGTTACGGGCATGGGTACCCACCACCAACGCTCAAAACTGGCCTGATGCCTTAATGCTGGGCACCGACTTAAATGGCGGCACCTTTGCCGAGTATGAAGTAGCCCTGCCTGAGGGGGACGAAGGCAGCATGGACCAGTTGATGAAAGAAACGGTAAAGGTTGTTAAAAGCCGCCTTAATAACCGAGGCTATACTGACAGTAACGTAAAAGCCATTGGCAACGAGGCCATTCGCGTTGAAATACCCGAAACCACAAACAGCGCAAGTGTTTTTACCCTTCTTTCGGCACCTGGTAAGCTGGCGTTTTTAGACCCCCAGGGGAATGAGTTCATGGGCGGGGAGGATGTGACCTCCGCCAAGGCCGTTGCCTATCAGCAAAGCAGTACCAGCTACGGCTACGGCATTAACTTTAAACTCTCTTCCGAGGGCAAAAAGCTTTTTGGCGAGATGACAACAAAAAGCATCGGAGAAACCATAGCCATTCAGTTAGACGGGAAAACCTTAATGGAACCCGTGGTGAACCAAGCCATTACCGAGGGAGAAGGGATGATTGAAGGGGGCTTTACCGCCGAGGAAGCCAACAACATTGCCATTCAGATTGACTCCGGGCAGCTGCCCCTCACCTTAACCCAAAGGGAAACAGGGGCCTTTACCCCTACCCTGGGTGAAAATGCCCTGGGTACCATTTTGACGGTGGGAGCCATTGTGATGGGGTTAATGGTACTGGCACTGCTTGTCGTTTACCGTTTATCCGGTTTGGCAGCCAGCTGGGCTCTTTGGATGTATGTGCTAATCACTTTCTTCCTGTTCGCGGTTATTCCGGGCATTCAGTTCTCTTTGCCCTCCTTTATTGCCCTTGCTATTGGCACCTTATTAATGGTGTCTTCTGCTGCAGTGCTGATGTGCCATATGGGCGGCGAAATGGTTCAGGGCCGGGGGATTAGAGGCTCTGCCAACATCGGCTTTAAAAAGGGTCGGGGCTTAGTGTTAAAAGCAAACCTGGGAGCTGCGGTGATTGGCCTTGGTTTTGCCATTATTGCAAAGGGCGTTATTTTTAAGAGTTTTGGCTATATTCTGCTTATAGGCGCTCTGATTAGCCTTATTTCTTCTTTGGTGATGACCAAAAGCTTTATTCAAAAAATGGCGACCTTCGTTGGGGATAAACCTTCCCTGTTTACTGCCAAAAAGGCTGTAAAATAAATAAAGCAATTTTCAAAGGCCCTGGCTTTGCCGGGGCCTTTTGGCTGTTTTTATACGAAAAAGTTGTTTTTTTTATAAAATATTTGCATAGAAGGCCCCTTACAAGGTATAATTTTTACATGTTTTCCGGTTGTTTTTATAGTCAAAATAAAGGCTGCCGAGGATCTGCAACCCTTTGCTAAAAAGAGAGGAAATACCATTGCTTCGCTTTAAAAAAAGACAGAATGAACAAATAGATCGATCCCTTGGGGGCAGCTTTCCGCCCTGGCAGGAGGAACTGCTTTTATCAAGGGGAATAACAACCTTTGAACAAGGGGAGGCCTTTTTAAACCCCCAGCTTCAGCATCTTCATGATCCTTTTTTAATGAGGGATATGGATAAGGCCGTGGCCCGTATTCAAAAAGCCATTGCCAACCGGGAAAAAATTGTAATCTACGGCGATTATGATGTAGATGGCATGTGCGCCACTTCCATTTTGTTGGAAACCTTTTGGCAGTTAGGGGCCTTGGCCGATTTTTATATTCCCAGCCGCCACGAAGAGGGTTATGGCTTAAACTCAAAAGCCGTACAAAAACTGGCCGGTGAATATGATTTGATGGTTACGGTTGACTGTGGTATTAATGCCCACAATGAAGTAAAGCTGGCCATGGATTTGGGCCTGGACGTGATTGTAACCGACCACCATCAATTGCCTCAAGAGCCTGTTGTGGCCCTGGCCGTTTTAAACCCACTTATTTCTCCCTACCCCTTTGGCAAACTATGCGGGGCGGGGGTGGCGGGAAAACTGGCCCAGGCCCTTGGCGGGGAGGCGCTTTTTCAAACAAAGCTTGACTTAATTGCCCTGGCCACCGTGGCAGATTTAGTGCCCCTAGTTGAAGAAAACAGGGTGCTGGTGCACTATGGGCTTAAGGCCATGGAAAGCCCTAAACGCCTTGGCATTCAAAAGCTCAAAGAGGCAGCAGGCTTAAAACCGGGCCCTGTAAGAGCCTCCCAGGTTGCTTTTACGTTGGCTCCCCGCTTAAATGCGGCCGGGCGCCTGGCTGATGCCACCAAAGGGGTTACTCTTTTTACTACCGGGGATGAGGCCTTGGCCCTTGAAACGGCGCTGTATCTCCACCAGGAGAATGGCAGGCGCCAGGAGATTGAAAAGCAAATGCTAAGCCAGGCCTTGGAAGTGGTTGAAAACATGGACCTATCCACCCTGCGCAGCCTTGTGGTGGCAGGGGAAGGGTGGAATAGCGGGGTAGTCGGCTTGGTTGCCAGCCGCCTGGTTGAAAAGTATGCTTATCCAACGGTGGTCTTAAGCAATCAGGAGGGGGAGCTGGTGGGCAGCGCCCGGTCGATTCCCGGCATCAATATTTACCAGGCTCTTTTAAGCTGCAGCCATCTGTTTACCCGCTTTGGAGGGCATGAGCAGGCGGCAGGCCTATCGATGCCAAAGGAAAACTTGCCGGCCTTTGTTTTGGCCTTTGACCAGGCGGTAAAGGACCAGGCGGAGGAAGACAGTTTTATACCCGTAAAGGAGTATGATATGGCCCTTGACCTAGAGCAGGTTACCTTGGAAACAGTTACTGCCCTTAAAACCTTTCAGCCTACAGGTTATGGCAACCCGGAGCCCGTGTTTTTGCTGGAAGACAGTTTTGTACAGGAGGCCAGACGCATTGGAAAAGAAGGGGAACACCTGAAAGTTGTTTTTTCAAAGGGGCAGCAGGTGCGGGAGGGCATTGCTTTTCGCCAGGGAGACATGGCACCCTTGTTGTCTGGTAAAGTACAGGCTTTATTTGTACCCCAGCTAAACGAATTTCAGGGACGGGTAACACCTCAGTGCTTGGTTAAAGCCCTTCAGCCTTTGTACGAAAAATTACCCGACCATTTTATCAATTCCTTTACCTTAGAACAGGGCTTAATAGAGGATTTCCAGGGTCTTTTGTCGAATAATAATAAGAGAGGCCCTGCTCCAAAAGCGCATCCTTTTGCCGATTGGAGAAGGGACTTCCTTACTTTATTAAAGGGAAGCCAGGGAACTCTGCTTTTAGCCAGAACCGCACAAAGGGCCCAGGATGCTTATGAGCTGGCAGAGGGCAAAGTAGACATCGCAGTTCACACAGTAAAGCAAAAGAAGGGTTACCATACCCTGTTAACGGCACCCAAAGTAAACTTACTAAATAACTGGTGGCAGCAAATTGTACTGCTGGATGGGCCCCTATGCCCGCAAGAACTTAAAACCATTCATGCCCGCTGCCCAAGGGCAAAAATATATACGGTAAACGAGCAGCAACCTTTGAGGAAAATGTTAAACGCCCTGGCGGTTGAGGATGAGCCCCTGCGGGGCTTGTACCGGGTTTTACGAAGGGAGCCGGTAGCCTCTTTACAACTTCTTGGGCAAAAGGCCGGCCTTAGCCCTGGCCAAACCCTGGTGGGGCTTATCAGTCTTAGCCAAGTGAAGCTACTTTGTTGGCAGCCAGCTCCATTCACGTATACCCTTTTACCCCCTGCCCCTTGTAACATTGGGGATGGGCCCTTCCTTGGGGGGCTAAGAAAAGCAAGGGATCATATCAATAAAAAAATTTAAATGAAAAGGAGGGATGCATGTGGCTGCTTATAATAATTACGATGCCATGACCCTGGAACAAATGATTGCCAGAGTTCAAAAATACTACCCGGGCGATGGATATCAGCTGGTTGAAAAAGCCTATGCTTACGCCCAAAAGGCCCATGAAGGGCAAATGCGCAAAAGCGGCGAACCTTATTTTATGCATCCCGTTTTTGTAGCCAGCATTTTGGTTGAACTGATGCTGGACCCGCCCACCATTGCGGCGGGATTGTTACATGATACGGTAGAAGACTGTGATGATATTGGATTAGATGATATACAGCGGGAGTTTGGTGATGAGGTTGCCCAGTTGGTCGACGGGGTGACCAAGTTAAAGCGCCTGGATTATATTGACCGAGAAGAACAGCAGGCTGAAAGCCTGCGCAAAATGATTTTTGCCATGTCAAAGGATATACGGGTGGTTTTAATTAAATTGGCCGACCGGCTCCACAACATGCGCACCCTTAAATTTCAAGCACCGGACAGGCAAGTAGCCATTGCCCGGGAAACCCTGGATATTTATGCCCCCTTGGCCCATCGATTAGGGGTATTTGCCATTAAACAAGAGCTGGAGGACTTGGCTCTGCGCTATATTGACCCTATGGGCTATCAGGATGTGGTACGCAAAGTAGGCATGAAACGGGCTGAGCGGGAAGAGAACATTCGCCTGGTAATTGAAGAGTTAAGCGATAAATTGGATGAGCAAAAAATCCATTACGATATTGACGGAAGGCCCAAGCACCTGTACAGTATTTACCGTAAAATGGTTATTCAAAATAAGCCCTTTGACCAAATATACGACCTTATTGCCATTCGCATTTTGGTAGACACAGTGCAGGATTGTTATGCTGTGCTGGGCATTGTGCATACCCTGTGGAACCAAGTTCCCGGCCGGTTTAAGGACTATATTTCCCTGCCCAAGGCCAACATGTACCAAAGCCTTCATACAACGGTTATCGGGGGGCGCAAAATGCCCTTCCCCTTTGAAGTACAAATTCGCACCTGGGAAATGCACCGGG
>CAYFQH010000001.1:30271-91989 GCA_964345215.1 uncultured Oscillospiraceae bacterium | reverse complement strand
CCGGTTTCAAATGTTTCACCACACACGCAACGAACGGTGGCTTTTCCGTAGTTGGGATGGATATCTTTTTTCATGCAAATTCACCTCTTTTGCGTATGTAAATTGATCATAGACCACCTAATTATAATACCATAAAAACAATGGTTATGCAAGGGGCAATTGAATAAAAATTTTGGTTGAAAATTACTTTTTAACCCATTTTTTAATTCTAGAAATCATATCCGCTGTAGATTTTCCGGTGGTGGCAACCTCGTTTAAAAATTGCGAAATTTCTTCATGGGAGATGGTGGTTTCGTTACTTTTCACAGCCTTCACCATCGTTTGATGAGGAGAACTTAATAGCAGTTCAGCTTTTTTGGTTGCGCCTTTTAAATAGTCAAAGGCGTATTCTTGATCAAAGAGATCGGCTGAACGGGCGAACAAGTTACAATTGGCAGCAGCTACAAGCTCCGGATGCAAAAGGGTATTGATGGATGAGATGGAGGAGGCCCCGGTATGAAAAACGGCTATCATGGTTAGGCTGCCTGCTTCAAGGGTATTGCGGGCAGTGCCAAAAAATTGCAGGGTGCGGCCTAAAGCACTGGGGGCCAGGGCAAAAGCAGAACCTCGAATGTTTTGCAGCGACAGGGCCTGGTAGGCGTGGGTGAGGGCGGCAATATTATCTACAAACAATATGACCTTCTTCCCTTTTTCTGTAAGGCGCTTGGCTCGGCCTAGGACCAAATCAGCCATGCGCACATGAACATCAGCTGGCTGGTCAAAAGTGGATACAAAAACCTCTTTATTTTCATCTGCTTTCAAAATAGGCGCGTTTTCAGGAGATTGATTAAAGAACAAACTAATCAAATGAATGGATGGGTCTGCCTGAACATCGACTAAGGCAGAAAGCTGAGGAATGAGGGAACCAAAAGCAGTTTCATTATCAAGGGTGATTAAGCTGCGCTGGCCAAAGCCCAGCGGAGCAAAGATTCTAGCCATGGCAAAGCGGCCCGCCAGGTGGTTGCCTGCTTCCCTAAAGGCGATTGGCTGGTTGGGGTAAGCGGGTGTAAGCTGGGAAAAACTTTCTTCTAACTGCTGCTCTTCAGCGGGCAAGCCGTTGATTTTGTTGATATATAATAGGGCACTATAGCGCTCCCCGTCTTTTTGAAGGCGAACCTTGCCTTCGATTTGGTCGCCAGTTCGCAGGGAAAAGCGTTTGATTTGTGCGTTGGACACATAAATATCCTTTGAAGAGGAAGAGAATGAATCATCTCTTAAAAAGCCAAAACCGTCAGGCAATACTTCTAAAATACCCTTGCCGTCGCCCAGAGATTCGGATGTGGTCAATTCATGAAAAGAGGGCACAGGGCCGCCAATGCTTTTAGGCGGCTGCCAGCTCCGGTTATCTCGGCTAATTCCTTGTAAAGCAGGAGGGACCTCAGCCCGAGAGGATTCTTCTTGCCGGGGAGTTGCCCCTTGTAGGCCCTGGGAGGGTTGGATAACAGCCCCCTGGTTTGCAGGGCCAAAGCGGTTGGAAGCCGCAGCGGCTGGCGGACTGAGCCGAGTGGGGGAGGTAACTGAAGCTGGGCCAAAGCGGCTAGGTTGCTGGTTAAAAGCTCCGCTCCGGCCAGAATCGATTGACGGATGACGCCCGGTTCTGGTGGGAGGCACTGGCCGAGCCTGCCAGGCCGGTTTAGTTGAATAAACAATGTCATTGTGGGGGCCAGGCTTAATGGGGGGAACTTTTGGAAAAGCATTGTCCGCTTCCTGTTCTTGGGCTTCTTTTGTTTTTGGTTCTTCTTCGATATTTTCATCTTCAGCTTTTTTACGGCTTTTACTATCAGCAGAAGAGGAAGAGTCTAAAAAGGAACCCTGTTTTTCAGTGGCATCCAGGGCTGCTTGAATTTTTTCGATAATTTCGCTTTTGGGCAAACCAGTTCCTAAAACAATTTTATTTTCTTTTGCGAACTGGCGTAAAGCTACAACAGTCATACCTGTAAGATCGACCATTTGATATCCTCCTAAAATATAAAGATCAGACAAAAAACCGCTATGAGAGTAGGACTGAAAGAACACTTAAAATAAAGAGTCAGCTTTTTGAAAGATGAAACTAAAAAGGCAACATATATAAAAAATAGCAAAAAATCTAAAATACGCCTTTTTATGGCGGCACGACTTAATACCGTCACAAAAGTACAGCTAATCCATAATCTACAAATATGAAAAGCGGCAAGCTGAATTATTTATTGCCACTTCATCCTTCTCTTACTAGTAGATACAAGCATTATAACAAAAAGGGGAGAAGGGTGCAATGAAAAACAGAAGTTTTTAGGCAGACATAATAAACTTTAGTAAAAAGCAATAATATGAAGGGTGAAATTTTGAACCTTTTAGCGCAGAGAAGGGGAAAATGGAAAAAAGAAAAGGTTCTGTATTTACAGAACCTTTTTTTGCAAACTAATATTTACGCTTGCGGGCGGCTTCGGCCTTTTTCTTACGTTTAACGCTGGGTTTCTCGTAATGTTCACGTTTGCGAACTTCAGCTATAACACCTGAACGTGCGCATTGACGTTTAAACCGTTTTAGAGCACTTTCAAGGGACTCATTTTCACGGATACGTACCTCGGACATTGTTTTCCCTCCCCTCGCTCACCTCGCCCTTGCCTAAGCTAGGCGCGGCGGTTGGATGGTGACCGTATGTATATTATACTGCTTGATGGGCTTTGAGTCAACCTTAAATTGAGATTTGTAAAAATTGATAGGGCTCTTAACCCATCTGGCCTGAGAGGGCTTTGCCTCCTAAAACATGGATGTGAAAATGCTCAACGCTTTGACAGGCATCGGGGCCACAGTTGGAAACAATGCGAAAGCCATTTTTATCAAGGTTCGTTAGCTGGGCAACCTTTACGCAGGTATGAAAGCAAGCATTTAAAGCCTCAGCAGATAAATGATTTGAAGCTTCTACCAGGTTTTTAACGTGCTGCTTACTAATAACCAGTACATGAACCGGGGCTTGGGGAGAAATGTCTTCAAAGGCATAGGTCAATTCATCTTCATATACCTTTTTAGATGGAATAGAGCCGCTAATGATGTTACAAAACAAACAGTTCGCCATGGTATTTCATCCTTTCAATCTTTTCAATCTTTCAATAAGTAATAAGATGAGGTTGGTTGGGTGATAAGCCTATGGGCATAAAAGTGGAGAGGATTATACAACTTCAGCGGTAAAGCCTTCCTCCATCAGCCCGGTTAAACGCACCAGGCAAATGGAACCCAATGAAATAGAGGGGTTTTTAGCAACATATACAGGTACGTATTGGGGGGTATAGCCGGTATAAAAGCCATCAGACCTTTCTTCTTCAAATAAAACAGGCTGCAGGGTACCCATTAAGGCCTTACTTCGGTAAGCAAGTGAAAGTTCCTGCCCCAAGGCAATTAACTTTGCTACCCGCTCCTCTTTTACCTGCTTGCTAACCTGATCTTTAAAACCGGCTGCAGGGGTTCCTTCCCTTGGGGAGTAAGGGAAAACATGCATGTGGTAAAAACCGGCTTTTCTACAGGTGTCAAGGGTCTGCTCAAATTCTTCCTGGGTTTCACCGGGAAAACCTGTTAGTACATCTGTTGTAAAAGCGGCTTGAGGGTATATTTTACGCAGGCTGTTTACAGCTGTTAAAAATTCTTCTTTTGTATAGCGGCGTCCCATTCGTTTAAGCACCGTATTGCTGCCCGATTGCAGGGCTAAGTGAAACTGAGGGCAAACCTTGGAAAAATCTTTGATTTTTTGTAAAAAGGCATCTGTTACAATCACAGGTTCTAAAGAGCCCAAGCGAACCCGCTTAATTTGCGAAATACTTTCAAAAATGGCCAATACATCGGTTAAGTTTACCTCTTCTTCAAGATCCAGGCCGTAGCTGGTAATATGAATGCCTGTAATGACCACTTCGCTAAAGCCGCCTTGAGCCAAGGCATGGGCTTCTTTTTTAATCTCCTCTAAAGGGCGGGAGCGAATAGGCCCCCGCACGCTTGGGATAATACAGTAGCTGCAGTGGCGATTACACCCCTCCTGTATCTTCATAATGGCCCTGGTGTATCCATCGTGGCTGGTTACTAAAAGGGGTTCAAAGGGCACTTTTTCTAAAGAAGCTACAGCCACCACCTGGCTTTGGGAAGCTATTGCATCCTCTAAAAGCTTTACAACGTTTTTGCGGTTTTGGGTGCCTAAAATCAGCCGGGCTCCAGTTGAAAGCAGGTTATTGCCCTTACGCTGGGCCAGGCAGCCGGCAATAATAATTTCGCTTTGGGGGCTCTGGCGCTGAATGCGCCGAAGCAGCTGCATACTTTTTTTATCCCCTGTGCCGGTAACGGTGCAGGTGTTTAGTACGTATACATCGGCCTTTTGGTTAAAGGGTACAACTTGGTAGCCCGATTTTTCAAAAGATTCGAGCATGGCTTGGGTATCGTATTGGTTTACCTTACACCCAAGGGTATGAAATGCAACAGTTTGCATAGGATCACTTCTTTTCTGTTTGATGTAGGATAATCATCAATGGTGTTAACGCCCTTAAGCTTTGTTTTAGCCCATATCCCCATAAAGGGTAAACAGGCTAATAGCGCAGGCCAAGCCTGCTGTTTCGCTGCGGAAAATACGCCGGCCAAGGGTAACGGGGAGTACCCCTTGGGCTTGTAAAAGGGCTATTTCCTCTTGACTGATGCCGCCTTCGGGACCAATGAGCACCCCAATATCATCTAAATCAGGATGGGTTTGATGTACATAGCTTAAAGAAAAATTCTGCTCATCCTCCCAGGGTACAATAAATAAAGGATGTTGCTTAATTTGATCTAAAAGGGTTCTGAAAGAGAGGATGGGCTTCACTTGGGGCACAATAACCCGATTGGATTGCTTGGCAGCTTCCAGGGTAATTTTGTTCCACCGTTCAAGCTTTTTGCCTTCATCCTTTGGGTTGATTTTAGCAATGGAACGGCCCATAATCACAGGCACAAAGGCATGAATACCGGCTTCGGTCCCTTTTTGTAAAAGGTATTCCATTTTTTCACCCTTGGGCAAGCCCTGATACAGGGTAATTTTGTGCCGGGCTTCGGTAGAGGGAAGAAGTGTGGTAATTTCACAGCCTACGAAAGGGGAAAGAGATGTAATTCTTCCTTCATACAAGCTCTGGTGGTTTGACAGGGTTACCCTGTCATTTATTTTCATCCGAAGGGCCTTAAGGGCATGGTGACTGTTTTCGGATGAAAGAAAAACTTGCTGCCCAAGGGCAACAGGATAGTCATTTATAAAAAAATGCGAAATAACATAGCCCCCTTTCTTGATCAGTTACAAATTATATCATAATAAAAAGCCCTGCTTTTTTCAAGCAGGGCGGCTATTTTTTGTATGATGTTGCTTTAGTTGCTCTTACGCCAGGCCATGGCAACCCATTCGCCTTGCTCCCGCTTTTCTACCAGGGTATAGCCATTTTGAGAAAGGGCCTGCGATACGAGCGGGGCTTTTGTATCAATAATGCCGCTGCATATAAAAAGACCCCGGCCAGTTAAACTGTTTTTAAGGGTAGGGGCCAAAAAGCAAATCACATCAGCAATGATGTTGGCCACACATAAATCAAACTTTTCGCCCGTTGCTTTGAGCAAATCTCCTTCAAAAACTTGAATTTGATTGCTAAGCCCATTCTTGCTCACGTTTTCTCGGGCCACTTGCACAGCTAGGGGATCGATATCCACAGCGACTACTTGGCCGGCCCCTAAAAGGGCTGCACCCATGGCCAAAATACCCGAGCCTGTCCCCACATCAGCAACCTTCATAAAAGGAGTGACATATTTTTCAAGCAGGGCCATGCACATGGCAGTGGTTTCATGGGTACCGGTTCCAAAGGCCATGCCCGGATCCATTTCAATCACTTTTTCTCCATCCTTAGGGGTATATTCTTCCCAGGTAGGTTTAATCACAATGGTTTGCCCCGGTTTAAAGGGCCTGTATAGGTCCTTCCACTTGTTGGTCCAGTCCTCTTCATTTACGGTTTTTTGAACAAGGGATAAGGTGCCTAAGGAGAAGGGGTGAGAAAGGCCTTTTAGTTGGTCTAAAGATAGGGTAAGGACATGAATGGACTTAGCAAGGTTTTGATCAAAAGGGAACCAGCCCTGGACCAAAACATCCTCAGGCATGGTTTCAATCATTTTTTCATCAATCAGCTCCCAATACCCCTGGGGCAAAGACGGATCGGGAATATCATTTCGGTCAATAATCATGGTTCCGCTGGCCCCGGCTTGTATCATCAATTGGCTCACCAGGTCGCTGCCTTGTGTAGTAGTATGTACTGCGATTTCAGCCCAATCCATTGTGATCCCTCACTTTAAGTGATTTAAGCAAATGGTCAGTTGTTAAATTTGTCTTTAACCCGCTCAAAAAAATTCTTATTGTCTTCAAATTCTTTGCCGGTCATGGCAACATCAAATTCTTTTAAAAGTTTTTTCTGTTCTTCGGTCAGTTTTTTTGGCACATCTACACGTACGGTTACAAATAAGTCACCCTTGCCGCTGCCCCGCAAATGCCCAATTCCTTGACCTTTGACCTTAAACTCGGTACCTGTTTGGGTTCCTTCAGGAATACGGTGTTTTACAGGCTTTGTAAGGGTAGGTACGTCTACTTCAGCGCCTAAGGTAGCCTGGGTAAATGAAATGGGCATTTCCATAAATAAGTTGGCCCCCTGGCGCTTAAAAAATTTGTGGGGCTTTACCGTAATGTGAATGTATAAATCGCCGCTTGGGCCGCCTCGCAGCCCTGGCTCACCTTGATTGTTCATCACGATGGTTTGTCCATCGTCAATGCCTGCAGGGATTTTAACCGTAGCGGTGCGCTTTTTGCGTACCCGGCCGGAGCCGCCGCAATTATCACATTTTTCTTCTATGATGGTGCCGGTGCCTGCGCAAGTGGGGCAGGTACGAACCGTAACCATAAAGCCGCCGCCGGAACGAACCTGGCCCGAACCGTTACAGGTGGGGCAAGTTTTGGGTGTGGTCCCTGGTTTAGCACCGGAGCCATCGCAAACATCACAGTTTTCATTTCGGTAAAAATCAAAGGATTTTTCTGCACCAAAAGCCGCTTCTTCAAAAGTAATTTTAAGCTCATAGCGCAGATCGTTACCTGGCTGAGGGCCCCTATTTCGCCTTTGGCCGCCCATACCACCCATAGCACCGCCGAACAACTGGTCAAAAATACTGTCAAAGCCGGTAAAGTTGTCAAAGCCGGCGCCACCCCCAAAAGGGTTGCCGCCACCAAAGGGGTTTCCACCCATATTGGGGCCGTCAAAGCCAAACTGATCATAACGGGCTCTTTTATCTTCATCCGACAGTACTTCATAGGCCTCGGTTACTTCTTTAAAGCGGTCCTCAGCCGTTTTGTCGTTAGGGTGCAAGTCAGGGTGAGACTCTTTGGCCAATTGGCGATATGCTTTTTTTATATCATCAATTGAGGCTGCTTTATCAATACCCAGCACTTCATAATAGTCACGTTTAGCCAACAGATCACCTACTTTATATTCTTTCTCCTATCAGCGAAGGGCGCCGCTCACCAAATTGAAGTGGTGAGCAGCGTCCCTGGTGATAGGCTATATCACTGTTTTTATTATTTTACATCAAAGTCCGTATTTACGGTGCCGTCAGGATTTTCACTTCCCGCTTCGGGGTTGGGGGAGGCACCGGGTTGGGCTTCAGCCTCCTGCTGATAAATTTTGCCGAAGATGGCGTATACCTTTTCGGTAAAGCCCTGAATGGCGTCCTTCATTTCTTGAGCATTACCCCCTTCTTTTACCTTTTTGAAGGCTTCCAGCTCGCTTTCCACCGTAGCCTTGTCTTCATCAGACAGCTTATCGCCATTCTCCTTCAATTGCTTTTCAATTTCGTAAATCAGGGTTTCGGACTGGTTGATGGTTTCAACCTCTTCTTTGCGTTTTTTATCCTCTTCGGCAAACTGTTCCGCTTCTTTTACCCGTTGGTTAATCTCCTCTTCTGTTAAGTTGGAAGAGGCAGTAATGGTGATTTTTTGCTCGTTGTTGGTGCCCTTGTCTTTGGCAGAAACGTTTACAATACCATTTCGGTCAATGGAGAAGGTAACTTCAATTTGCGGTACACCCCGGGGAGCAGTAGGAATGCCTGTTAACTGAAAGCGGCCCAGGGTTTTATTATCGTATGCCATGGGGCGTTCGCCCTGGAGCACATGAATTTCTACTGTGGTCTGCCCATCTGCTGCGGTAGAAAACACCTGGGATTTTGTCGTGGGAATGGTGGTGTTACGATCGATTAAACGGGTAAAGATATGCCCTTCAGTTTCAAGGCCCAGGGATAGGGGGGTTACGTCAAGGAGCAATACATCCTTCACTTCACCGCCCAATACACCCGCCTGAATGGCAGCACCAATGGCAACACACTCATCAGGGTTAATGCCTTTAAAGGGATCTTTTTCTGTAATTTTTTTAACAGCGTTTTGAACGGCCGGAATACGGGTGGAACCGCCGACTAAAATTACCTTATCAATTTGAGCAGCACTAAGGCCGGCATCCTGTAAGGCTTTTGTCATGGGTTCAATGGTTTTGTTAACCAAATCGGCGGTCAATTCGTCAAACTTAGCCCGGGTTAGGGTAACATCCAGGTGTTTGGGGCCATTTGCATCGGCAGTGATAAAGGGCAAGTTAATGCTGGCCGAAACAACGCTGGACAGTTCAATCTTCGCTTTTTCAGAGGCTTCCTTTAGGCGTTGATACGCCATTTTATCCTGGCGCAGATCAATGCCGTTTTCGCTTTTAAAAATATCGGCAACATAGTTGATAATTCTCTCATCAAAATCATCACCGCCCAGGCGGTTGTTGCCGCTGGTAGCAAGCACTTCAAACACACCGTCGCCAATTTCAAGCAAAGATACATCAAAGGTGCCGCCGCCCAGATCGTATACTAAAATCTTCTGGCTACCGTCTTTATCTAGTCCGTAGGCCAGGGCAGCAGCAGTGGGCTCATTAATAATACGCATCACTTCAAGGCCGGCAATGCGGCCGGCATCTTTTGTAGCCTGGCGCTGGCTGTCGGAAAAGTATGCAGGCACAGTAATAACAGCCTGGGTAACGGTTTCGCCAATGTAAGCCTCGGCATCGGCTTTTAATTTTTGTAAAATCATAGCGGAAATGTCCTGGGGGGTATGGTCCTTTCCGTCAATGGTCACTTTGTGGGTGGTGCCCATTTCTCTTTTAATTGATAAAACAGTTCTGTCCGGGTTGGTTACGGCCTGACGTTTGGCAACCTGGCCTACAAGGCGCTCCCCTTCTTTTGTAAAGGCAACAACCGATGGGGTTGTTCTGGCGCCTTCGGCGTTTGGAATCACAACGGGCTCTCCGCCTTCCATTACTGCCACACAGCTGTTTGTTGTACCTAAGTCAATACCAATAATTTTTCCCATAATATGGTCCTCCTCTTTTGTTTACACATTTTATATTCTAAATAAATACTAATTTTTTTATTCAGGAACAACCTGCACCATGGCGTAGCGTAAAACTATTCCATCCATTTGATAGCCCTTTTGGAATACGGCGCATACGGTTCCAGGCTCCCCATCTTCGGGGCTGCCTTGCAGCATGGCGTTTTCCAAATTAGGATCAAATTTTTCGCCCAAGCGGTTAATTTCTGTAATGCCCTTTTTATCAAAAATATCAAGCAGCTGTTTGTAAACAAGCTGTACCCCTTCATAAAAAGGTTTGTCCGGTGATTTTTCGCCTGCTTCCAGCGCTCGCTCAATGTTGTCCACAACAGGTAGGAGCACTTTTACCATGTCCATCGCCCCATCATGGTAGGCTTCGGAGCGAATTTGCTGATTGCGTTTTCTAAAGTTATCAAAATCAGCCTGAACCCGCTGGGCCATGGTTAAATATTCCTCCTGCAGAGCAGTGGCACTTTCTAAATCTGCCAAAAGAGAGGCAACGGTAGGGGGTTCACCCTGCTCTGTTTCCCTCTCATCCTCTAGCTGGATTTCTAAAAGGGGTTCCTGTTCCATGTCCTCCTGTGCAGGCTGCTTGCTTTTTCTATTTTTTTGAACCATTGTTATACATTCCTCCTTACTCTTGATCTTCAAATAATTGACTTAAATGAGTGCCCATAGCATTTAGAATGGCCATCACCTTGCCGTAATGCATACGGGTGGGACCAATAATGCCAAAGGTGCCGGGGGAACCTTTGCCAAAGGTAAAAGCCGCCGATACAACAGATAAGTCCTCCATGGTCTCAATGCCTGTTTCTGCGCCAATGCGCACGGTAAAAGCCATTTCTCCGTGGCTTGACAATAGCTTTGCCAAGGTGTCCTTCGCCTCTAAAAGAGATAAAAAGGATTGAGCCTTTGAGGCATCGGCATATTCCGGGTAGTTTAAAATATTGCTGCCACCGCCAACGGAGACCCGGGCGGACTGATTTTCAACGCCTTCCGTAATTTGAATAATGGTTTCAAGAATTTCTCGTTGGTAGGCCATACTGGCTGTTATGCCGGAAAGAATGGCGTGGACCTGGCTTAGAGGATGACCTTGAAGATGTTTTGTAAGCATTACGGAAATAGTATAAAGGGTATCGGGGCCAATTGAGCTGGGGATGCGGATGACCGCATCTTTAATCATTCCTTCGCTTGTAATTAAAACCATTAAAGCAGTGTTTTGGTTAATAGGAACCAGCTGCACATTGCGGATAGTCAAATCCTTGCTCTTTGGCGAAACCACCACTGCCGTATAGTTAGTCAGTGAAGATAAAGCTTTAGCTGTATGATCGATGACATCTTCCATGTGGCGCATTCTTTTGGTAAAAAAAGCTTGAATGTTTTTAATATCCGCTACGGGTATTTGCTCGGTGGCAAGAAGGTGATCCACATACAGGCGGTAGGCTTTTGTACTGGGGATACGCCCTGCGGAAACATGGGGCTGCTCTAAAAAGCCCAGCTCTTCCAAATCACTCATTTCATTGCGAATGGTGGCGGAGCTAAGGCCTTTTTCATATTTTTTTGAAATGGTTCTAGAGCCAACAGGCAAACCGGTAAAGATATAGTCATCAATGATAGCCTGTAAAATTCTGAACTTTCTTTCATCCATATACGCCACCTCCTTTTCGGTTTGTTAGCACTCTTGTTAATCGAGTGCTAAACATATACTTAGAATAGCATTCCACCCTTTTTTTGTCAAGAGAATATATGGAAAAGGAATGAATAATTTGTAAATAAAAAACCAAAGGAAGAGAGAGTGAATCATTCTCCTATGGCTAAAATGTTGAACTTTTTATGACCCTGGCCCTAGCGGTAATAAAAGGTTGCTGATACAAAATACTAGGGTAAAAAGGCAACCAGTACATGGTTTTGCAAATCCATGCCCTTACGGGTTAAAGCCAGATGGTTTTGGTTCCAATACAAAAGCCCCTGGTCAATCAGGGGTGGAATAACATTAGGAAAGGCTTGCTCAAGCCTTTTGCCGTGAAGGATTAAAAATTGGTCATCATCAAGGCCTTTTGTAAGGCGAAGGCCTGTCATCACAGTTTCAAAAAGGGCTTCAGCCTTTGTTATGGAGCTGTTTTCTCTGATCGAAAAAGAGGGTACTCTTTTTTGTCCAGGGGCTGTATAGTAACCCATATACTCTTCAAGGTCGCCGGTGTTAGCTCTTCGGGCATAGGCAACACCATCCTCGCTGGGTGGCAGCATGCTGTGGGCAGCCAGGCCCAACCCCAGGTAGAAATGGTTGCTCCAGTACCCTAGGTTGTGCTTACACTCATAGCCAGCCCTAGCAAAGTTAGAAATTTCGTACTGTAAAAATCCCCTGTCTGTTAATGCGCAAAAGGTGTAATCATACATTTCACGTTCCGTGGCTTCTTTCGGCAAAAAGATATGTTTTTGCTCAAGCTGTTTTTGAATTTGGGTGCCCTCTTCCACAATCAATCCATAGCAGGATAGGTGCTTTACAGGCAGTTGAAGGGCGGCGTTCAAGGTTGCCTGCCAGTGGGCAAGGCTTTGGCCGGGCAGGCCAAACATTAAATCGATGCTGATGTTGTTCAGGCCCGATTCATAGGCGGCATATACGCTTTGGGTTACTTCATCCCAAGTATGTATACGGCCCAGAGTTTTTAGCAATTGGGGCTGATAGGCCTGGGCACCCAGTGAAAGACGGTTGATTCCATAATCTTTAAACAACCGAAGATGCTCCTTTGTAATGGTGCCTGGGTTGGCCTCGCAAGTGTACTCTGCCTCGGGAAGGATGGTGAAGTTTTCTTTTAGGGCCTTCAATATCCTTTGAAGCAAAGGGGCGGGCAGCTGGGTAGGGGTGCCCCCGCCAATAAACACCGTGTCAATTAAATGGCTCTTAAAATGGTGTCCCTCTTCAAAAATTTCTTCAATAAGGGCATCGCAATAGCGCTCCATTACATCTTGACCCAGGGGAAAGGAGCAAAAATCGCAGTAGGTACATTTTGACCTGCAAAAGGGAATGTGCACATACAGGCTAAGGGGGAGGGACTGGTTTTTTACTGGCGGGGACATTAGTTTAAAAACTCCCCTAAAACCTGGTTGATTAAAGCCCCGTCGGCTTTTCCTTTTAAAAGGGGCATCAAATTTTTCATAATTACCCCCTTGTCCTTTGCAGTGGGGTTTTGTAAGCCAAGGTTGTTTAAAAGGATTTGAATTTCGTTTTTTATCTCCTGGGTATTCATTTGCTTGGGGGCAAACACCTCGTAAATGGCAATGCGGTCTTTGGCTTTTTTAATTACGTCAACCCGGTCGGCAGGGGCTGTATCAATGGTTTCTTGCATTTGTTTTATTTCTTTTAAAATCACCTGGTCCTCTTCCAGTTCAGTTAAGGGTTCTCTTTTATCAATGGCCTTTAATTTTAAGGCAGATAAAAGAATAGACAGGGCTTCCCGCCGCTCTTTATCGCGGTCTTTTAAAGCTTGGGTGGTCGCCTGGCGAATCGCATCAGTTTTGCTCATATCAAAAACTCCTTTTTGTTACCTTACATCCGTATAAAATATTTGTTACGTTATTAGTGTAAAACTTTTATGCTTTTTTGTCTATCTCCCTTATAAGGGGAATTGGGATAGGGGCAATTGGGAGAGAAGAAAAAAACAGACCAATCATGGGCATAATCCTCCTGGGGTTACTTCTCAATCTTATAATCATCTGTTATAATGTGCTTATCCTTTTTAGGAAATATTGCAAAAGAGGTAGATGGCGTGGCGGGTTTTGTTAATTCTTGGAACAAGGGCGATGATTTCCTAACTGTTCCCTATGGCCCATTGGGTGTAATCGCAATGAAGGGCACAGAGGAGTTAGGAAAGAAGGTAAACGAGTGGCTGATGAAGTGGAGGACACAACAAGAGCAATACAAGCAAGACATGCAAGAAAATGGCCTGTTGGCCGTTGCCCCCGGCTTTGAAAGAGATAACTTTTTAGTTGATGTACAGTGCCCTCGTTTTGGAAACGGTGAAGCCAAGGGCATGATTAAGCAAAGCGTTCGCGGGTACGATATTTACATTTTATGCGACATTGGGGCTTATAACGAAACGTATAAAATGTACGGCAAGGAAGTACCTATGTCTCCCGACGACCACTTTCAAGACTTAAAACGCGTTATTGCCGCCATTGGCGGTAAAGCAAAACGAATTAACGTAATTATGCCCATGCTATACGAAGGCAGGCAACACCGGCGCACATCAAGGGAAAGCCTGGACTGTGCCATGGCTCTGCAAGAATTGGAAGCCATGGGTGTTACCAACATTATTACCTTTGATGCCCACGATAGCCGGGTGCAAAACGCCATTCCCTTAAACGGTTTTGAAAACGTGATGCCTTATTACCAGGTTTTAAAGGCCCTTTTTAAAAAAGAGAAGGACATTTTAACCGATAAAGACCACATGATGATTGTTAGCCCCGACGAAGGCGCCATTGACCGGAATATTTATTACTCCTCTGTTTTAGGGGTAGACATGGGTCTGTTTTACAAACGGCGTGACTATACGCAAATTGTAAATGGCCGTAACCCTATTATAGCCCACGAATACTTGGGAGACTCGGTAGAAGGCAAAGATGTTTTTGTATCTGACGATATTATCTCCTCCGGTGACTCTGTACTGGATCTGGCCAAGGAGCTTAAAAAGCGCAAGGCCAACCGTATTTTTACCGCAGCCACTTTTTCGCTTTTTACAAATGGCATTGAAGAGTTTAATCAGGCCTATGAAGAGGGGATTATCAGCAAGGTGATTTCAACCAACTTAACTTATACAAGGCCCGAGCTGGAGATGGCGCCCTGGTTTGTAAAAGCAGATATGAGCAAATACATGTCCTATTTAATTGCTACATTAAACCACGATCGCTCTTTGAGCAAGCTGCTTAATCCCTATGATAGGATCAAGCGCCTTTTAACCAGATATAACAATCAACAGGCGAAAGACGGCATTCGATTTGTATAACATAAAAAAGCAAGCGAAAGCTCGCTTTTTTAAATTTCACCTCAAATGGAATAAAAGGCAGTTATGAATCGTTTTATAAATAGGCACTTAACAATAAAAGGAGAGATACGATGAAAAAGAGATTATTTATTTTATTATTGGCCTTCAGCCTGTTTCTTGGTAGTATACCCATGGCTTTAGCAGCCCCGGGGGATGCAACAGTTTTTGACCGGCAACAGGTGGAAGAAACGGTAGGAAACCAGGCCTACATTCAAGATGTAGCCCTGATGGGCAACACCCTTTACTTTTTATTTCAAACTCAACTATACAAATACGCCTTGGGGGATGAAAAACCTGTTCTTGTAACCACTTTTTTGCCTGATGAAGAAGAAGGCCCGCTGTGGTTTGAAGATTTTAAAGCTGCCAAAGCAAAACTGGGAGACAAAGCGGAACTTTTTTTTCAGAACCTTTTGGTAGACGGGGATACCTTGTATGGCTACAATACTCTTTCAGGCATGGCTTACCCAATTGATACCGCCACCGGCCAGGTTAGCCTGGATAAGCCCCTGGAGGTGTTAAAACCTGCTGAGGAAGGCGAAACTAAGGAAGAGGATCAAGACAAGTATATCAACACAACCATGGAAGGTATCATTAACGGTAAACTTTTTTTTACCGAGGAAGTCTATGGGCAAATGGGAATTGAAAGCAGCAGTGCCTATGGAATTGACCTGAACACAAAAGAAAAAAAGGTGTATGAAATTGAGCATGTAAAAAGGCTGCTTCCCTATAAAAACAACAGCCTCCTTGTTATGGTTTTTGATGAAATGAATGCCTATAACGAACAAACCCAAACCATGCAAAAAGCCCAATTAATGGTTTATGATATGGATCAAGGAACCTTAACCCCTTATGGGGAACTGGAGCCCTACGACAGCGGGGGCATTGCTTATAGTTCGAAGGAAGATGCGGTATTTTATGCGATGCGGGGTAAAATATATAAAATGGAACAAGGTCAACCGCCGGAGCATGTGGGCTATACGGACGAAAGCAATTCTTACTCAGGCCAAAAAGCTTGGATAACCGATGAGGGTCTGTACATTTTGTGGGGGGGCGGCGGCAGCCCGGCTTACGTTGTGAATCTAGACCCTCAGTATATGGCCCAAAGCAGCCTGCTGATTTATGGCGGAGGTTATAACGACCAAGTTAAAAAGACCTTTAAACAAAAGTATCCGGATGTTCCCATTACATATAACAGCTGGGAGGAAGAGAGTTATCAAAGCGGGCAAATGATTGCCCAGGCCATTCAATCGGGCGAAACCAATGTGGATATTTTCTATATCTCCCCCCAGTATATGAGCTTTAGCAACTTAATGAAAAAAGAATATGCCTTAGACCTAAGCCAAAACGAAGAGATTACAACTGCCATTGGGCGCATGTATCCTTTTATTCAGGAGGCGGTAACTTACGACGGAAAAATTTACGGCGTACCTGAAGAGGTGTATACTTTTGCCAACTTGTTTTATTCTGCCAAAGCTTTTGAGGCAGTTGGCCTAACCCAGGAAGATGTGCCTAAAACTTATGTGGCGTTTTTAGAACTTGCAAAAAAATGGAGTCAGGAGATGGGGGAAGAGAACCTGGATTATGCCTTTTTTTCCGGCACAACGCAAATGAGCAAGTCTGACCTGGTGCGCATGACCATTGACGCCTATATCAATTATTATCAAAAGCAAAAAGAAATCATTGACTTTGATACGCCCCTGTTTAGAAAAATGATGACCCTTATTGAAGAGATGGACTTACCGATGCAGGTCGACTACGAACAAAATGGTGCCATTATGATAGAAGACAACTATGAAAAAGCCCTCTTTGACCGGGGAGGAGCGGGAATTTTGAATGAATTAAGCAGCAGTAGCTTTCAATCCCTAATTATTCCTTTGGACGAAGGCATGGAACCAGCCCTTCCTGTATACACCACCGTCGCCTTTGTAAATCCTTTAAGCAACAATAAGGAACTGGCAGTAGCCTATTTAGAAGCCATGGCTACAACCTATCGGGGGTCAGTTGAAGTGGCTATGTTTGCAGATAAAAATGAACCGATAAAAAGCGAGTACTACGAGGAAACAGTTAAAAGCTTTGAAACCGCCTTGGAGGAACAAAAAAAGCAGCTAGAAACCACCGAGGAAGCGGATAAGGCCAGGCTAGAGGAATATATTAAACACTTGGAAGAGCTCCTTGAAAACAAAGATGATTTCTATTGGGAAGTAAGCCAGGAAGGCATTGACAGGTATCTGAAATACTTACCCACCTATTATATTCCGGAAGATGAAATCATTTACAGCGGTGATGAAAAAACAAATGTATCTGCCCTGCTACAAAATTATTTTGAAGGGGCCCTTACCTTGGAGCAATTTATTACCGAAGCAAACCGCCGGGTACAGATGATGGCCCTTGAGCTGCAATAAAGAGAGTGATGTATAAAAAAGAGAGCCGAAGCTCTCTTTTTTATACATTGAGCTTTACGCAAAAGAACGCAGGTCAGCACCATGCAAGTCGGGCACTAATGAAAAGACAGCTCTTTAGTGTAAGCCATCATCAACAAGGCTCCCAATAACGGGGCTGCTTCTACGCTGTTTTTCTTGTTTTCGAAAAAACCTTGCCATTTCATCGACTTGTTTTTTGCGCGGTATTTTCTGATATCGATTTTGGCGTGGTGTGCTCCAATTTACCATCCGCCTTTTATATAAAGAAGCCAAACACATCACAAAACCAAATGTATAACTCAAAGGGAATAAAAAGGGTTTTTCATTCGTTTTATTGATAGATGAAAAATGAAAAACCTTATGAAAAGAGGGATGATAGGTGAAAAAAAGATTGCTTGTTCTGTGGATGGTTTTACTATTGTGCTTGCCTGTTTTCTCAGCTGCTTTTGGAATGCCTGAAAGCACCCTTCACACATACGGCTGGGCATCGGAGGAAATAAACCAGGCTTTTAAAAGTAAATACCCCCAGATAGACATCAAGCGGGTTGGAGAAGAGGGGATTAATGAAACAACTGAAGGCGTTTTCGGACTTATTCAATCTGATACGGGGGAAATTGATGTTTTTATTGTTAACCCGGGAAGCATCAACTTTCAAAGAATTATGGATAAGGAGTATGCCTATCCTTTATCTCAAAATTACGTTATTCAAAACAGTGTAGAGCGCATGTATCCTTTTTGGCAAGAGGGGATTAGCCGACGGGGAGAAATTTATGCATTACCCGTTTTACCGGAGTTAAGGCCCACCATGTATTATTCAACAGCAATTTTAAATGAAGTAGGCCTTTTAGAAAAGGATTTACCTGCCACTTACAGCGAGCTTTTAGACCTATATAAACGCTGGTATGATGAAATTGAGATCAACTACCCCAGCCTGGGCTTTTATGGTTACCCTGTAGGCCGCGAAAACTTTATTTCTGATATTACAGCGGAGTATGTACACTATAGTAAAATAAACGAGAAGCTCTTAACCCCTCTTGAAGAAGGAGTTGATTTGTACAGCGGATAGATTATAATAGAAATGACTTCGGTTATTCAAAGGGGGAGCCTTAATGAAAAAATGGATGACTTTTTTTCTGGTGGCAGTGCTTTTAACAGGGATGTATGTTCCTGGAGCCGTCGCTTTGAAAAAGGATATAATTTTTGACGACGAAACATTGAAAAACCAGCTTGGTGATGCTTATTCCATACAGGATGTTTGGTATGAAAATAATCAGCTCTACATTCTCTTACAGGATGCAGTATATTTGTACAACCTTTTAACGGGGGATACAACAAAGCTCCTTACCTTTTTTCCCGATTTTAAGGAAAAAGGGGAAGATATGTGGTTTAACTCTTATGAGGAGGCAAAACAAATATTGGGCCAAGGAGCGGATGACCTCATTCACAGCCTGTTTTTTTGGAAGGGTTATTTGTATGGGCTCAATAAATTAACGGGCAGGGCCATTGCCATCATGCCCCAAACGGGGGAATTGGCAAAAGAACATAATATTGATTTTGTACTGGATGAAAAAGCCGGTGAGCCCTCCCTTTTCTCTTGCGATATACAGGGGATATTGGGGGATAAGCTGTTTTTTAAGTGTGAAAACCATACCCAGGGCTTTGAGAGCAGCGCCATTGAATCGGTAAACCTGGTCAGCGGCGAAAAAGAAGAATATGATATTTTAAACGTACAGCGCCTTTTGCCTTATGATGAAAAGAGCTTTTTAGCCGTTGCGTTTGACGATGCCAATGCCTATAATACAAAAACAGGGCAGATGAACACCCCTCAAATAACGGTATTCTATCCCGAAACCGGTAAAACAATTCCCTTGTTTAACCTTACTTATTACGAGGTGGGGGGCATTGCCTCCGGCCCGGAAAAAGAAATTGTTTACTACTCAGCCCAGGGCAAAATTTACGAAATTTCAGCCCATAAACCTGAGCAGGTGGTGGGCTACGGGGCCAACCACTTTGTAGATATGCAGCAAAAAGCCTGGATTACCAAAGAAGGCAAATATATTCTTTGGCGGGGCTGGGGGGAAGGTATCCTCATAACTGCCTTGGATGAGAATGCTTCAAAAGAGCCGGTTTTATCCATCTATGCCGATGGAGAAAGTCAGATAAACAAGGCCTTTAATCAAAAATACCCTCAGGTACCCGTTACTACTATTAGCTGGGAAATGGAAGAATATATGACGGCGGAAGAATTGGTTAAGGCCATTAACAGCCAGTCAACTCAGGCAGACATCTTTTTTATCAGCCCCGACAGGGTGGATATAGGCACCCTGATTAACCAAGGGGTTATTTTACCTCTGAATCAAAGCGATGCCCTTGTAAGCAGCACACAGCGCTTGTACCCCTACATTCGCCAAGTGGTGCAGCCGGGTAATATCGGCAACATTTACGGCGTTCCTGCATCGGTAGAGTTATTCACAAGGCTGTCTTACTTCCCTAAAAGTTGGGAAGCTCTGGACCTTGGCCAGGAGGAGGTCCCCAAAACCTATCTTGAGTTCATTGCCTTTGCCCAAAGATGGGATCAGCTGCAGCAAACCTATCCGGATTATCACTTTTTAGCCGGCCAGGTATTTACAAAGGGGCAGCTGCTGTGGGCTTTGCTGGAAGAATACGAAAACCATTACTTAAAAGAAAAACTTCCCCTAACCTACAACACTACTTTATTTAAAACCCTGATGGAGGGGGCAAAAAATTTAAACATCCCTTACGGAGAAGATGATGTAGATTACCTTGAAGCGTTGGAGTACGAAAACAGCTTATTTGAGTACTTTGGCCCAAACTTTCTTTTAAATGAAAGCGATAGCTGGCCCATGGTTTTATCCCTGGATGAAGGGATGGAACCAACGCAAAAAATCTTCTCTCAAATTGCGGTGGTCAATGGAAATAGCCCTAATAAAGAAATGGCCTTGGCCTATCTGGAAGGGATGCTTGAAGGCTATACTCCCCAACAGGAGGCTGTCCTATATACAGATAAGGACAAGCCCGTTGTAAACGATGGGTACGATAACCAAATGGCCTCTTTTGAAAGGGTGGTAGAAGAGTATAAAAACACCCTTGAGTCCGCAGCGGAAGAAGACAAGCAGCTTATAGAAAAAATAATTCGCTATTATGAGCAGGAGCTGGCCGATAAAGAAAAATACTATTGGCTTATTTCCCCCCAGCGGCTTGACTACTATAAAGAAATATTGCCCTTCCTTTACCTTGCTTTGGATACCGGGCCTCTTTACGGGCAGCAAGGGGGCGAAGTGTATTACTTAATTGAAGACTATATGCACGACCATTTAACCATTAACCAGTTTATTAACGAGCTGGAACGACTGATAGAATAGGCAATAAAAAAGAAGCGTTACACCGCTTCTTTTTTTATTTTGGGAAGATAAAGGCCTCTTCCATCGTTGTATAAGTAAGTAAACGATTTACCTGCCCATTTTATTTTTATAACTTTTTTTAACAAGGAGGGAAACGTGATGAAACGGAAAATTTATGCCGTCTTGCTGCTGGTTAGTATGTTTGCTACAGTTGTTTCAGGTGCTCTGGCTGCCCCGGGGGATACAGTGCTCTTTAAAAAAAGCAGCATGCATTCAGAAGCGGAGAAGAAGGGGTCAGGTCTATGGTGGTAGAGGGTAGTACCCTTTATATGACCTTTGAAGATCAGCAACTATATACCTATACCCTGGGGCAAGAAGAGCCGGTTTTGTTAGCGGCTTTTAATCACCCCTTTACAGAAAAGGCCTTTCTTTTTACCTGGCAGGAAAAACTATACCTCTTTGATCCGGAGGTTCAAAAGGCTTACCAGGTTGATAAGGCTACCGGCCAGGTGAATGAGGATGAAGCCATGAACCTTCCCCTTCCCCTTGAAGACGAAAACGGAAACGATGTCAATCTGAGCAGCCAGGGGGTTTATGATGATAAACTTTTTATCATTCAAATGGCATACCAAGCCAGGGGTGCTGTAAAAACCCTATATTCCATTAACCTGAGCACAAGTGAAATAACGGCCTATCAAAGCGAGAATATTAACAGGCTCATACCTTATAAAAACGGGCAAATTGCGGCCCTTACCTATGTAGCGCCGAATGGGTCGGCAGGGGGCGAAGCAAAGGTCCAAATAAGCCTGGCTACTTTTGACCCTGAAACAGACGCTTTGACCCAGCTGGCTGTGCTGGAGGATATAGCACCTGCAGGCCTTGCCTATAACGAAAAGGAAGATGCTTTTTACTTTACTCAGGAGAAAAAACTATACCGGATGGGCAGCGACTTTATACCCCTGAATGTAGACTATTTAGCAAGTAGCTGGGGTGCCCTTGAAAACCAGGGCTGGATTACAGAGGATAAAATGTATATTTTATTTAGCTCTTTTCCAGGTTTGGTTGAGATTAAAAATGCTGATGAGCAGTATAAACCTGCAAAAGAACTGGTGGTTGACGGCAATATACAACCCCGGGTTATTAGCGCCTATAACGAAAAATACCCGGATATTCCCGTTGTTAAAAGTGACCCCAAGGGCGAGTCGCCCTACAGTATGGCGGAAGAGTTGGTTCAAGCCATGCTTACCGGTGCCCTTAAAGCCGATGTGATCATGATAGACCTTTTGAATATGCCTTTTTGGAAGATTATGGAAAAAGAATATGCCCTTCCCTTATCCTCCAGCCAGTTGATTTAAAAAAATACCGAAAGAATGTATCCCTACCTTCAGCAGGCTTTTACCTACAAGGGGCAAACGTATATGGTGCCTTGGGACATTACGTCTCTTCCACCGGCCTACTATAACCCTGATACCTGGGAGCGAATGGGCTTAAGCCCGGAAGAAGTGCTTAAAACGTATTTTGATTTAATTGAATTCGCCAAGCGCTGGCAGCATGAGTTAAAGGAAGAAAATACCAACTACCGTTTTCACCAAGATTATTTTACAGAATCTTTTTTGCTTAGCTTGGTTACCACTGCCTACATTGACCATTATCAAAAAAAGGGGGAGCTGATTAACTTTGATACCCCCTTATACAGAAACCTGATTGCTAAAATTAAAGAGGCGGACCTGCCAAGCCACATGAATATCACCGAGGAAGAGATGAGGGATGTCGAAGTTGGGCAAGCAGATGATGATTACTTCATTCTTTTCTCCTTTATTGGAGATATGGGAGATGACAGCGCCCAGCCCTTGTACTTGGTGCTGGAAGAAGGTATGGAACCTGCCTATGGCATACAACAAGGGGAGGTGGCCTTTGTAAACCCCTTGTCGGATATGAAGGAGGAAGCCATTGCCTTTTTGGAAGTGATGATTGAAGGGTACAGCCCCTATCAGGATCTAAGCTTCTTTCCCGATATGGAGCCGGTAGAAAAAGAGAAAGACCCCCAGAATGGTTATGACTTTAAGGAAGAAAGCCTGGTATTATTAGAGGAACAGTTTAAAAAGGCCCCGGAAAGTGAAAAGGCAGTTATTCAAGAGCGGATTGATATTTTGAAAAAAGCCATTGAAAAAAATGAAAACCCGTGGCGGATCAGCCCCCAGCGGATACAGAACCATCAAAAAATGGCGGAGGTGCTGTATGTGCCTAAGGTACTATATATGAATGGTGCCGACCGGAGCCCAAGCAATATTTGGGTGCTGCTGGAGCAATATGCAGAGGGAGCCATTACCCTTGACCAGTTTATATCCCAGGCCAATAAAAAAATCCAGATGATGATTTTGGAAGAGCAGTAACCTGGAAAACAGCTTAGAAAGCTGGTACTGATGCATCCCTTTGGCAAAAAACTTCAATTCCCGTTAACAAGGGTTGGTAAAAGAGTTGTAACCAAAAGTTTTATAAACGCTTATTTTGGGCCCCGGCTGGTTTATGCCGGGGCATTTGTATGGAAAAGGCAGGCAAAAACCCTGGTTCAACAAATCTTTTAGCCTGATTCTTCTCTTTAAATTGTTATAAAAGCAAGAGAAAAAGAAGGGGAGAAAAACAAAAAAACATGTTTTTTTGGCTTAGCGGGAACAAAAAGGATAGCTAATTCGTTAGATAGTTGGTAGAATAAATAAGGCAATTAGTTATTTTACTCACAAAAGGAGGAGTAACCTTTTGTTTAAACGCAAAAAAATTGTTATTTTGTTTTTGCTTCCAGGCTTTATCGGCTTGATGCTTTTTTATGTTATTCCTTTTTTTGGAGGCATTTACTACTCTGTAACCGATGGCAGTTTGCATAACCGTTTTGTGGGCTTTCAAAACTATGTAAAGGTTTGGAACAACACCATGTTCAAACAGGGGCTCAAAAACACCTTTGAGCTGTCTCTTATTTGTGCACCGGTTATTTGGCTCCTTTCCTTTGTTATTGCAGCCATGCTTCGGGTTTTGGGTAAAAAAAGCACTTTTTTTAGAAACGTTCTGCTTTTGCCCTATCTCATGCCCTCAGCGGCCATTATACTTATTTGGCGTATTATATTTGACTATAGCGGTGTTATCAACCGGGTGGTGGCGGCTCTAGGTTACAGCAAAATAAACTGGCTGGATGGAATGGCCATGCGCCTGCCTGTTGTTTTGCTTTATATTTGGAAAAACCTGGGTTTTTCCATTGTTATTTTTGCTGCCGCCTTACAGGCGGTGCCTGAAGCCCTGTATGAATACGCGGCCCTGGAAGGGGCCAATGCCTTCCAAAGGGAGTTTAAAATTACCCTTCCCCTTATAATGCCTACAGCCTTTTTGGTTTTTGTATTGGCTTGGATTAACACCTTTAAAATTTTTAAAGAGGTTTTCTATATATCCGGTTCCTATCCTTCGCCGGATATATATACTTTGCAGCATTATATGAACAACCTGTTTAATAAGCTGGAATATCAAAACGTTACAACAGCAGCCTACATCTTTGCTGCAATGGTTTTTGTAATTTTTGCTATTTTATTCTCTTCAAGGTCGGTTCGTTCACCAGAACAAGTGTAGAAAGGGAGGAGGGAATACGTGACCGCTAAAAACACCATAAAGGTAAAAAAAGTAAAAAAACGAAGGCAGCGCAGCAGGCATTTTATCCTGGGGCAGCTGATTGCCATGGTTTTTCTTTTTACAACTGCTCTGCTTTTTATGGTACCTATTTTCTTTACTTTTTTATATTCCTTCTTTTCTCCGGAAGAAATCAGCGGCTACAGCAAACTGCTGGGCTCCGGGGCGCCGGATTTTTGGCTTAAAATATTGTATTCGCCCAACCCTTTTTCCTTAAACCAGTACTATAAAATCCTCATCGATCAGCCCCAGTATTTACAGTATTTTATTAACTCGGCCAAATATGCAGGCTTAATTTTGCTGGGTCAGGCCATGATTATTCCCTTAATGGCCTACGGATTGAGCCGGTTTACTTTTAAATTTAGAGACGGGCTGTTTTTTTTAATTTTAATGCTCATGTTGCTGCCCTTTCAGGTAACCATGGTACCCAGCGCCATTACCCTGCGCAAGCTTAACTTGATGGACAGCCCTTGGGCGGTGATTTTACCCATGTGGTTTTCGCCTTTTTACATCTTTTTACTCAGGCAATTTATGATTGGCCTTCCAAATGAATTGCTGGAAGCTGGAATGATTGACGGTGCCGGGACCTTCCGCTGCTTTATTCATGTTATTATACCCGTGTGCAGGCCCATTTTAGGTGCGGCGGTGGCCCTGTCTTTTGCCGATTGCTGGAACATGGTGGAGCAGCCCTTGGTTTATTTAGCAAACAACCAGCAAGCCAGCCCCCTTTCGGTTATTTTTAACCAAATTAACGACACAGCGGTGGATGTGGCCTTTGCCGGGGCGGCCTTGTACATGCTGCCTGCCCTGTTTGTTTACTTTTACTTTCAAGAAGATATTCTCATGGGCGTACAGCTAAGCGAATTAAAATAAGGCAAGGAGAGAAGAACAGATGAAACTTAAAAGCGTTGCCATTAAAGGAATGATTGGGCTGGTTGTTGTTGTTGCCCTGTGTATCTTTTTTTCTGATACGGTAAAATCTATTACCACACCAAAGGTACAGTTAATCAGGGGCACTAGCGGCCGCTTTGAAGATAAAATTGAACTGCCGGGCATTGTTGAGTTTGAAAAAGAAGTGGAATTTATTATTGAACAGGCCCGGGGAGAAGGGGGCATTATTGTCGATAAGCTATATGTCACCCCAGGCTACGAGGTAAAAGAGGGAGATATGATTTTTACAGCCCACATGCCAACTTATGATGACAATTTAAAAAAGCTGAAAGAAGATTATAACCTGAAGGCAAAGGAACTGCTAGACCTTGAAACAGCAAACCGAAAGGCTTCAAAAGCCAGTCAGCAAAATGAACTCCAACTGGCCGTGGTAGAAAAACAAGAACTTCAGGCCCAGGCGGTTCTGGAAGCCAAATCAAAGGCCCTGGAAGAAAAAATAACCCTGCCCCAAAGTATGGCCGACTGGAAAATGGCCGTAACCATGGGCGAGGGAAGCAGCGAATTGAAAGAAAAAATAGACCGGGCAGTTGCGGCCAAGGCCATATATGACGAGGCCTACCAGGCCTTTATGGACTCATACAACAACAAAGAAATGAAAATAGAAGACGAGGTATTTACCTATATTGATAAGCGCAACACCTTAATAAAAGAAATGGATAAACTCATGGCCGACCAGGAAGAGCTTGTTGCTCAAAATCTGGCCATTAAGGAAGTACGGGCTCCTTATACTGGCTATGTGATTAAGTTGAATGTAAACGCGGGGGATAATTATACTGGGGTTAGCCCGGCCTTTACCATGAACGAAAGCGGTGTACAGCCCTTAATGCGGGCCGTAGTTGAAGAAAAGGATACGAAAAAGATTGTGGAAGGGGCAAAGGTTGCTTTTTCTGTTAGTAATGACTGGGGGCAAAGCGAGAATATCTCCTCGGTTGTTACAAAGGTTGAAACTAACATTCGCGAAGGCAAGCGCTATGCCTTTATTGAACTTACAGAAGAGATGATTAAAACCTTAGGACCTTTGTCAAAACTCCAGAGAGAAGGGGTTACAGGCACGGTCACCTACCGGGCCAAGGAAAGGACCACCCTGCTCCCGGCCAGTGCCGTTAGAAACGACGGAGAAGGAGATTATGTTTTTGTAGTAAGTCCGGCACCAGGGAACATTTTGCAGGGCAATAATGTTTTAAAGGTTGATAAGCGGAACGTTACGGTTGTAGAGCGCTCTGATACAAGGGTGTCCATTCGGGATGATATTTGGGAGAGCATAGCAGACCGGGAGGACAGGAGCATTACCGCCGGCTCAACAGTAATGGAGTATAATCAGCAATAGAAATGTGGAGGGAAGACCTGTGAAGAAAAACAAAACCCGCGGTCTTTTGGGGTTGGTGGTTTGTTTAGGCATCCTGATTTTTTCTGTTGTAAAGCTCCAGTCGGTTCCGGACCTTTTACAGTACTTATTTGTTGCCCCGGCCCCTGTGATAAGCCAGGCTGCTGAAATACCTAAGGAGGAAGACATTGGTTTGGGCGATGAAGGCCCGGCTGAAGAGGAAAAGCCGAACCTGGCCATTGAAGATTTGCAAAAGCGCCTGAAAGAAGCAGCGGATACAGACTGGCAAACAGCCATTGAAACCTATTCGGTTGAGGGCATTATCTCCTCTGCCAACTTTAGCAGCGATAAGGGCGGCGGTAATGGCAGACTTACGGCAATCGGTGAACACTCCCTTCAAATATACCCGTTAATTGCAAGGGAAGGGCGGCTTATATACCCCGAGGAGTTTAAAAGAGGCGACCCAGTGGCTTTGATTGATGAGCAGCTGGCCCTGGGGGTTTTTTCTGAATCAAATCCTGTGGGTAAAACCATGATGATTCAAGGAGAACCCTACCGAGTAATTGGGGTGGTGCGGCACCAAAAAAAAGTAGGGGATGAAAAGGACTACGGAGCATACGTGCCCTTGAATTCTTTTATTACAAAAAGCATTCCTCTGGATGCCTTGATGATTAGTGCCCGGCCTATTCAAGGTTCCGGTGCCGGTTCTACCTTTTTAGATGTTATCCAAACACAAATGCAACTAAGGGGTACCTTTACCAATTTGCAAAAAGAGGTAATGGGCGTAAAAATGCCTTTGCGGGTGATGCTTTTTGCCTTGGGGCTCATTATCATGCTAGCTTTTATAAAATGGTGGAACAAAAGAGTGCTGGCCTTTATAGATGATTATAAAAGGCGGTTAAAAATCCATTACGCCCTGCGCCTTTTGCCAAGGCTGATAATCGGTATTGCTATCCTGTTTTTAGGCTATATTTTAGTAGCCCTGGCCCTGGCTAAACTGGTACAGTATATTCTTTTGCCCGTATATACTTTTCCTGAATGGATACCGGAGAAACTGGTTGCCTGGAGTAAAATTAAAAAATCCTTTTGGAATGTGTGGCAAGGACAGGCCAAGTTAATTGAAATACGAAGCCCCCAGCTATTATTCATCCGCTTTTTTGGCTTTTTAATCAGCTGGGGCACCGGAGGATTCTCGCTGTTTTTAATGTATGCTTATTACGAAAAACGAAAGCAGATTAAAAATAGAGACAACTAAGGCTGGCAGTAACTGAAAAAAACAATCCCAAATTGTTGATACACAAAAAAGCAGGCAAAAGCCTGCTTTTTTCAATCTACTTTTATAAATACTTTTATAAATCAGTCTAAGGTTAAAGTGGGGGGAGCATACACCCTGGCAGCCATTTCTCCGTCTAAGGCGTAGAGGTTGTTAGCGGCAAATAGGTCAAAACGGGCCAACAGGTCTGAAGCATTCTTCTCTTCTTCAGACTGCTCTTGCACAAACCAGTCTAAAAACTGCATGGATCTAAAGTCTTTTAAATCGTGGGCTACTTCATAGATATCTAGAATGCTTTGGGTAATATATTTTTCGTGGGCTAAAACAGCGGGTAAGGGATCGCGCAGTGCCTTAAAGTCTTCTTTAGGGGCACCAATTTCGGTAAAGTGAACCTTTTCCCCTTCATTTAATAAAAATTCGCGAATCAGCATGGCGTGATCCCGCTCTTCCTGGGTTTGAATCATAAACCAATTGGCAAAGCCATCAAGGTTTTGGTCGGTATAATAGTTGGTAACGGCCAAATAAAAGTAGGCGGAAAACAGTTCTTTATTAATTTGCTCGTTTAGCATTTTTGCAACTTCAGGTTTTATCATAAAAAACACCTTTCTTTGTTCAAAATATTTTACTGATTTACTACAATTAAACGCTCCTTAAGGGGCAGGAAGGTTTTTTCTCCAGGCTCATCAAGGGGTTTTCCAAAGGGCATTTGGGAAACCAGCTTCCAGTTGGCAGGAATGTTCCATGTATCCATTACCGCCTGGTCAATTAAAGGGTTGTAGTGTTGAAGGGAAGCTCCCAGGCCTTTTTCTTCAATGGCTGTCCAAAATACTAGCTGGTGCATGCCGCTTGTGTGCTGGGAATAGTTGGAAAAGCTGTTTGCGTACAGGGGGAACTGTTTAACCAAGGCATCGATTACCCCTTGGTCTTCAAAGAAAAGGGCAGTGCCATAGCCTGATGAAAAAGCTCCTTCCACTTTTTGCTTTGAGCGGGCAAAAGCTTCATCGTCTGTTTCTTTGCGTAAAGCACCCAATACAATATCGTCCCATAAGGTTTGGTGGTCTTTCCCGAAAAGCAAAACCATGCGGGTGGATTGGGAGTTGAAAGCCGACGGAGTATGCAGCAAAGTTTCTTCCGCAATTTTTTGTATATCTTGAACTGAAAGCACTTTTTCTTTTGAAAGGGCATAATGGCTACGGCGGTTTTTAATGGCTTCCCAAAATTCTGTATTCATAAGTATCAAAATCCTTTTCTCTTTTGATGTAATTGCATTTATCATTGCATCAATAAAGTACCCTCATCAAATAAGGATGAAACAGGTTTTGTTGCTATATTACTTTTTTGTCGAGCCATTTGCCTCCCTTAAAGCGGAGGGTAAAGGCGATGGAGCGAATTACCCAATCGGCAAACATGGCGTACCATACGCCAAAAATCCCCCAGCCAAAGGCGTTCACAAACACATAGCTTAATAAAACCCTGAAAAGGGCCATGGATAAAAGGGATATAACCATGGTGAACTTTGCATCTCCCGCAGCCCGCAGGGCATTGGGTAAAGTGAAGGAGAGGGGCCATATAAATATGGATACCCCGGCATAAATCAAAAGCATATCTCTGGTAATGGTGTAACCTTCGCCTGTAAGGCTGAAAACCGAAGATAATATCCAAGGTAAGGCGGCAACAACCAGTGCGGAGGTAATAATTAGAGATAAATAGGTTAATTTCATGAGCAGAGACGTATATTTTTTGGCCTGCTCTTTTTCTCCTGCTCCAATACAGCGGCCAACAACGGTAATTAAGGAAAGGCCAATGGCGGAACCGGGGATGGTTATAATGCTTGATAAAATATTGGCTACGGAGTTGGCAGCAATAACAACGGTGCTAAGGGAGGCCACCAGCTGTAAAATAATAATTTTTCCAAGTTGAAACAGACTGTTTTCTACCCCGTTTGGAATGCCGATGCGTAAAATACGCTTAATCATATCCGGGCGCCAAATAGGTCTGAACAAGTTTTTGATAATTAAAACAGGATTAGGCTTTTGCAAATACCAAAGCATGGCAATGGCGCCGGCAGCCCGGCAAAGCACTGTAGAAATGGCAGCACCGGCTACATTCATTTTAAGCACATAAATAAAAATAGCGTTGCCAATAATATTTACAATATTCATTAACAAAGCCGTAAAGGTTGGTGTTTTGGAGTTGCCTGTAGTACGCATAATTGCGGCACTGCTGTTGTACAAAGCTAAGAAGGGGAAACTAAACATGGTAATGCTTAAATAAGTTAGGGCATGCTCCATCACAAGGGCTTCAGCCCCGCCGAATATTTTTGTTAAAAGCCATTGGCGAATGGGGAAAACAATAGTAAAGATAGCCAAGGAAATAAAAATAGAGGCGTAAAGAAGCTGTTTTGCCGCAATGCCAGCATTTTCAGCATCTCTGCGGCCAAGATACTGGGCCACCACCACCGCCCCGCCTGTAGCCAGGGCAGCAAAAATATTAATGAGCAGTACGTTTAAATTATCCGACAGGGAAACACCCGACACAGCGGCGGCCCCTGCACCGGAAACCATGGCTGTATCAATAAAACCCATGGCTACAGAAAGAAACTGTTCAATAATTAAAGGAAGGATGAGCCGACGCAAGTCAATTTTAGAAAAAAGCATAAAACACCCCTTATTACAATACATAAAACCTTTTCGTATCTTCTCTATTGTACACCCAAAAAATAAAAAAAGAAGACTTGCGAAACATTTTTAGCAGATGTGCTAAAAAAGGTTGTGTTTTTTGAGGTTTGCTTTATGATATGGATAAAAGGGAGGGAAGAGTATGCAGAAGGGCTTCACGGAATTAAACGGCGGAAAACATGATATGAAGGGACATTTATTTTATGCCACAGCAGAAAACCTAACAGGCAAACCCTTGGCAGGCTATTTAGCAAATAAAATGATTGGAACCTGGGAATTAAAGGAAGCCTTGGAACAGGCAGCAGCTTATGCGAGTGAAAAAGGATTTGCTCTTTTTATTTTTGACGCCTACCGTCCGCAAAAGGCCGTTGATAACTTGGTGATGTGGGCAAAAGAAAAAGAGGAAAACAAGGCGTTGAAAGCAAAATACTACCCTAACGAGAAAAAAGAAGAGCTGGTTTTAAAAGAATATATTGCCTCTCGTTCAGGCCATTCACGGGGCAGCGTGGCAGATTTAACCCTGGTTGATATTATAAGAGGCCATCCCCTTGATATGGGAACCATCTTTGACTTTATGGACGAAAGCTCCCGCCACGGGAGTCCAAGCATCGGGAGAGATGCTGCCCAAAACCGTTTGCTTTTAAGAAATATTATGGAAAAAAGCGGTTTTTTGGCCTACGAAAAAGAATGGTGGCACTATCGCTTGGCGAGGGAACCCTTTAAAGATACGTATTTTGATTTTGATATAGTGTAAACATCATTAAAATAAAAAAAGGGCGCTGTTGGGCAGGAGAAAAAAGGCCGCTGAAAATTTCAGCAGGCCAGGGTGCCAAATCCCCGAACTTTGAAGCGTTGAATGGAGCAATTTTTATTGAAGGTTTTCAGTGAAAGCGTTGCTTTTAAAAACGATAAGTGTAATAGTACGCCAAGAGAAATCTGAAAGTCCAATGAAATGAAGTTCATTTTATTGGAGGATGCCAGCTTTATTATTGTCCTGAAAGGCTCAGCAGCCGGCATTTTGTTGCTGCTTATTTTTGCCTTTCCTTACGTAATAGCGGGCAATCAATAAAAGAGCAACCAGTAAAAACATAATACCTAAATCAATCAGCCATAGGGAAGGGGCTGCCTTGGCCGTAGCCCAGCTAAGAAAAAAGTGGCCGCCTAAATCCAGCCCCGAGGCGGTGCCCACAATTACAATGGCGGGTAGCAGCGCAATGGCCGTGGTCAGCATAAATTCCGGAAGCTCTTTTTTTATTTTAGGCAGCAACACCTTGTGCATAATGGCTTTTTTTGAAATGCCGACAGACTGAGCCATTTCAAGCTCCCGGCCACAGCCTTGGGCACACAGGCCCTCCACTTGAAGAGAGAAATTAGCACAGGCGATAAAACTTAAGGGAACCAGTGGAACCCATAGAGCCAAGGGAGTGGAAAAAGGCTTGGCCAAAAAAGAAACAAAAGCAAAAAACAAAAAGGAAAAAGGGAAGAAGGCTATAACCGAAAGCAAAAAGCGAATAACCCTGTAGCCTCGGCTTTTTTGCCCGCTGGGTTTATAAAAGGTGCTGGCACATAAGTTAAGGGCAATCAAGGTGCCTAAAAAGGTGGCAATCAGCAAAGGGATGAGAATATACCAAAAGGTAATTGCTAAAGACCTGGGAAGGGATGAGCTGTAATAAACGGCACTAATCATGTTGCACTACCTCCACATGATGGGTGTTTTGAGATAAGTATTCAAGAACGGCGGGCATAAGTTCCGGCTCGGAATTAAAAGACACATACATTTTTCCTAAAGCCCTGCCCCGGATGTACTCAATGCGCCCCTGCAAAATATTGTATTCAACCCCAAAGCGCTGGGATACTTCGTACAGCACCGGCTCGTTTGCCTCGTCCCCTGCGTATTCAATTAAAACAATGGTGCCAAAAGCCCGCTGCTGTACTTCCTTTGGTAAATCAAAGGGCAGGTGTTTGGATAAAAGCTCGGCGGTTAAGGGATGGCTGGGAGCGGAAATCAGCTGATAAGGATCGGACACTTCCAGCAAGGTTCCGTCTTTCAAAATGGCTCCTTGATTGCAAAATTCTTTTATGGTATCCACATCATTGGTAGATACAATGATGGTGGTTTGATGCTGCTTGTTCCACTTTTCAAGAAGCAAAAACAGCGGTTGCCGATTTTCCGGGGCTAAAAATTCCCCAACTTCTTCTATTAATAAAACGCAAGGAGCAGTAACCAGGGACCTGGCAAGGGCTGCCTGATACATTTGCTCCTTTGAAAGCTGCTTTGGGTAGTTGTGCTCAAGGCCTTGAAGGTCAAAAAAAGCCAATAGCTCGCTGATAGAGGTTTCTCCGGGCTTTTGGGCGATAGGCATGTTCTCCAAAGGCAAAAGAATGTTTTCAATGAGCGTTAAATGGGGGAGCAAAAGGGGGCGTTGCTGTAAAAAGGCAATGTTTTTTCTAAAGGTATATATTTCTTTTTCCGTGAGGGCGTTAACCTTTTGCTGGTTAATGCGCACTGTTCCCACATCAGGTAAAACCAACCCGTTTATGGTTTTAAGCAGGGTGTTTTTTCCGCTGCCTTTGGGCCCAAAAAAACCGCAAATACTGCCCTTGCTAATAGAAAGAGAAACATCATTTAGTCTGTTCTTTTTTCCCATGGGGTCATAAACGGTTACATGCTCAATAAAAATCATCAGGCTGTACCTCTTTTCACTCAGGTTGGTGCCCGGCCTTGGCGGCATAGTTTTGAATAAGGTCTTCTAAGGTAATATGGTCTACCACTTGGGCTAAGGCATCATTCATTTTTTCCCATACCTGGTTAATCACAAAGCCGGCGGTCTGGTCTCCGGTTATTTTGTTGCTGTCAAGAAGGCTGACCACCCGTAAATCTCCTTCCATGGTTCGAAGGATCATGCCAACGGTGTACTCATGCGGATTTTTAGTTAATTGATATCCCCCCTGGGCACCCCGAGCACCTTTTAAATAGCCGGCTCGGCTCAAGGGTGTGATGATCTGCTCTAAATATTTTTCAGGCAGCTCCTGCCGGGAAGCGATTTCTTTTAAAGGTATAAAAGAATCCCTTTGATGTAGGGCAAGATCCAGCATCAAACGCAAACCATAGCGCCCTTTGGTTGAAATTTTCATCCGTACAAATCTCCTGACCGTTGCATATATCAAGGTGTATTATAAATTTTATGGTAACATTGGCAAAACGGAAAGTCAACGGCATCTTTATCCGCTTGTTAGCCTTTGAGGTAAATGTGGTATAATATAGGCATAAATCAGCAAATGTTAAAAGAGTAAGGTGAATGAAGTGAAGTATAAAAACATTGAAAATATAAAAAATGCCCAACCCTTTTTTTATAAAGGAGGAAATCACGGAGTTTTGCTCATCCATGGGTTTACAGGCAGCGCAAGCCACATGGGACTAATTGGAAAGTCCCTCAACGAAAAAGGCTTTACGGTAAAGGGCATCAATTTATTGGGCCACGGCACAATCCTAACCAACATGAAGGGGGTTACCTGGCCCTTGTGGCTTACTCAGGTAGAAGAAGAATATATAGCTTTAAAAGAGCAGTGTTCCTATGTAAGTGTGGGGGGGCTGTCTATGGGTGGGGTATTAACCCTGGCTTTGGCTGAAAAACATCCTTTAACAGCGATGATTACCTATTCAGCCCCCATGGCGGTTAAAAACCCTATGGCAAAATGGGCAAAGGCTTTTAGCCGCGTGTATCCTATTACCAAATGGCGCACTCCAAAAGAAAGAGCCTTTACCCTTTTGCCTGAATATGACCTGGGCTATGAAGGCTTTCCAACGGAGAGTGTAGGGGAGCTTCTAGGGCTGATTACCCACACAAAAGAAAACTTGAGTAAAATCACCTCTCCCTTGCTTGTTTTTCAGTCACACGGGGATCAGACCATAACAAAAAGCAGCGCCGAAGAGATTATCAAGGGCGTAAACAGCCGAAAAAAAGAAGTGGTATGGTTTGATGATATACCTCACGTCATCACCATTTCTAAGGCCTGGGAAGAAATTGCAGGTAAAAGCGCAGCATTTTTGCGCAGCCAGGAGCTATAGAAAAACCCCCGCTCGGGCGGTAGTTGCGCAGATGAAAAAAATCTTGTATACTGTTAACACCTATGATTAGGGGCAGAGCCCTAACTGGGGTTGTGGCGTAAGATTGGTCACGTAAGGAGGCACCAAAGAATGGAATATAAAGTGAAAAACGATTATGGAACTACTTTTATTACAGAAGATGTGATGCTAAAAGTAGTGGGATATGCGGCCCTTGAATGTTACGGTATTGTTGCCATGTCCAGCAAACGGGCGAAAGACGGTTTTGTAGAATGGCTGGGAAGGGAAAACCTGGCTAAAGGGGTACAAATTCGTATGGTCGATGACATGGTGGATGTGGATTTGTTTATTATTGTAGAGTATGGTATTTCAATTGCAGAGGTATGCAAAACCATTGTGGAAACCGTGCGTTATAAGCTAGAGAGTATGACCGGCGTAAAAGTGCGCAATGTAAATATTACTGTTGAAGGTATTAGAATTTAATTTGCCATGGATCGGAGGAAAAACCGTTGATAGAAATTGAAACCATTGATGGCTTGCTTCTAAGAGACATGGTACTAGCAGGCGCAGCATTATTAGAAAAAAACAGGGAAATGGTAGATGCCTTAAATGTGTTTCCTGTACCCGACGGGGACACGGGCACCAATATGTCCCTTACGATGAACGCAGCTACAAAGGAATTAAACGGCCAGGAATATTTATCGGCTGGGGATGCAGCCGGAGCCCTCGCCAAAGGTGCTCTTAGGGGTGCCAGAGGGAACTCGGGGGTGATTACATCCCAGTTGTACCGAGGTTTTGCAAAGGCCCTGGAAGGGGTGGAACGGATTACCCCTACCCAGTTCGCCCATGCCTTAAAAAGCGGTGCCGATATGGCTTATAAAGCCATGATGAAACCAAAAGAAGGAACGATTTTAACCGTAGCCAGGGTTGTTGCGGAAGATGCTCTTCGGCAGGTGGCCCTGGCCCCTGATGATTACGAAGGGCTGATGAATACCATTTTAAACAGCGGTGAAGCTATTTTACGCCGCACACCGGATATGCTGCCCGTTTTAAAACAAGCAGGGGTTGTAGACGCAGGCGGCCGGGGGCTCCTTTTAATATATACCGGCTATGCTGCCGTGCTTCGGGGTGAAAGCATTGATGTAACCCCAACAGACTTTGACAGCGGTATTGAAGAATTTATCGATGATCATGACGCTTTAGGCGAAATCAAATACGCTTATTGTACTGAGTTTTTGGTCGACCATTTATTTGATACGGTGCAAGAACAAGATGTGGATACCTTTAGAAGGCGTTTGAGCCGCATCGGTGACTGCGTTTTGGTTGTAGGCGATCTTTCCCTGGTGAAGGTGCACCTGCATACAAACGATCCAGGCAAAGCGCTTCAGTTTGGCCAGGAACTGGGAGAGTTGGTAAACCTTAAAATTGAAAATATGGTGGAACAGCGCCGGGAGCTGGACGCAAAAAAAGAAGCCGAAAAGGGCGATGAGCCACCTAAGCCTTACGGCATGATCGCTGTATCCCTGGGGGAAGGGTTTTCGCAAATTTTTAAAGACCTGTCTGTTGACTTAGTTGTTGAAGGCGGTCAGACCATGAACCCCAGCATTGAAGATATTTTTGAAGCCATCAATAAAGTGAATGCCCAGTGTGTTTTTGTATTTCCAAATAACGGCAACGTTATTCTTGCGGCCCAGCAAGCGGCAGAACTTTCTGATAAGCAAGTTTTTGTAATCCCAACCAAAAATGTGGCCATGGGTATTGCTGCGGTAGTTGCCTTCCAGGGCGAACTTTCCGGCGAAGAAAATGCCCAGCGGATGGAAGCGGCCTCCCAGGGGGTAGATACTGCAACGGTAACCTATGCTGTGCGCGACAGTGAATACAATGGACTGCACATTAACCAGGGGGATATTATTGGCCTTAATAACGGCAATATTGAAAGCAAAGGCGATGATGTAAAAGAAGTAGCCCTGTCGCTTTTAAGCAACATTGTAAAAGACGAGGACGAACTGATTACCATATACTACGGTCAGGATATAAGCGAAGAGCAGGCTCAAGAACTGACGGAACTCATTGAACAGCGCTATGATTTTTGCGATGTGGAAATGCACAGCGGCGGCCAGCCCCTGTACTACTATTTAATATCAGTGGAGTAATATGCAGCTAGAAGAATTAAAAGGCGTTGGTAAAATACGCTTACAAAAACTACACGCAGCGGGAATTTTCTCGCTGCGTGATCTTTTATTATATTTCCCTGTTCGTTATAAGGATACAACAACCCTTACAAACCTTACCACAGCACAAATAGGGGATGAGATAACCCTAAAGGGGGAAATGGTTGGCAAGGGGGCTTTACGCCGCTTTCCTGGGGGTAATTCTGTGACCTGGCTTTTTAAAAATGAGGATGGGGAGCAGATTAGTTGTATATGGTTTAACCAGCCCTGGATGGCAAAGCAGGCCTTTCATCCCCCGGTGCTTCTGCATGGAAAACTGGCCCGGTTTAAAACCGGCTTACAGCTGGTGAACCCCTCTATTGAAAAACAACAGCGGATTCTACCGGTGTATAAGCCCTTGGCTGGTATTGGCAGTGGTACTTTAACCGGGTTGATGGAGCAGGCTTTTGCCGCTTTAAGCAACCCCTTTGAAGAATTATTGAATCCTGATCTTCAATCATTTTATGAGCTTCTTTCAAAAAACGAAGCGGTGAAAGAGGCGCATTTTCCATCTCAAAGGCAAAGGCTGGAAAAGGCCCTATACACGCTTCAGTTTGAAAAACTCCTTTTATACCAGGTGGCCATTGGTCAGCTGCGCCAGCGGGAGCAGAAGGGTTACCCCATTCCCGCAGGGGCGGAAATGCAGCGGCACTTTTGGAACCAGGTGCCCTTTGAGCCAACAGGAGCCCAAACCCAGGTGTTAGCGGAAATTGCTGCGGATATGGCCATGGATAGACCCATGAACCGCCTGGTACAGGGAGATGTGGGATCGGGTAAAACCATTGTGGCTTTTGGAGCCATTTACTTTGCTGCAGCAAAGGGCTATCAGGCAGCCATGATGGCCCCTACAGAAATTTTGGCCCGCCAACATTTTGAAAGTGCAAAAAAAATGTTTGAATCTTTGGGAATGACCTGCGGCCTGCTCATTGGTAGCATGAAGGCAAAAGAAAAAAAGGAGGCTGCTCATTGTATTGAAAAAGGACTATGGCAGGTGGTTATAGGCACCCACGCATTATTTTCACAAGGAGTTGTGTATCAAAAGTTGGGGCTGGTGGTAACTGATGAACAGCACCGCTTTGGAGTGAACCAACGTACAAGTCTGATTTACAAGGGCGAGGATGCGAAAAGCCGTCAGTTGCCCCATTTGCTGGTGATGTCGGCTACGCCGATTCCCCGTACCCTGGCCTTAATTTTATATGGGGATTTAGATATTTCTATCATTAACCAGTTACCACCCGGGCGGAAACCCGTTACCACCCGCATTGTACCCGAGGAAAAGCGGGAGGATATGTATGGCTTTATTCGCCAGGAGGTTCAAAAGGGGCGGCAGGTATATATTGTATGCCCCCTGGTTGAGGAAAGCGAAGCCTTGGAGGCGGTGAAGGCGGTTCAAAGCCATTATGAATACCTGGTAAAAGGCCCTTTGCAGGGCCTAAAAGTTGGGCTCACCTACGGCACACAAAAAGCGGAGGAAAAAGCCGCCGCCCTTTATGGCTTTGTAGGCGGCGAAATCCAGGTGTTGGTGGCCACCACGGTAATTGAGGTAGGGGTTAATGTGCCTAACGCCACCATTATGGTTATTGAAGATGCTCACCGTTATGGCTTATCCCAATTGCATCAATTAAGGGGCAGGGTAGGCAGGGGGGAGACGGAGAGCTGGTGCTTTTTATTGGGCGAACCCAATGATCGGCTTAAAACCCTGGTTGGCAGCAACGATGGTTTTGTGATTGCCCAAAAAGATTTGGAATTACGGGGGCCGGGGGACTTGTTTGGGCTAAGGCAGCACGGCGCCCCTCTTATGGAAGAGTTGCTGAACAGCGATATGATTTTAATTAAACACAGCCAGCAGTGCTACCAACAGCTCAGAGATAATCCCTTATATCATAAGGATTTTATGTTCTTGCAGCAAAAAGGCAAGGAATTATTTGCAAAAATGAGCGAAAAAGTAACGCTAAATTAGCAGCAGCTTTTATCCCTTGTGACTTTTGCCTTAAAAAGAGCTCCTGCCTTTAGCCCGCAGGTGAAATCCCAGTTTTCCTTGCCAAAAGCCACAAAAGATAGTATACTACTATCGGTGTCAAAAGAAGCAAAGGCAATTGTTGCGCCTTGCTTTTTTAAGCTGTTTACAGCAAAATAAATATCAATCGATGAGAGGACGGTATCATATGGCAACAAAATACGTATATCTCTTTAGTGAGGGAAATGCCACCATGAAAAGCCTGCTGGGCGGTAAAGGTGCTAACTTGGCCGAAATGACCGGTATTGGCATGCCAGTGCCCCAAGGCTTTACTGTTACAACCGAAGCTTGCACAAAATACTACGCTGACGGCAGAGTGATTGCAGACGAAATCGTTGAACAAATTTTTGAAGCTTTAGAAAAAACTGAGGCCCTTTATGGCAAAAAATTCGGAGACAAAGAAAATCCCTTCTTGGTTTCTGTTCGTTCCGGTGCCCGTGCTTCCATGCCCGGCATGATGGATACCATTTTAAACCTTGGTTTAAACGACGAAGCCGTTATTGGCTTGGCCAACAAAACCCAAAACGAGCGCTTTGCTTATGACAGCTACCGCCGTTTTATTTCCATGTTTGCCGATGTGGTAATGGAAATTGAAAAAACCAAGTTTGAAAAACTGTTAGATGACAAAAAGGCTGAAAGAGGTGTTGAAAGCGATACCCAGCTTGATGCTGAAGACATGAAGGATATCGTTAAAAAATCCCTGGAAGTATATGCCAAAGAAAAGGGCGAACCCTTTCCACAGGATGTAAAAGTGCAGCTCCTTGAATCTGTTAAAGCTGTTTTCCGTTCTTGGGATAACCCCCGTGCCATTTATTACCGCCGTATGAACGACATCCCCGGTGACTGGGGTACTGCCGTTAATATTCAAGGCATGGTATTTGGTAACATGGGCGATGACTGCGGTACAGGTGTTGCCTTTACCCGTAACCCTGCCACCGGCGAAAATATTTTCTATGGTGAGTTTTTACAAAACGCCCAGGGCGAAGACGTTGTTGCCGGTATCCGTACACCCCAGCCGATCTCTTATTTAAAAGAGATTATGCCCGAAGTGTATGACGAGTTTGTGCATAACGCTGAAATTCTGGAAAAACACTATAAAGATATGCAGGACCTTGAATACACCATCGAAAACGGCAAGCTGTATATGCTCCAAACCCGCAGCGGCAAACGTACTGCCGGCGCTGCTGTTAAAATCGCCTGTGATTTAGTAGATGAGGGCATGATTCAGCCTAAAGACGCTGTGATGATGATTGATCCAAAACAACTTGATACCTTATTGCACCCTAACTTTGATGAGGATGCCATTAAAAAAGCCACTCCCGTTACCCGGGCCCTGCCTGCATCTCCCGGTGCTGCTTCCGGTCAAATTTACTTCACCGCTAAAGGTGCTGCCAATGCTGCCCGCAAAGGCCAAACCGTTCTTTTGGTTCGTGAGGAAACCACTCCGGAAGATATTGAAGGCATGGATCTTTCCAAGGGTATTTTAACTGCCCGCGGTGGCATGACCTCTCACGCTGCTGTTGTTGCCCGTGGTATGGGGCGCCCTGCTGTTGTAGGTGCCCACGACATTAAATTGGACGAAGCCAACAACCGCATCACTATTTTAGGCCAGGAATTCAAAGAAGGGGATGCCCTGTCTATCGACGGCGCTACCGGTAATGTATACGCTGGTTTAATCCCCACTGTTGAAGCCACCGTGTCCGGCGATTTCGCCCGTATTATGGCTTGGGCCGATGAATACAGAACTTTGGATATCCGCACCAATGCCGATACCCCCAAAGAAACCATTCAAGCCTTAGAATTCGGTGCCCAGGGTGTTGGTCTGTGCCGTACCGAGCACATGTTCTTTGATGCTGACCGTATCGCAGCTGTTCGCGAAATGATTTTAGCCGATAATGAAGAACAACGCCGGGCCGCTTTAAACAAAATTCTACCCATGCAGCAAGGGGACTTTGAAGGAATGTTCAAAGCCTTGGAAGGCCGTCCTATGACCATTCGTTACTTGGATCCTCCTTTGCATGAGTTCTTGCCACAAAAATCCATGACCAAAGAAATTACGGATTTGGCAAAACAGTTGAACACCAGCGAAGAGAGCATCGTTGCTAAAATTGACGAGCTTCACGAGTTCAACCCCATGATGGGTCACCGTGGTTGCCGTTTGGCCGTTACCTATCCTGAAATTGCTGAAATGCAAACCCGTGCAGTTCTGCAAGCTGCCATTGCCGTTAACAAAGAAACTGGCCTGAGTGTTGAGCCGGAGATCATGATTCCTTTAGTTGGCAGTAAAAAAGAGTTGGCCTTTGTAAAGCAAATTGTGTTAGATACTGCTGAGGTTGTATTTGCAGAAGCAGGCCAAAAAGTGCCTTATACCATTGGTACCATGGTTGAATTGCCCCGTGCCTGTGTAACTGCCGACGAAATTGCTGAAGAAGCCGACTTCTTCTCCTTTGGTACTAACGACTTAACCCAAATGGCCTTCGGCTTTAGCCGTGATGATGCCGGTAAGTTCTTAGATGCTTATTATGATAATAAAATCTTTGAAAGCGACCCCTTTGCCCGCTTAGACCAGGATGGTGTTGGCAAACTGGTACAAACCGCCGTTAAATTAGGCCGTCAAACCAAACCTGATTTAAAATTGGGTATCTGCGGCGAACATGGTGGAGATCCTTCTTCCATCGAATTCTGCCACAATGTAGGCTTAAATTATGTATCCTGTTCTCCTTTCCGTGTACCTATCGCCCGTTTGGCTGCTGCTCAAGCTGCTATTAAGAGCGAAGACAAATAAAAATTTCTTTTACTAAAAGAATCTTTCCGGTGTGGCGGCTATTTGCTGCCATGCCGGTTTTTTATTGGTTTTTTGCATGGTTTTTAAATTGTAGATAGCTATAAAGTATGATAAACTAATGTTTGCAAATATGCTTAACTGAAAGGGGAAACCAATGTTTAAACTGGTGCGCTTTTTAAAAAAATACAAGTGGCAAACGCTGCTGGGCCCCTTATTCAAGTTAACAGAAGCCATTTTTGAATTGATTGTGCCCATCGTTATGGCCAGAATGATTGACCAGGGGATTTTAATGGGGGATCGACCCTTTATTCTAAAACAGGGGCTCATTATGGTGGCTCTTGGAATACTGGGCCTGGCATCCTCTTTAACCGCCCAATGGATGGCCAGTGTTGCTTCACAGGGGGTGGGTACGGATATGCGCAGAAGCCTTTTTTCATATATTCAAAGGTTTTCATATAAAGAGCTGGACCAGTTTGGAGCTGATACCCTTACTACCCGCATGACCAACGACATCAACCAAATACAGGTAGTGGTGGCCATGCTCATCCGCCTGGTCACCAGGGCGCCGTTTTTAGCTGTAGGGGCTGTGTATATGGCCTTTAGAATCAATCCTTCCGTAACCTGGATATACCTTCTGGTGGTGCCTTTAACGGGGCTTGTTTTGTATGTGGTTATGAGCAAAACCGTTCCTTTATATAAAAAAGTTCAAAAAAAACTCGATGTAATCAGCCGTCTTAGCCGGGAAAATTTAACCGGGGCACGGGTGGTAAGGGCTTTTCGGGCTGAGGAGCAGGAAAGAGAAGGCTTTCATAACCAGTGTGAGGAACAGGCGGGGCTTACCATGAAAATCAATCTTTTAACGGCTCTTTTATCCCCGCTGATTGCGGTTATTTTAAACGGGGCTATTGCCCTTTTACTATACCAAAGCGGGCAGCAAATACAAATTGGCCAAATGACCCAGGGAGATACCATTGCTTTGGTTAATTACCTTACTCAAATATCCTTGGCTTTGGTAGTGGTAGCCAATTTGGTGGTTATTTTTACCAAAGGGGCAGCCAGTGCCGCTCGAATTAATGAGGTGTTTGAAACCCAACCCAGCATTATAGATACAGGTCGGGAAGAACCTAAAAACGAGGAAGAACCCTATATCGCTTACCAGGGGGTTTCCTTTGGCTACTATACCCAGTGGAAAAAAGCCATTGATGATGTGAGCTTTACGGTTAATAAAGGGCAACGGGTGGGTATTATTGGCGGCACCGGTGCCGGCAAAAGTACCTTAATGCAGTTGCTGCCAAGGTTTTACGAAGTAAGCCAAGGGCAGGTGCTTTTAAAAGGGCAAAATATAAAAAACTATCCCCTTAAAAGCCTTCGGGATCAAATTGGGGTTGTACCTCAAAATGCCGTTTTATTTTCTGGAACCATTGGATCAAACCTGCGCTTTGGAAATGAACAGGCAAGTGATGAAGCTTTATATGAAGCTTTGGACATTGCCCAGATGAAGCAAACGGTTATGGAGATGAAACTGCAGTTAAACAGCCCTGTTTTAAAGGGAGGAACCAACTTTTCAGGTGGCCAGCGCCAGCGGCTGACTATTGCCAGGGCCTTGGCTAAAAAACCGGAAATACTGATTTTGGACGATAGTGCCAGCGCCTTGGATTACGCTACCGATGCAGCCCTGCGTAAAGATTTGCGGGAAAAAACCCAAGACATGACCTTGTTTATTATTTCTCAGCGGGTTACAGCTATTGAAGACTGCGACGTGATTTTTGTAATGGATCAGGGCAGCCTTGTTGGCCGGGGCACCCATCAAAGCCTTCTTGAAAACAACCGGCTCTATCAGGAAATCGTCGCTTCTCAGCCTAAGGAAAGGGCGGTGGTGGCATCATGAGCCAAAACACAGTCAACCGCCTGCTGCGCTATATGCGCCCCTATATTAAATACCTGGTTATGGCCCTTGTTTTATCCATGGGTGCTGTAGCAGCCACCTTAATGGGCCCCATTTTTATTGGCCAGGCCATTGATGCCATGATAGGGCCGGGACGAGTTGTTTTTTCCCAAGTAGTAAAAATTATTGTTGTTCTTATCACCGTTTCTATTCTTGGTTTTTTTCTTCAATGGATTGTTGGCATCTGTACAGGGAAAGCTTCTTTTTATGCTATGCGGGATTTACGGGAAGAGACCTTTGGGAAAATTTTACAAGCCCCCTTTTCTTACATTGATAACCAGTCCCATGGGGATTTGGTCAACCGGATTGTAAACGATGTGGATTTTATATCCGACGGCATGATTCAGGGCTTTACCCAGCTGTTTTCAGGTATTGTAATGATTGTGGGCACCCTTGGCTTTATGCTTTCAATCAACATTACCATTGCCCTTTTAGTGGTTGTGCTTACCCCTATTTCTGTTCTATTTGCGGTATTTGTTTCCAAGCGCACCTTTGGCATGGCGACCCAGCAAACAAAAATACAGGGGGAAATCAGCGGATTTATTAGCGAAACCCTCAGCCAACAAAAGGTGGTTCAAGCCTTTTCTTACGAAAAACAAGCGGAAGAACAGTTTAATAAAATGAACCAACAATTGAAGTACTGGGGCTTTCGGGCTCAGCTCTACCCTGCATTTACAAACCCTATTACCCGTTTTATTAATGGCCTTGTATACGCCGCTGTGGGTATTGTAGGGGCCTTTGTGGTTTTAAGAGGTGCAATGACCATCGGCCAGCTTTCTAGCTTTTTAAGTTATGCCAATCAATATACCAAACCCTTTAACGAGGTAAGCGGCATTGCCGCCCAGCTGCAAACCGCCCTTTCGGCCGCCCAGCGGGTTTTTGAACTGCTGGATGCCCCTCAAGAAGAGCCTGACGCACCTGATGCGGCAATAATAGACCATGTGAAGGGGGATGTGGCTTTTAGCAAGGTGAATTTTTCCTATACCTCCCAAAAACCCTTTATTCAAAATCTTTCATTGCAGGTTCAGCGAGGCAAGCGAGTGGCCATTGTTGGAAGCACAGGCTCGGGCAAAACAACATTGATCAATCTTTTAATGCGCTTTTACGAGCTTGATAGTGGCGAAATTTATGTAGATGAATATAACCACCAAAAAGTAACCAGACATTCGCTGCGCAGCCAGTTTGGTATGGTCCTTCAGGATACCTGGCTTAAAAACGGCACGGTCTTTGATAACATTGCCTATGGCAAACCCGGTGCTACCTTGGATGAGGTGGTGAATGCAGCCCAAAAGGCCTATGCCCACCACTTTATTGAGCGCCTAGAACACGGGTATGACACGGTTTTAGTGGATAACGGAGGCAACCTTTCTCAGGGTCAGCGGCAGCTTTTGTGTATTGCCAGGGTTATGCTGGTATCTCCGCCCGTTCTTTTGCTGGACGAAGCCACTTCATCCATCGATACCCGCACCGAAGCCCAAGTGAACGAGGCGTTTTTGGGCATGATGGAAGGAAAAACCAGCTTTGTGGTGGCCCACCGCCTGTCTACCATTGTTCATTCCGATTTAATATTGGTGATGGATCAGGGTAATATTGTAGAGCAGGGGAACCATCAGGAGCTGCTAAAACAAAAAGGGGCTTACGCCAACTTGTACAATAGCCAATATCATGTTCAATAAGGCGGTGCTGTTATACAAATCTTTTCTAAAGGATATGTTTCATTGATTTTTTATTACGAATACGCTATACTAAAGATGTAAACTGATATCTGTAATTCAAATGAACATATAAGGAGGCACTCGTTATGAAATTGATCATAGCAATTGTACAAGACGAAGATTCCTCACGCCTAATCAGCGAACTGATGAACGAAGGTTACAGGGTGACCAAGCTGGCCACAACCGGTGGATTTCTGCGGGCGGGTAACACCACCTTATTGGTAGGGGTTGAAGAAGACCGCTTTCAGGGAGCCATGGATATTATTGAAAAAATATGCAAAAGCAGAAAACAGGTTACCACGGCCCCTACCGCTATGGGCGGTATGTCTGGGGTATACTCGCCGTACCCTATTGAGGTAATGGTGGGGGGAGCAACCATTTTCGTTTTACCCGTTGAGCAATTTTTAAAACTATAGTTCTACAAAGAGGGAATTAGGTGTTAACAAACAATCAAACACTTGAAAAAGCATCTGTGCTGGAAACATATATTCGTCAAAGTAATATTTTCCGTAGCCTGCAAAGCCGTTTTAAGCAAAAGCAAATGAGCCATGGGTACCTTTTTACCGGGGCAAAGGGCACAGGAAAGTATGCAATGGCCTTATTGCTTGCACAGATGCTTTTTTGCAGTGAAAAAGAGAAACCTTGTGGCTGGTGTAGCGGCTGTCAAAAAGTTAAAAATCAGCTTCATCCCGATGTGATGGTTATCAGCGGTGAAAATACCATTGGGGTGGCCCAGGTGCGCCAAGCCATTCAAAAGGCAGGGGAACATACTTATGAAGGGGGCTACCGCTTTATACTGATTGAAGATGCCCAAAAAATGACGCCTCAAGCTCAAAATGCCCTGCTTAAAACTTTGGAAGAACCCTATGACGACGTAGTTTTTTGCCTGTTGGCAACGGAAAAACAACTTCTGCTGCCCACCATCTTATCCCGGGTTCAAATGATTTCTTTGCCCAAGGCAACGGAGCAAACCATTTGGCATGTATTGGATCAACTGGAACTGACTCAAAGCCAAAAAGAACAAATAACCTATTTTGCCCGGGGAGAGTTAGGCCTGGCTTTGGACTACGCAGGCGACAGTCAATTTTTTGAATTCAGGAAAGAAATGATACAAAAAGTCCTTGGTATTGGAAGTTATTATGCCCTTGAACAAAGTGCAATTTACTATAAAGAAAAAAAAGCACAGGCAGAAATGCTTTTTAAAAGCTTGGAAGAGTTAACCCGCATTGCCCTGTTTGTAAGCTTGGGCATCTACCCCCAGCAGGGGGTAGAAGACTATCCCCCGGCATGGATTCAAATGGTGAAATCAAGAAAAAACAACCCGTTTTTTTTACAATTAATAGATAAAGTATTTGAAGCAAAACATAAATATTTAAGTCAGGTAAACTGGCAGGGTATTTTGGAAGAGTTGTTTTCGTTTATCATGGAGGAAAATAAAAAATGGCAACAATAGTAGGAATTCGATTTAAAAATTCCGGTAAATTATATTATTTTGACCCAATGCACCACTGGCCTAATATTGGTGATTGGGCTGTTGTAGAAACCGTTCGGGGGCAGGAGCTGGGCGAGGTTATTGTAGGCATCCGCCAAGTTGACGACGAGAGCATTGCTTCCCCCTTAAAGCCTGTTATTCGGGTAGCCACCCAAGAAGACTTGGATCATCAAAGGGACAACGAACGAAAAGAAATAAGCGCCTTTGAAATCTGCCAGCGCAAGATTCTTGAACATAAGCTGGATATGAAACTGGTGCGCGTTGAATATACCTTCGACAACTCAAAGGCTCTTTTTTACTTTACTGCCAATGGCCGGGTGGATTTTAGAGACTTGGTAAAAGAACTGGCCTCTATTTTTAAAACCCGTATTGAGTTAAGACAAATTGGCGTACGAGATGAGGCTAAAATGATCGGCGGCTTAGGCCCCTGCGGACGCCCCATCTGTTGCGGCACTTTTTTAGCAAATTTTCAGCCCGTTACCATTCGCATGGCAAAAGAGCAGAACTTGTCTTTAAACCCCATTAAAATTTCCGGAGTATGCGGCAGGCTGATGTGTTGTCTTCAATACGAACAGGAAGGGTATGAAGAAGCCAGACGCAAAATGCCGAAAGTTGGAAAAGAAGTGTTGGTGGAAGAGGGCCGGGGAGTTGTATGGGCCATTAACGTGCTAAAAGAAACGGTGCGGGTAAAGGTAAGCCAGGGGGATACAAGCGAAATTAAAGAATATCCCTTAAGTGAAGTACGCAGACCTAACGGGGAACACTTTGATCAACAGCCTGGTGATGAAAACAATGACGAACAATCAGCTTGGGAAACGGTCCAAGAAGCTTTGCCCCTCATTGAACAGGAAGGGATTTTAGAAGAAAAGGCAGCCCTTATAGAAAAAGGAAGGAAGCCAGGAGAAGATCGCCGGGAAAAAGAAAGAACCTTTGATAAAAAGCCCCAGCGTAAAGGCGGCTTTGGCGAAAAGCGGGAAAAGACCACCCAAAAAGAACACAAAGGTTCTAAAGAGCAAAAAGAATATAAGAGCTCCTTTGGAAACAAGGAGCCTCAAAGCCAGGAACCAAGGGCAGTGCGGCTGGATAAAAAGCAAAACCGCCCCCAACAGGCTCCAGCAGTACCTGCAAAGGCCGCTAAAGAAGAAATGCCTAAGAAGGGCGGCGAGGTGGCGTCTCCCTGGCAGCAAGCGCTGGAAGAGGCAATTAAAAAAGCCCAGAAGGAAAACAGAAACACCCCTTAAAAGGGTACAATCGTCCCTTCAAAATCAACCTTGCAAACTTTTCTGTTGCGTGGTATGATGTTACTGTTTGACAGGGATGTGCACCTGTTAATAGATAAAAAGGAGGTAATTCTTATGGCATACCGTATTTCTGATGATTGCATTAACTGCGGAGCATGTGAATCTGAATGTGCTGTAAGCGCAATTTCTGAAGGAGACGGCATCTACGTCATCGACGAGGATGTTTGCATCGATTGCGGCGCATGTGCAGATGTTTGCCCTGTTGGAGCACCTGCTCCGGTAGAATAAATAACCGGCAAAACAACTCCTTACACTTTTTGTAAGGGGTTTTTTTATTGATAATAAATAAGGAGAAAAGCACAGTGGAAGACTTGTTAAGGAGCTCACAGCAGGAAGCTGCCTCAAACCTTTTGGTTAATGCTTGGGAACGGGTGGATGACTTACAGTTTAAGGGCCTTCAAATCATCCAAAACACCAGGGCTTTTTGTTTTGGTATGGATGCAGTGCTCCTCTCTTCTTTTGTTCAAGTGCGCAAGGGAGATAAAGTGGTGGATTTTGGTACCGGAACAGGAATTTTGCCTTTACTGTTGCACGGCCGTTACCCGGAAAACAAAATGACGGCCTTTGAAATTCAAAAAGAAATGGCCGACATGGCTCATCGAAGTGTTCAGCTAAACGGGGTGGAGGATCAGATTACCGTATATGGGGAAGACCTGCGCCAAGCTCCAAAAATTCTTGGGCACCTGTCTCAACAGGTGGTCGTTTGCAACCCTCCCTATGGTAAAAAAGGGAAAGCCATGGAAAGCAAGGAAGAGGGAATTCGCCTTGCCCGTCATGGAGAAGAAGGGCTTTTAAGAGATATTATTAAAAGTGCCCAGCTGCTTTTGCAAAATAGAGGCAGGCTGTATATGATCTTCCCTGTTTCGCGGATGGTTGAGCTTTTAGACGAGATGCGCTTTGAAAAAATAGAGCCCAAACGAATGCGCTTTATACACCCTAAAATATCAAAGACTCCAAATTTGATTATGGTAGAGGGGATGAAGGGGGCCAACCCGGGACTGATGGTAGAAAGACCCTTGGTTGTATACGAAGAAGATGGAAGGGAAACCCGGGAGACAAAGGAAATATATCACAAAAAATCCTAGGTCAATACCGCATAAGTTGGGTCAAACAAAAGGCAGTTTTTTATGTAAAATGCCGTTAAAAATGCTCGAAATAACAAGGCTGTTCCTGTGCTTATTTCCTTGTTTTCCGAAAAATTCCCCTTGCCCTTTTCATCGACCCTCTTTTTATGCGGTGTTTTCCTAGTTTCTTTACAAAATGTTTTCATTATAGCCTTAAAGGCTGGCCCTTAGGCTCTTGCCACAACAAGCCCTTTAGGATACAATAAAATAGTATATTTTTAGTAAATGAGGAATGAAGTTGGGTATTTTAAATAATTTAATGAACACGATCAGCCAGTTGTTTTCTGATCCCATCGGGCTTGTTTTACAAGTGGTGGCCGTTTTGCTTGCCATCACCATTCATGAATTTGCCCATGCCTATGTAGCTAACAAATGCGGCGACCCTACGGCAAAATATATGGGGCGGTTGACCCTTAACCCTATAAAACATTTAGATCCAATCGGCGCAATTTCTTTATTTTTATTTGGTTTTGGCTGGGCGAAACCGGTGCCTGTGAATCCTAGAAATTTTAAAAACTACCGAAGGGATGATACCCTTGTGTCAGCGGCAGGGATTATCACCAACTTTTTAATGTACCTGCTGATGACCACCATCATGATGATGCTGCATAAATATGTAAATTCATCAAATAAACTCCTTTATTACGTATATCTTTTTGTTTATATCTTTCGGGGGATGAACCTGGGCCTTGCCATATTCAACCTGCTGCCCATTCCACCCTTTGATGGGTTCCATTTGTTTAACAATATTTTCTTTAAGGGCAGAATCTATGTAACCCAGCGGCAAATGCAAACCATTCAGGTTGTTGTGATTGTGCTTATTTTTACCGGATTTTTAGGAAATGTGTTATCCTTTTTAATCAACGGTGTTGATAGCGGCATTTTAAACCTATTCAACCGTCTTTTCTTCGGAGCGTAGCATGAGTCAAGTTATTCTTTTAAAAGATTTTGAAGGCCCTCTTGACCTGCTGCTGCATTTAATCGGCAAGGCCAAAATTGATATTCGGGATATTTTTGTTTCTGAAATTACCCAGCAATATGTTCAAACCATCCGCAGTGCTACTGATATTAATATGGATGAAGCCAGTGAGTTTTTAACCATTGCCGCAACTTTGGTGGAGCTAAAAAGCCGTACTCTTTTGCCAAAGCCCAAAATAGAAGAGGATGAAGAAGATACCCAGGAAGCCTTTATAAGAAGACTTGAGGAGTACAAACAGTTTAAGGAAACAGCCCAGCACATGAAAGCCTTTGAAAAGGCGGCTGCTTTGATGTACATAAAATTGCCCGAGGAATATCCGCTGCCGCCCCCAACCTTTGAAATTACCGGCCTTACTTTAGAAGGCCTGATAGAAGCCATGGGCCGCTTGCTGGCCCGTAAGCCTGCTATAGATGAGCTGGAAACAGCGCCAAACCGTGACATCAGGCGGGATGAGTACACCGTAAGGGAATGTATTGGAACCATTTTTAAAGGCCTTAAAAAAGGCCGGGTTGATTTTATGTCCCTTTTGAGCACTGTGCCCACAAAAGAAGAAGTGGTGACTTACTTTTTGGCCCTGCTGGAGGTACTGCGCCTGGGTAAGGCCCATATTGAACAAAGGCAAATTTTTGATACCATTACCCTTGTGCCCGGAAGGAGAAAAAACGTTGGAGAATCAGCCTAAAGAACTAATGCATATTATTGAGGCGATTTTATTTGTAGCCGGCGAGCCTGTTTTGATTGACGATATTGAAAAGACCCTGGGCTATACCCACTTGGAAGTGCGCAGTGCCATTGATGCCCTGGCAAGCGATTATGACTATAGCCGCCGGGGGTTGAGTTTAAAACGCTTTGGCAACTATATTCAGTTGGCAACCCGCAGCGACTATGCCGTATATGTTGAGCAAATGCTTCAACCCATTCAGCGCCAATCCCTCTCCCAGGCAGCCATGGAAACCCTAGCCCTGGTTGCTTACCGCCAGCCTGTTACAAAGGGCGAAATTGAGGCGGTGCGGGGAGTAAAATGCGACTACTCCATCCAATCCCTGGTAAAAAAAGAGTTAATCAAAGAGGTGGGCCGTAAAGAGACCCTGGGCCGGCCAATTCTATATGGAACAACCGACCAGTTTCTAAGCCACTTTGGATTGGAAGAATTAAATGCCCTGCCTCCCTTACCCCAGCTTGAAGAAGAGGAAGATGCCCTGCAAGGGGCAGAGGAACTGGGCGGTATGTTACTGTTCCCAACTCAAAATCAAAGAGAACTGGCCTTGGATGACCCCAGTGAAAACTTGGATACAAGCGATTGACAAACAGGGGAAAAACGCTTATACTTTATAAACATATAAATGCTTTGCGATGAAAAGAAGAGTATTGGGGCAAAAACCTTTAGAGAGCTGCAATAAGGTGCAATGCAGCGGTTTAAAACCCAAGAACATGGTCTTGGAGCAAGCGGTGTAAACACTGGCCGGGTAGCGCCGATATGCGTGCAATGAAGTCTAAAAAAGGGTGGTACCGCGGGAACTCTCGCCCCTTTGTTTAGATTTTTTTATTTTAGGAGGAGAGAACATGGAAACAACCAAGGGGAAATTTTATATCACAACACCCATTTATTACCCAAGCGATAAACTGCATATAGGACATGCCTATTGTTCTGTGGCAACAGACAGCATGGCCAGGTATAAAAAAGCCCAGGGGTTTGATACGTATTTTTTAACAGGCACCGATGAGCACGGACAAAAAATTCAGCGTATTGCTGAAGAAAAAGGCGTAACTCCCCAGGCTTATGTAGATGAAATTGTAAAGGGTATTAAAAGCTTGTGGACTTTAATGGATATTGACTATGATGACTTTATCCGCACCACCGATAACCGGCATGTGCGCTGCGTTCAAAAAATATTCCGCCAGCTTCATGAGCAGGGTGATATTTATAAAAGTACCTATGAAGGGTGGTACTGTACCCCCTGTGAATCTTTCTGGACAGATGTACAGCTAAAGGACGGTAAATGCCCTGACTGCGGCCGGCCTGTTGAAAGAATGCAGGAAGAAGGTTACTTTTTTAAGCTTTCCAAGTACCAGGGCTGGCTTGAACAGTTTTTAGAAGAAAACCCTGACTTTATTGAACCCCTGTCAAGAAAAAATGAAATGGTAAACAACTTTTTAAAGCCAGGCCTTGAAGATTTGTATGTAACCAGAACCACGCTAAAATGGGGAGTTCCCGTTGATTTTGACCCTAAACAAACTGTTTATGTTTGGTTAGATGCCCTTGTAAACTATATCAGCGCTTTGGGTTACGGTACGGAAAATGACAGCCTGTATCAAAAATATTGGCCGGCAAACCTGCATATGGTGGGTAAAGAAATTATGCGTTTTCACACCATTATATGGCCGATCGTTCTTCATGCCTTGGGCCTTCCCCTGCCTAAAAAAGTATTCGGCCATGGCTGGTTGGTGCTGGAAGGTGGCAAAATGTCTAAATCTGTGGGCAATGTAGTTGATCCTGTGGTTTTATGCGAGCGCTATGGAAGCGATGCGGTGCGCTACTTCCTATTAAGGGATATTCCCTTTGGCTCTGATGGTTTATTCAGCTATGAAGGGATGCTCAGCCGCATTAATGCGGACCTGGCAAACGATTTGGGGAACCTGGTCAGCCGTACTGTTTCCATGATCGAAAAATACTTTGATGGGGTTATTCCATCCCCCGGTGCCTTTGAAACTGTAGATCAGGCCTTAATAAACCTTGCCCTTGAAGGACCTGCCAAGGTAGAAAAGCACATGGAAAAAGTTCAATTTTCCCTGGCTCTTGGCGAAATTTGGAACCTGGTAGGGGAGTGCAACCGCTATATTGACCAAACCCAACCCTGGGTTTTGGGCAGAAGCAACGAGGGGAAAGAACGGCTTAAAACCGTATTATATGTTTTGGCCGAGGCCATTCGTTTTATCGGGGTGCAAATTGCGCCCGTTATGCCCCGCACGCCGGAAAAAATCTTCGCCCAGCTGGGTCTTGAAGAGAGAGATCTATATGTGATTGAATCTCTAGGCCAATTTGGTAAAATTACCCCGGGCACCAAGGTGAAAAAGGGTGAGCCTCTCTTTCCTAGAATTGATATTCAAAAAGAGCTTGAACACTTTGCAGCCAAAGAGGAGCAGCCTGAAATTTCAGAAAAAACGGAAAAAGCCCAAAAGACAAAGGAGGCAAAAACCCAAGAATCGGTGCAAGAAATTACCATTGATGAGTTTGATAAGTTGCAGCTGAAAGTAGCCAGGGTGTTAGCTTGCGAAAAGGTTGAAAAAAGCGACAAACTGCTTAAATTTACCCTTTCCTTAGGTAAGGAAGAGCGAAGCGTTGTAAGCGGCATTGCACAATTTTACAAGCCGGAAGAGCTTGTGGGCAAGCAAGTGGTTCTACTGGCCAATTTAAAACCTGCTAAGATTAGGGGCAATGTGTCCCAAGGGATGATTCTATCCGCGGCAACCCAAGGAGATGGAGAATTACGGGTGCTAACGGTTGACGGCGAAATAGAGGACGGAGCTGACATAAGCTGATGGCACTAACATTATTTGACAGCCATTGCCATATTGACGAACCTCGCTTTGACGAAGACCGGTCCGAAGTTTTGGTTAGGATGAAGAACCAGGGGGTTGAGGGCTGTGTATGTGTCGGGTCAGATATGCACTCTTCTTTACGCTGTAAAAACTTTGCCCAAATAGAAGAAGGGATTTTTGCTGCGGTGGGGATCCATCCCCACGAGGCGAAAGGCTTTAAAGAGGAGGACCTTTTCACTTTAAGGCAGTGGCTAAAGGAAGATAAAGTTGTGGCCCTTGGGGAAATTGGGCTGGATTATTATTACGATCATTCCCCAAGAGAAGTACAAATCAAGGTGTTCTTGGCCCAACTTCAACTGGCTTATGAGCAAAATAAAACAGCCGTTTTTCATGTACGAGATGCCCATGGCCCCATGGTTGAACTACTGAAAGAACGAAAAAGTACATTGCCCAGGGGCATTGTTCATTGTTTTTCAGGCAGCTGGGAAACAGCCAAGGATTACTTGGACCTGGGCTTTTATATCGGCCTTGGAGGTCCCGTAACCTTTAAAAAAGCGCCGAAGGTTCAGCGGGTAGTGCAAAACATACCCTTGGAGCGATTGGTCATTGAAACCGACAGCCCTTACTTATCTCCCGAACCCAAAAGAGGCAGGCGAAATGAACCGGCCAATGTATACTTTGTAGCCCAAAAAATAGGGGAGCTTACCGGCAAAACCGTAGAAGAAATAGGGCATATTACAACTGAAAATGCAAAAAAAATCTATCAAATACAATAAGGAGGCGAATTCCTGAATGACTTGGTGGGAAGCGGCTATACGGCTGCTGTTAGCGGTGGTGTTAGGGTGTATTATTGGTATTGAGCGGGAGCGGAAAAACCGGCCTGCGGGAATGCGTACACATGTTTTGGTTTGTGTGGGTGCCGCTTTGATTGCCATTTTGGAAAGTTATTTAACAGCGGATGTGATTCGTTTAAACTTAAATCATGCCAATGGTGGTACCGGAGTTGCCATCAACCTAGGGCGCATGAGTGCCCAAGTAATCAGCGGTATTGGTTTTTTAGGTGCTGGTACCATTTTTATGTCCCGGAAAAAAATTGCAGGCCTTACAACAGCAGCCTCTTTATGGAATGTGGGCTGTTTGGGCCTTGTAGTGGGTATGGGCTATTACGCCCTGGCTATTGCTGCCTGTGCAGTTGTAATTATTACCTTAACCATGCTCCAGCGGATGGTGCGGGTAAATGCCATTAAAAATGTAGAGGTAACCTTTGTAAAACGGGTAGAAACCTTGAATTTTATAAACACTTATTTTTCTGAGCATTATATTAAGGTGCTGGATGTAGACTTTCATGTAGACAGCCAGGGCCCTACCAATGTATACACCAACGTATACACCATTGATATGCAGGGTAAAACAAGCTATACGGATATTGTAAACGCCTTGTCCGAATTTTCAAACATTCAGGCCATCAGAACCAGAAACACCTGATATAGGGTTTATATATACACAGCCCGCCCCTTGCAATATTTAATAAAGTGCAGTACAATATAAATACCGAATGTACAATGATGGTTGGGTCCTGTGCGATTCCATGGTGTGAACCCTGTCAGGTCCGGAAGGAAGCAGCAGTAAGCGCAAGTTGGAAGGTGCTGCAGGGTTGCCTGGCTTGAGTGCTTCGGTTTTTTTGTTAGGTCAACATCACACACGCCGTACACAGGCAAAAGGCAGCTTTTTTTACGTGAAACATCGTCAAAAATGCTTGAAATTGCCGGGCTATTCCTATGCTTTTACTCTTGTTTTTTGTAAAACCTCTTATTTCGTTATTGTTCATCTTTTTGCGGGGCGTTTGCCTAGAAATAAATTGTTATATATATATAAATATGATTTAAGGAGGTTTTTTTATGGAACTAAACATTGTAAAACAAGCAGACCCTGAAGTATTCGCTGCAATGGAGCAGGAACTGGTTCGCCAGCGGGAGCACATTGAGCTAATCGCCTCAGAAAACTTTGTTACCCCAGCGGTAATGGCAGCCATGGGTAGCCATTTAACCAACAAGTATGCCGAGGGATATCCAGGCAAGCGTTATTACGGCGGTTGTGAATTTGTAGACATTGTAGAAAACCTGGCCATTGAACGGGCTAAAAAGCTCTTCGGAGCGGATCATGCCAATGTGCAGCCCCACAGCGGTGCCCAAGCCAACATGGCGGTTTACTTTGCCCTCCTGGAACCGGGGGATACGGTATTGGGCATGAATTTATCCCACGGAGGCCATTTAACCCACGGCAGCCCTGTTAACCTTAGCGGCAAGTATTACCGCTTTGTGCCTTACGGGGTTGATAGTCAAAGTGAAAAGATTGACTATGATGAACTTGAAAAAATAGCCAAAGCCGAAAAACCCAAGCTCATTGTGGCTGGGGCCTCTGCATACCCAAGGGTAATTGACTTTAAGCGTATGCGGGAAATTGCCGACACAGTTGGTGCCTTGCTCATGGTCGATATGGCACATATTGCAGGGCTTGTTGCCGCAGGGGTTCATCCTTCGCCCATTCCGTATGCCGATGTGGTCACCACCACAACCCATAAAACCCTAAGAGGGCCTCGGGGTGGGATGATTTTATGTAAAAAAGACCTTGCCAAAGCCATGGACAAGGCTATTTTCCCAGGCACCCAGGGAGGCCCCTTAATGCATGTGATTGCCGCCAAAGCCGTTGCCTTTTTAGAGGCCATGGAGCCTTCTTTTGTAGACTACCAAAAACAAGTTATTGCCAATGCCAAAGCTTTAGAGGTGGCCTTGAACAAGGTGGGCATTCCCATGGTTTCCGGCGGTACCGACAACCATCTCCTTTTGCTGGATTTATCTAAAACCCAGCGCACAGGCAAAGAGATGGAAGAGCTTCTTGGCAAGGCGAACATTACGGTTAATAAAAACACCATTCCCAACGAAACAAAAAGCCCCTTTGTAACCAGCGGCATTCGCATTGGCACACCGGCTGTAACCACCCGGGGATTAAAAGAAAAAGAGATGGAACAGATTGCAAAATGGATTGATATTATTTTGCAAGAAGGGGAAAAAGCTTGTGACAGGGTTAAAAATGAAGTAAAAGCCTTGATGAAAAACTACCCCCTATACGCCTAAAACAGCTAAAATACAAAAATGCCCCCCTTTTTAAAACGGGGGCATTTTTGTATGAAAAGTAATTTTTTATAAAATTAGTCATCCAATAAATAGCGGGGGTTTTCTCTGCTGCGTTTAAAAATAACAAATTTGCTGCCAATGATTTGCACAGGCAGGGCATGCACTTTTTCACATAAAAGGGTGCAGGCTTCTTTGGTATCGTAGGGGGCACCTTTTTGCACAGAGCATTTAATCAACTCCCGGGCTTCCAGGGCGTCGTAGGCTTCTTTAGCAACATTAGGGGTAATGCCTTCCTTGCCGATGTACAAAACTGTATCCATGGTGTTTGCAAAGCTGCGAAGGGCAGCCCGCTGCTTGCTTGTTATGTCCATATTAAATTCCTCTCTTAGTCAACAAAATCGAAGGCCATATTGCCAATAAAAACCGTAGTACCTTCTTTTGCACCCTTTTCCCGCAGGGCATCAATAATGCCGCTGCGCCGCAGGGTACGGTGGAACCAGTTCAAGCTCTCTTCATCATCAAAATTTACGCTGCGCAGCAGGTACTCTACGTAAGGCCCCAAAACTTCAAATTCGTTATTTTCCCTTACAATGGTAAAGGACTGGCTGTCAGCAGTGCTGTTAATCACCACAACATCCTCTTCAAAGGCTTCGACGGGGGGGAGAGTACTTAAAAGCTCGGCAGTTTTGTCTAAAAGGGGGCCAAAGCCTTGATGGGTTGCGGCGCTGACCACAAACATGGGTATATGCCTTTGATCCAAAACCTTTTTAAGGCGTTGGGCATTTTCTTCAGCCCCGGGTAGGTCTGCCTTGTTACATACCACAACTTGCGGTTTTTGGTCCAAATTGCCGTACTTTTGTAATTCCTTGTTAATTTGGTTATAGTCATCCATCGGGTCCCGGCCTTCTGTACCCGAAATATCAACCACATGTAAAAGCATTCGGGTTCGCTCAATATGGCGTAAAAAGTCAAGGCCCAGGCCCACACCTTCACTGGCCCCTTCTACAAGGCCGGGAATGTCGGCCAAGGCAAAGTCTTGCCCATGGTGGCGCACAATACCCAAATTAGGGGTAAGGGTAGTAAAGTGATAGTTGCCAATTTTAGGCCTGGCTGCCGTCAAAACCGATAAAATAGTGCTTTTACCCACATTGGGGTAGCCAATAAGCCCTACATCGGCAATGGTTTTAAGCTCTAAAACCAGGGAGTAAACGGGGGTTTTGATGCCGGGTTTTGCAAAGTTGGGCGCCTGCCTGGTAGGGGTAGCAAAATGGCTGTTGCCCCAGCCTCCCCGGCCGCCTTTAAATAACAGCCGTTTCTCATGAGGTTTAAACATATCAGCAATTAAAAGATTGGCCTTATTATCCCTAATCAGGGTACCAACAGGTACACGGATGACCAAGTCTTCCCCTTGCTTCCCCTTTCGCCGTCGGCTGCTGCCGTCTATGCCGTTATCGGCCGTATATTTGCGCACAAAGCGAAAATCCAGTAGGGTATGCATATTAGGGTCAGCGTAAAAGTAAACGTTGCCTCCATCGCCCCCGTCGCCTCCGTCGGGGCCGCCGTTGGTAACATATTTTTCCCGGTGAAAAGAAACGCAGCCATTACCGCCGTCACCGGATTTGGCGGTAATGTGCACGTGATCAACAAATTCTGCCATAAAAAATGGTTCAACCTTTCTTTGGTGCTTGCTTTTGGTGGGTGGTTTTATAATACTTACAGTAATGGTTTAAAGTGCATATATCGCACTTGGGACTACGGGCGTTACATACCCTGCGTCCATGGAGAATCAGCCAGTGGTGGGCGTCAATCCAGTCTTTTTTAGGAATGGCCTTTTTAAGCTGCTCCTCGGTTTTTTCAACAGTGGTGGCATCGGCCAGGCCAAGGCGGTTGCTTACACGGAACACATGGGTATCTACCGCTATGGAGGGCACTTGAAAGGCATTTGCCATAACTACGTTTGCTGTTTTTTGCCCAACACCGGGCAAAGCCATCAAAGCATCCATGGTATTGGGAACGCTACCGTTAAACTCTTGCATAATTTGGCGGCTGGCTAAAACAATGTTGGTGGCTTTGCTTTTAAAGCCGCAGCTTTTAACGTAGGGGTACAGCTCTTCAGGGGTGGATAGGGCCATCGATTCCACTGTGGGAAAATCCCTAAAAACGGCAGGGGTAACCTTGTTTACCTGCACATCGGTACACTGGGCCGAAAGCATGGTAGCCACCAGGGTTTCATATGGGTTGGTAAAATGAAGCTCAGGCTTGGGGTTTGGGTATAAACGGGCTAATTCTTCTAAAATCTTCTTTTTTTGTACTGCCAATCTGAGGCCTCCTTATATAATAGACCTGCCTATGGCCGCAGGGAAGCAGGCAAGCGCCGGCTGAAGTTGACCATGGCAAATAAAACAATCATATCAATGGGAAACTGGATTAAATCAGGGACCATTCTTGCAGGCAGGGACACTAAAAAAGACTTGCCAAACATAATCGAAAGCCATAGGGTATTAAGGCCCCAGTGACAAATGACCACAACCAAAAGACGGGAAAGAACAATATGGTACCATTTTACTTCCTTACGGTGTAAAAACAGGCCATAAATCATACCGGATACCAAGGCTGTAACGGTAAAACCTGGAAAAAAAGGCCCTTGTGGAAATAAAAAAGCACCAATGAAATCAGCAATGCCGTTGACCAGGGCCGCAGCCAGGGGGCCCATGGTTAACCCTGCATACACTACAGGAATGTAAGCAAAGCTAATGCGCTTTGTAGGGGCCAGAGGAATGTAGATAAACCGGGTTAACACAATTTGCATGGCAATTAAAATAGCCATATAAACCAAACGCCTGGTGGAAAAAAACTTTTGCTTTTGCATAAGAGCAACTCCTTAATATTTAATTTTGTATTCCCAATGCAAAAGCAGTGGGAGAAAAAAAGCACCGCACAAGAAACCTTGTTTCGTTTTACCCTTCCCATGGGTAAACACTTAACGCGCTTTTATCCTATATGTGTGCTACAAATACACATACAATAACATTCTACAAGAAAAGGGTTAAAACCGCAACTGTTCTTTTGCTGTATAACTCCTTACACAAGGGCAAATATCATTTATAATAGAATGAACAAACAAAAGATGGGAGCCTGTTGCAATGAAGGAAAAAATCGCCATGAAAACCCCTTTGGTTGAAATAGATGGAGATGAGATGACCCGTGTTTTATGGCAGCTGATCAAGCAGGAACTTTTAACCCCTTATATTGATTTAAATACGGTTTACTTTGATTTAGGCCTGCCCATGCGAGACGAGACCGAAGATCAAATTACAGTTGACAGCGCCAGAGCCATTCAAAAATACGGGGTTGGGGTCAAGTGTGCAACCATTACCCCCAACGCCCAGCGGGTAAAGGAATATGACCTTAAAAAAATGTGGAAGAGTCCTAATGGTACCATTCGAGGCCTTTTGGACGGAACGGTTTTCCGCAAGCCTATTTTGGTTAAAGGCATTGACCCGGTGGTAAAAGGCTGGAAAAAACCCATTACCATTGCCCGCCATGCCTATGGAGATGTGTATAAAAACCAGGAAATGCACATTACCCAAAAAGGGAGGGCCGAGCTGGTTTTTACAAACGAAGAGGGAAAGGAACAAAGGGAGACAATTTTTAATTTTGAAGGCCCCGGGGTGATTCAGGGGCTTTACAATGTGGATGATTCTATTGCCTCCTTTGCCAGGGCTTGCTTTACCTATGCCCTGGCGGCAAAGGAAGATTTATGGTTTTCCTCTAAGGACACCATTTCAAAAATATACGACCATCGCTTTAAAGATATTTTTGAGGACATATACAAAAAGGAGTATGCCCAGGCTTTTGAGCAGGCGGGAATCGAATATTTTTATACCCTGATTGATGATGCGGTTGCCCGGGTAATGAGAAGTGAAGGGGGCTATATATGGGCCTGTAAAAACTATGACGGGGATGTAATGAGCGACATGGTGGCAACAGCCTTTGGCTCACTGGCTATGATGACTAGCGTTTTGGTTTCACCCGACGGCCTGTATGAGTATGAGGCGGCCCATGGCACCGTAACCAGGCACTACTACCGCTATTTAAAAGGGGAAGAGACCAGCACCAATCCGGTAGCCACTATTTTTGCCTGGACAGGGGCTTTGCATAAAAGGGGCGAGTTGGATGGCCTGCCTAAGCTGATGGCCTTTGCTAAAAAGCTGGAAGAGGCAACCATTGCAACCATGGAAAAAGGAACCATGACAAAGGATTTGGTTCTGCTTTTTAGTGGACAGGCGCAGGGGGTTAACAGCAAGGAATTTATACTGGCTGTAAAGGAAAATTTAGACAAAATGGAAGATTAAACCGCTAATATTTAAAAAGGTGAGGGCTATAAACCTTCACCTTTTTAAATGTTTTGTTTTTCTTTTACAGTACAAATCCCTCATAACTTCTGCAAAGGGTGTATTTTGAAATGGCGCTATGCATGGGGTTTTGGCAGTAGGTTGTTAAAAGGTTTCTGATATAGCTTGGTAAAAAACGGTTATATTTTACCTCTAATATCATGGGGGAATAAGCATCCTGCACAGGGATGGTAGGAATATCGGGGTTAAACAAATCGGTACTGTTAAGGCCTGTACGCAGCTTTTTATCAAAAGTAATGCGCACTTCCTCCGCTGGATGGGTATAGGCCTCTCGCACGTAGTCCACGATTACGACAGGGCGTAAAAGGTTAATGGTCATCTCCCTGTACATGTCTCGCAAAAGGCCGCTGGAAGTCCGCTCAAGGCCCGAAGGATCCCCGGCAATCAGCTGTTCGGCCAGGGATAGGGGAATGATGAGGGAGCGCTTGGAAATAAGGGAGCCCAACTTGCTTTTACACTCTAATTGAATTTTACTATCCAAATGGTTATAAATGCGAATACGGTATTTATCTCTATTTTTAATGCCGTTTAATTTATCGTGCATGGCGGCATCGTCAAAGGTGTCAAAATAAAGGGAGCGGATGTGATACTCATTGTTTTCATCCCCATTAGGGTCGTTATGAAGCACATGACCCAGGGCCTGGGATAAAAGGGTGTACTGCCCTTGGTTAATGTAGTACTTAAGTTCATGGCGAGCAGGAACGGCAATGGCCAACAAGGGCACCTCCTTTAGGGCAGTTTGCCCTTTTTTTGCAAATAAAACTGGAAGTAAACCTAGCAATTTAGGGCAGTTTGCCCTTTTTTTACAAATAAAACTGGAAG
>CAYFQH010000001.1:12047-30171 GCA_964345215.1 uncultured Oscillospiraceae bacterium | reverse complement strand
AGTAAACCTAGCAATTTAGGGCAGTTTGCCCTTTTTTTACAAATAAAACTGGAAGTAAACCTAGCAATTTAGGGCAGTTTGCCCTTTTTTTACAAATAAAACTGGAAGAAAACCCAGTATTTTAGGGCACTTTGCCCTTATTTGTACAAATAAGATGGTTGCAACCAGCTTACCACCGCCAACATACAATGGCTGGTGTATAACAATAACCCCTTAGCAAATCAAGGCTAAACCCCTGCTTCTGATTGGCAGGCAACCAGGGTTGCATCGTGTACCCCTTCTATATCCAGCATGCGGGCAACAATTTCGTGGCGCTCACCCAGGCGCAGTTCAATGGTCATTTCGGCCCCGGAACGGGTAAGGGTTTTACTGCGCAGCTTGTGGTTTTTAACACTTCTTTGCAGCTCAGCATCAATATCCCGTTCGGCCAGCTCATCGTAATGGAGAACCAGCAAATAGCTGTTAGCCTCGCCCAATTTTAAAAAGGTAAGGGCAAAGGCAATAATAGAGATGCCCAGTACAACAATAAAGCCCATTACATAAAGGCCTGTACCCATTAAAATACCTGTGGTAATAGACCAAAACATGTATACCGTATCTAGTGGGTCTTTTACCGCGGTTCTAAAACGCACAATCGACAAGGCACCCACCATGCCCATACTAAGGGCAATATCGCTTTTAATGCACATCACCACCGGGGTGGTAATTAAGGTGAGCATAATGAGCGATAAAGAGAAGGATGGGCTGTACAGTACTCCACGGTAGGTTTTACGGTATACAAAGGATATAACCAACCCGCAGGCCAAGGCAATAATCAGGGCAACAGCAATAGACCAAGGGGTCATACTTCTAAACTGCTGGGCAAAAAAGGCCCCAATGCCGCTAGAAGTATTGGCTTGGATATCCACATTGGTTAAAAGGGCTAGTTGATTCATAAGGCACCTCCAAAAAATTACGTATGTATTATACTATACATTTTAAAATAGGCCAAGGCTACTTAGGTTACATCCGGGGGCATAGGGGGCTGTACACCAAAGTAATGGAGCATTTGGGCATCGGATAACTTAAACTCTTCCTGGACCATGTCGTAAAAGAGGGTGGGGCGTTTTTTAATGACGTTTTTCAACCGGTCAATACGAGCATTCCAATAACGAAGGGCTCCTTCTGGCGTGGTAGGGTTATCAAAGGAAATACGCTTATCTACATACTCTGCCCATCTTGCGAAGTGAACGGGCATTTCAGGTTCAAGAATGGCTTTCATTTCATCTAAAAGGGAAATCATGGTATCCGTTGTTAGTACTTGGTAAATTTCGCCCAAGCGGGTTAAAAACTTATCCTTCATTTCATCGTTTTCCAACAGTTTACGGATGAGGGTGTTGTCAATACGTTTATCACCGGCGCCCGCTTCTTTTAAATAAGATCTTGGACTGTTAAAGGCTGAGTCGAACAGGCCGTAATCCATGTCATAAAAAATCCATTTCCATTTTTGCCCTTCACCATGGAGCTTATAAAAACGGATGTTCCCCGGGTCGGAGTTGCCGATGAACATTTCATAGGCCATATAATCAAAGTAATTGTCCACATCTATCCGGTCTAAAATATATTGAAGGTCTTCCGGATTTTTGCCGGGGGAGAGGGTTTTTACCTTTTTAATCATATCCCGGTATTCTTTGTTGCTGCCGTGTTTTACGCTGCTGCTGCCTTGAAGCAGATCCATATTGTCTGCCTCTTCCAGGGGTAAGCCTTCGTGCTGGGCTACAAAATACCGGTCTATCCGCTCCCGCATGTTAAAGTGGCCCCAGTATTCCCCGTTTAAGTACACAGCCGCCGGCTGCCAGGCCTGGTTTAAGGTTTGGGTATCAATTAAATCAATCAGCCGGGATTGAAAACCGTCGGCCAGGCGGGTCCAGGCATTATCGTTGCCGCTGGTACGCACCACAAAGCCCTTATATTGGGTAAAAGGCCGGTCTTCAAAAAGAGAGGCATCAATATAACGGCTGCCTTCCGAGGCGGTGGCCTTCATTTTAATGGACTTTTGGGGAAAGTCTAAACTAAAATCCCCCTGGGTGGTCATTTTTACCTTTTGGCTGACCAGCTGCTCGTTTTCTAAAGTGTAAACCTCCACATGGCCTGTACGCCAAATCCCTTTGGTTAACCGGTACACTGTGTTTTTAAAAGGAATGACCGCATTAGCGGGCACTTCAGACAAAGTCATGGTATCCTCATTCAATACCCCGGAGGCAAGCATGCCTGTATAGGGATCCCACAGCTTTACGGGGTCAATAACAATAGACACAATGGGCAGGGAATGGGACATACCAATAATATAAGTTTGGGTAATCACGTCGCTGTCTTCAATCATCGGGTCGGAAGAGAAGGCCTTGGCCCGTAGGGCGGTAGGATGGGTAATGGTTAGAGCCTGCCCCTCATAAAGGGTGCTTTGGGTGGTGGGAGTAGCCCCGTCGGTGGTATAAAAAACCTGGGTTCCGTCGGGTACATCAATGGCTACCTGCACCTTTTGATCGTAGATGCCCCCTTGGACTGAAAAGGAGGGATTGGCGGCAAAGCCATTAAAACCAGCGCCGTTTTCGGCCCGAGGGGAAGGGTTGGCATAATAAAAAAAGCCTCTTGGGCTTTCACTGCGTCCGTATGAGTAATTGCTTGGCATCACAGGAAGGTGAAGCTTATCTAGGATGTTTCCCGTAGGATCACAAAAGGTTAGGGTTTCACCTCCGTGCTGGGAAATTTTAAAGTTGGTGTGATAGTCATTGCCGTCATAGGTATCGGTTTTATCCAGGTATACCACCTTTCGCTCCTGGGGGTAAATCACCGCCCCTTCGGGAAACTGCCATTTACGGGGCCGGTTTAAATTATCACTCAGGCCGTAACCTGAAAGGCTCACGATTTCATTGGTAGGGTTATATAATTCCACATAGTCGCTGAAATCTTTATCTTCTTCGTAAAGGGAAACCTGGGTGTTGGAGGCCAGAGCTTCCGTAATATAGACCCCTGTAGGGTTTTGCGAACGCATGTAAACATCCATTTCAATGGCGCTTTGCAGGGTATTGGTCAGCCCCGGGGTAGGAATTTGAAACAGTTCAAACTCATTAAAGCCGTTTAAACCATAGCTATGGTCCCGAGGCAAATTATCAAAGGTAACCCGGTCAATCACATTGCCAAAGCCGTCGCTAATCACAATGGTTTCGCCTTCGGCATTAATTTTAAAATTGCTATGGGGTATATTGGTTCCCTGGTCTATCCGGCTTTTGCCCGTACAAAAAACAACGTAATAGCCTTTGGCGGGAATATAGTCACTTTCAGGGAATTTCCATTTTAGAGGTTTGGCCGGGTCATCGCTTAAATAAACATCTTTAAGGCTTTGTGGTTGATCGGTGGGGTTGTATATTTCAACCCAGTCCCCATGCTCCCCGTCGGCATCGGCAATGCCTGTTACCGCATCGGCCATAATTTCGTTAATAATCAAGGTTCCGTGGGCTGTGGTTTTTGAAGTGAGGTAGGCTAAATGCCCTTCTTGCCCATTTGGGAAGCCGGGGCTGTAATAATCGCTCTTTTCAAAGGTGCCTTCTGCTGTAAGGGAATAAACCTCGTTGGTATTAAACATAGGCAAGGTTACCTGATGAATGATGAATTGGCTGGGGTCAAACAAGGAAATGACTTCCTGCTTGGTGGAGGAAATTTTAAACTTTGCATGAAGGCTTGAGGGGGAAGCGGTGCTGCTGCTGCCCGAGGCGTAAACAACCACTCGTCCATCAGGGTTTAGGGTAATATCGGGAAAAAGAAATAACACCTTGTCCGTTCGGTCGGAAAGGCCTACATTATACAAGTTAATGGGGGCGGCGGTGCTGTTCCACACTTCAATATAGTCGCTGTACTGGCCTAAATCATTGGGCACAGCACTGCTGTTAAGGCCCATTACTTCGCTAATCACAAGGCCTTTATAGGCATCCGTGGGCATGGCCAACCCTTGCTCGCCAGTTAAACCGATGGTGCTGGTGGCCCGGGACACAGGCTGCTTTGGTGTAATGATCACAAAAAAAACAAACGCAGCCAGGAGCACCAGTATAATAGAAGCGGTTGACAGGGTCTTTTTACGGCTGCTGGGCCGCCTGCCTTGGCTTTTGCCTGAGCCGCTCTTATTTTCGTTGTTTTGGGGGGAACGACGTCTGGTCATCTATAAAACCGCCTTTCGCGAGTAGGTGTAAAAGCATATTAAAAAGCTATACAATAGCGAAGCCCATTATACCATATTATTGGGCAAGATAAAACAATTTGTTAAAATGTAAAGGGAAGATGGGGAAGGGATTTAATCTTAATGCGAAAGTTAAAAGAGGGCATTAGCCCGGTGAGCCTGGTAAGTAAGAACACTTTACTAAAATGAAATTTATATTGTTAAAATTGCAGATTTATCTTGTAGCATAGCATTGCTGGGTTTATTGTTTCGAGTAAGGAAACTCTTTTTGTTGTAAACGTTAAGAAAGGTACAGCCGCATGTGTTTGTTGTGGCCTTGCTTATACAAAAAAGGGGGCCTTCTTAAAACAGAGAAATCTGTAGCGCAGTTGTTTTTATAAAAAGGGGACGGCCCCATAATAGCCGTAACCTGCCACAATGAAGAGCCTAATGGCCTTCGGAGGCTTTGCCTTGTTTTTAAGCTCAATCATGATGGGAGCCATCGCCTGTTCTTTGCCGCTTACAAAAAGGAAGACATTGCCTTTTTTAATTCTCATCCCACCCTTTGGATTTTAGTTTTAACAGTTTGATTAACCTTCGCTTTCCTTAAAGAGCAGGAAGGGGGAAGAATGTGAAATAAATTCGTCTTTGCCCAAGTGAGCTCGAACCTGAATTTTATAAGACCCTTGGGGTAAAAAGAGGCCCTCTTCGTTAGCACCATCCCAAAAAAAGCTGGAGCCTTGAGGCAGCATGTTGTTAGGGCGGGTAGGCTGTTTATCAACCAAACGGCGCACAATGTTGCTTTGGTCATCTAGAATATTAATGGTTAACTTACAGGGGTATTGGTGCCTGACAAAAATAGGCAGCTCTTTAAAATTTTCAGGAGTATAGGAAGAGGGCGTGTATATTTGCACTCTGGGATTTGCATTTTCTGGTATTACCGTTAAGAGGCGGCTGGCTTGTATCAGGGGCTCTCCGTCAACAAAGGCAATGATCTGAAGCATGGCATAGCCGTAAGCAAAGGCACTGTCTGATTCCGGAGGATCAAACATCAACGTTCGGGTTTTACGCCCTGGAGTGATGTTACCCAACGCGTCTAAATCATCCGTCTCTTTTAAAATATAAGGCTGATCCAGCTGCCAGGCGCCGCTGCGGTAATAGATAAGCTGGTAAGCAATATTGGTGGGGGTTGTAGCCGTAAAAGAAAGGGAGGCGGTAGGGGCGTTGCTGGTTAGTACGTTGGTGGCTAACTCCACATCAATAATCGGACGGCTGGGATGGTTGCTGGGCAGGGCAAAAGTATTCGGATTATAGGAGAAAACGACAAAGGAGTCCTGCTCCGGATACACGTAAGGGGTGGATAAGGCGTAGGAGGATAATAAGTATCGGTGCAATTCATCTAGGGTAATTTTACCGTTTCGGTCAATGTCTGCCTCAGGTTTGCCAAAATAGCCAAAGCCCTGGGCGATGGCGGAGGAAAAGTAATTAAGAGAAGAATAAATAGAAGTGGAGGTTTGGGCTGTATGCATCCAACTTTTCTCACTGGCCCCGGCGCTGACAATCACCTTAAAAGAAGGATCGGTAAAAGCGGCATAAACAGCGCCCCCTTCAACACCTTTGCCAATAAAGGCTCCACTATGGCAGGCATCGATAAGGAGTACCTTTGTGCCTTTAATACCTCCAAAGGCCTTTTCAAGCCTGGCGGGGGTCAGCTTTTCCTCCCTGGTGCCGTCAGATAATAAAAGATAGGTTTCTGCATTGTTTTTACTTGGGGTTTGAATACCGTGTACGCTGATATAAAAATAGGAAATATCATTATCGTCCGAGGGCAAAAAAGCCCTGCGAATGGCTTTTTCAAGGCCGGAAACACTTTTAATCGTACTTGAATAAATACGGGATGAGGGAGGGGAGACGTAATTTAAATTTCCTTTTTCCATGGCTGCAGCCATTAATTTAGCGCTGTTAATAAAAGAGGGCCAGGTGTTTTCTTCCGTGATGTAAAGGTCACCAGCAATAAAAAGGCTCCTAACCGAAACCGGGTTATCGGCAGGCAGGCCAAAGGGGTAGTCAAAAGCCAGGGCCCCTGCAGGGAAGAGAAAGAAGGAGGTGAGTAAAAAAAGCAAAAAGCGCTGAAGCTTTACAGCCATTTTTTCTCCCTCCTTTAATAGGCATTAATACGTTTATTTTACATGATAGTAGAAAAAAAGTCATCAGGCAAGGTTTAATCGATATAAACGAATAAAATATATTTTTGTGCATAAAAATGATTGCAATGTTCGGAAAAATGATGTAATATTATAAATGAATTTTGAAAATGTTCGGAAATGAGAAGATGATATGAAGGCGCTACATGAGGCAATTGCTAAATATGGTCAGGGAATTGGTACCGATATTGTAAAGGTTGACATGTTTTTAAACCATCGCATTGATGTGGAACTGGTGACTCAAATTGGTCAGGCCTTTTTTGAAGAGTTTAAAAACGAGAAGGTTGATTGTGTTTTAACCATTGAGGCAAGCGGAATTGCCACTGCCATTACCACTGCCCAGGCTTTTGGCAACATTCCCGTTGTGTTTGCCAAAAAGGATAAAACAACCAATACCTCAAAGGATGCCTATACCAGTAAGGTATATTCTTTTACCCACCAAAGGGAAAACATAATTAGGGTTAGCAAGCACTATTTACCTAAGGGAAGCAATGTGCTGATTGTAGATGACTTTTTGGCCAACGGCGAGGCAGTAAAAGGCCTGATTGATGTAGTAAACCAGGCGGACTGTCATTTGGCAGGGGTGGGCATTTGTGTTGAAAAGGGCTTTCAGCCCGGCGGCGAGAAGCTGCGCAAGCAAGGAGTTCATTTAAAGTCTTTAGCAATTGTTGATAAGATTGATAATGGCAACATTATCCTTCGCCAAGGCAATTGTTGAATAAATATTATTTAGGGGGAGAAAACATGAAAAAAGCAGCAGCAATTTTACTCACTCTGGTTTTACTCTTGGCAACCTCACTTTCAGCTCTGGCCTTTGAATCGGTAGCAAAGGATGAGCTAAAGGTAGGGCTGGTTTACATTGGCGATGTGGTTGATGGAGGGTATACCTACGCCCATCACCAGGGTATTTTAAAAATGCAGGAAGCCCTGGGCTTAAGGGATGATCAACTGATTATTAAAACCAACGTCCAAGAAGGAAGCGGCGATGAGGCTGCGTTTTTAGAACTGATTGAAGCAGGCTGCAACATTGTTTTTGGCAACAGCTTTGGTTATATGTTTGCTATGGAAGAACTGGCGGAAGAATATCCAGAAGTTATTTTCTCCCACTGCTCAGGTTATAAATCAAACGACACAAACTACAACAACTACTTTGGCGCTATCTATCAGGCCCGTTACCTGTCGGGTATTGCTGCAGGCCTTAAAACCCAAAGCAATAAAATTGGCTATGTGGCCGCTATGAGTAACCCTGAGGTAGACGGCGGCTGTAACGCTTTTGCCCTGGGTGTACAAAAGGTGAACCCTGACGCAACTGTTTACATTCAATACACCAACAGCTGGTATGATCCTACCTTAGAGCGGCAAACCGCTGAAGCTCTTTTGGATTTTGGCTGTGATGTAATTGCCCAGCACGTTGATACCGCCATGCCCCAGCTGGCTGCCCAGGAACGAGGGGGTTGGGGTTGTGGCTACAATGCAGATATGACCAAGGATGCCCCCGAAGGCCATCTGGTAGCACCCATTTGGAATTGGGAAGCTGTTTATACCAAGGAAGTACAAGCTGTTATCGATGGTACTTGGGCACCTGAAAACCTGTTTTTAGACATGGCAGATGGTTTAATTGGCTTATCTCCCATCAGCAAAAATGTAGCTGAAGGCACGGAAGAATTGATTGAAGAAGAAAAAGCCAGAATTGTTGCAGGGGAATTTGATGTATTTGAAGGACCCATTTACGACAATGAAGGTACCCTGCGGGTTGAAGAAGGGCAGAAATTAGAGAAGTCCTACATCGCTGGGGAAATTAACTGGCTGGTAAAGGGCGTTGAAAAGCGCTAGTAGCAGCGGTATCATATCATATCATTTAAAACTGCGGCCTTGTTATGGCAGGGCCGCAGTTTTGCATTGTTAAAAGAAAAAATAGTTGAAAAAAGTACGCAGGTTCCGTATACTCAACACATACTGTACAAAATAAAGGAAGGTGCGCCTGTAGTGGAACACGAGGTTTATGAAAAGTCTGTTGCCATCGCCCTTAAAAAAGTAACAAAAACTTTTGGCAGCGTTGTGGCAAATAATGAAATTGATTTAACCATTCGCTCGGGGGAGATATTGGCCCTCCTTGGCGAAAATGGATCGGGAAAAACAACGTTGATGAATATTTTATCGGGCATTTACCGGCCGGATAAGGGCAGCGTTTTTCTTCATGGCAAAGAGGTGCACTTTAGATCACCAAAAGAATCCATTCGCAGCGGCATTGGCATGATTCATCAGCACTTTAAGCTGGTAGATGTGCTAACTGCCAGAGAAAATATTCTTCTAGGCGAAGGGATTCAGGCAAAAACAGATGTGGATGAAATTTGCCGGCGCTTTGGCTTTCATATTGACCTGAATCAAAAGATATATAACTTGTCCGTTGGTGAAAAACAAACGGTTGAAATCATTAAGGTTTTGGCCCGGGGGGCAGAAGTGCTGATTTTAGATGAACCTACTGCTGTTTTAACTCCCCAGGAAACATCCAGCCTTTTTGATGTGCTTAATAAAATGAAAAAGGAAGGCCATGCAGTGGTTATTATTACCCACAAATTAAACGAAGTGATGGAAATTTCCGACCGAGTGACCATTTTGCGAAAAGGTCAAAGCATAGATACGGTAAACACCCGTGAAACCAACGTGCAAAAATTAACGGAAATGATGGTGGGCTATCCGGTTAACTTGTCGATTACCCGGGGAGACAGCAGTTCGGGAAAGGCTATTTTAGATATTCACCAGCTAACAGTAAAGGGGGAAGACGGCTATCATAAGCTAAAAAATGTAAGCTTTTCCCTTCACGAAGGCGAAATTTTAGGCATTGCCGGTATCGCCGGAAGCGGCCAAAAGGAGCTTTGTGAAGCCATTGCAGGCCTTCAGGCCATTGGGGGAGGCAGTATCCTTCTTGATGGCAAGCAGATTACGGGCCTTAGCCCAAAGCAAATTATCGATAAGGGTATTTCCATGTCCTTCATTCCTGAGGACCGGTTAGGCATGGGTTTGGTAGGAAGCATGGGCATGGTGGATAATTTAATGCTCAAAACCTATAAAGAGGGAAAAGGCATTTTTATGAACCGAAGACCTGCAAAAGAACAGGCAAAACAGCTGGTTGAACGGCTTGAAATTTCAACCCCCAGTATCTATACGCCGGTTCAAAAACTAAGCGGCGGCAATGTGCAAAAGGTGCTTTTAGGCCGCGAAATTGACAGCAATCCCCGGGTACTCATTACGGCTTATCCTGTGAGGGGCCTTGATATTCACTCAAGTCACATGATTTACGATTTGCTGCTGGAACAGAAAAAACAAGGGGTTGCGGTTTTATACATTGGCGAGGATTTAGATGTGCTGCTGGAATTATGTGACCGGATTATGGTGCTATGCGCCGGGGAAGTAACGGCCATTGTAAACAGCAAGTTTGCTACCAAGGAATTAATCGGCCTTAAAATGACCAATGCCGTTGCTGCCGAAGAAAGCGAGGATGAGTATGCATAAAGAAGGAAGAGAACCCTTGTTTCACATTGTGCAGCGTACCGGCCTTCCTCCTTTTAAAAGTATTGGTTTTCGCTTGGCCGCGGTTTTGGCTGCCCTTATTACCGGTGCTGTTTTTCTTTGGATTTTAGGCTACCCGGCTATTGAGGTATACGGCACTATGATCTCTGGCTCCTTTGGCAGCGCCATGAAAATACGCGAAATGATTAAAATGTCCATTCCCTTATGTATTACAGCCTTGGGGGTTACTCTTGCTTTTAAAATGAAGTTTTGGAACATCGGTGCTGAAGGACAGATTGGTGTTGGTGCTATTGCAGGCAGCTTTTTTGCCTACCACTTTGCCCACTGGCCAAGCATTATTTTACTGCCTGCCATGTTGATAGCAGGGATTATTGCTGCAGGTCTGTGGGGGATGATTCCGGCTTATTTTAAAACAAAGTTTGGCACTAATGAAACTTTATTTACCCTCATGATGAACTATATAGTGGTAAACTTTATTCAATTTTTGCAGGAAGGCCCTTGGAAGGATCCAACAGCCCTGGGTTTTCCCATTATGCCTCGCTTTGAAAAAAGCGCCAGAATGCCCCTGGTTTTTGGCGTACATATTGGCTGGATTTTTGCTTTGACCCTGGTTGTGCTGGTGTTTATTTATTTAAAGGGTACAAAACAGGGCTACGAGATCACTGTGGTTGGCGAAAATGTTACCACCGCCCAGTATGCTGGTATGCCTGTTAAAAAAATTGTTCTGCGCACCATGTTTTTAAGTGCGGGTATCTGTGGGCTGGCTGGGGTCTTACAGGCCAGTGGAAGTGATAAAATGCTCACTACCACTGTGGCCAACGGCGCGGGCTTTACGGCCATTACCATAGCCTGGCTTGCGCAGCTTGCTCCCTTTGCCATTTTAATTGTAGCCCTGCTCTTCGGGGTTTTACAAAAGGGCTGCGGCACCATTGAGTCGGTTTATAAAATATCTCCTGCGGTGGCGGACGTTTTTCAGGGTATTATTTTATTCTTTGTTCTGGGGTCGGAATTTTTTATCAGGTATCAGGTTGTGCTACGAAAAAAAGAAATAGGAGGGCTTGAAAGATGACGGAGTTTTTAAACTGGCTTTCCTCTTTTCTCTACGCGGCAATTTTAGCGGGAGTTCCGCTTCTTTTTGGCACCGTGGGGGAGATTATTACCCAAAAGGCTGGTAATATTAACCTGGGCGTTGAGGGCATGATGTATATGGGGGCCATTTTTGGTTTTATGGGCGGCTATTTTGTGCCAAGCCCCGGCCTGTCTGTTTTGTTTGCTTTTTTGGGGGGCATGCTGGGGGCTTTAATTTATGCCTTGCTCACGGTAACCTTAAAGGCAAACCAAAACGTAACGGGCCTTACTCTGGCTGTTTTTGGGGCGGGCCTTGCCAACTTTTTAGGCGAAAAACTGATTAAAGGCTCCCTTACAGGGGCGGCTGTTGTGGCCGATTCGGTAAAGGCAGCTTTTCGCCCTTTAAACTTTGGGGCTTTAAGCCAAATTCCCTATATTGGCAAACTTTTATTCGGCCATGGTTTTTTAACCTACTTGGCGGTAGCAGTTGCTGTTGGAGCCGGCATTTACTTAAAATATACGAAGATGGGCCTGAATCTTCGGGCTGTTGGCGAAAATCCGGCGGCGGCTGATGCGGCGGGCATTCATGTTACCTTATATAAATATGTACACATTTTAGTTGGCGGAGGAATATGCGGCCTGGGCGGGGCTTATATTGCCATGGTTACCTGTGCCGGCAGCTGGACCTATAACTGTGTGGCCGGCCAGGGGTGGATTGCCGTTGCCCTAGTTATCTTCTCTGCCTGGAACCCGATACGGGCTATTTTAGGGGCTGTTTTCTTTGGCGGATTAAGCGTGTTGCGCCTGTATATTCCTAATGCGGTTATAGAAATACCCACTTCTATTTTTACCATGGTGCCCTTTATTGTAACCTGTTTCGTGCTGGTGGTATCCAGTGTTAAAATGAAAAAGGAAAACCAGCAGCCCAAGGGCACAGGGATAAACTACTTTAGGGAAGAGCGGTAGAAGTCGTTTTACTCATGATAATTATAAAGCGCAACTCTTACTATTTATAAAGATAAAGGTACAAAAAGCCCGCTGATGTTTAGCGGGCTTTTGGCTATGGGTTTTGAATGGCGTATAAATCAGATTATAGTAGGCTTGCAGCTTCTTTATCAATCAAAATGGTTACATGGGGATGGGCCCGGAGAATGGAGCCGGGAATGGCAGGGTCGATATCACTTTTTACAGAAGCGGCGATGGCTTGGGCTTTGGATTTGCCGGTGGCAATTAAAACAATTTTTTTCGCATTCATAATTGTACCAATTCCAAGGCTCACCGCTTCCCGGGGCACTTCTGATTCGTGGTTGAAAAAGCGCTTGTTAGCATCGATGGTGCTTTGAGCCAGCTTTACCACATGGCAGCCATAGGTAAACAGGCGATCAGGCTCGTTAAAGCCGATGTGGGCATTTTGGCCAATGCCAAGCAGCTGCATATCAATACCACCGGCATTTTCAATGGCCTGGTCATACTGGGTGCATTCTGCCGGCAAATCACTGGCGTTGCCGTTGGGTACGTGGACCCTGCTTTTATCCATATTTACAAAGTTAAAAAGGTTTTCGTCCATAAAAGCGTGGTAGCTGGCCGGGTGATCCTGAGGAATGCCCACGTATTCATCCAGATTAAAGGTGGTGATTTTAGAAAAATCCAAAGCACCTTGTTTATAAAATGAGATTAAATGCTGGTATGTTTCTATGGGAGAGGAACCTGTGGCCAAACCCAAAACACTTTGAGGTTTTTGCAGAATTTGGGCCGCAAACAGGTTAGCAGCCGCAAGACCTACCTGATTAGCATTGTCAAAAATGTGAATGTTCATGAAATGACCTCCATTACTTGTAATTGCTGTGTTTTAAAAAGTGTAACCAAAAAGGAAATATTTGTCAATCAAAGGGGCTTGACAAAGCATGCTCTAAGATATAAAATGAGAACAAATGTTCCCAATATATAAAAAGGGGCATAACAATGTAGGAGGCAGAGCATGTTACAATGGATTTTATATTGGAGAAAAGAACAAAAGCAATTACAGGCACAAATGCGCAGTTTAAAGCGAAACCAAAGGCAGAGAGAATATTTTGGCTATAGCCCAAAAAACAACCGTTGGAGAAACATCAAAAGCAGGTAATCGCCTTCATTAATTGAAACAGCCTTATTTGCATGAAGAAAAAATATAGAGTATAATACATAAGAACAATTTGGTTTGACTATGTTTAAAGCAAAAGGAGAAACTTTTGTGAAGTACTTAAGGCGTTTTGTGTGGTATTTGGCTTCGAGGCTGGCAATTATTTGCGCTGTTGTAAGCGTGGTTATTGTTGTATTCTATTACGCCATGAATACAACCAATATATACATCGTTTTAAAAGACGGCATGGCAAAACGGGCTCAAGTGATTATGACGGTAGAAGACGATTCGGATGAGTTATACAAATTCTTTCAGTCCAGTTTTTTAGACGCAGATCAGGCTTTTCAAATGACCCTTGCAGGAAACTCTCCTTACGAAAACTTTAATGTGGTGGGCATTGACCACCGCCTGTCTATGAGCTGGATGTGGACCTGGCCCTGGGACGATACAGCCCGGGCCGACATTATCGAAACCGTACCCCGCATTGATGCCAGGCCTAAGGCGGCAGCGGCCCAAGCTGGGCTGGTGGCTCCTCCCTGGCAGGGGGCCAAGTACCGGGCTGTACTGATAAAGGAAAATGGCCAGTGGAAAATACGCAGCCTTTCAACCATTCAGGTGATTAATGAATAAATAAAAAAGATATGGATTTGCCCATATCTTTTTTTGTATAGTGCTTTGTATAGTGCCATGAGGTTAAATTTTATTCCCGCTCTAAAGCCTTTGTTATTCCTGCAAGCTGGGCTCCTCTGCCTTTTTCATAAGGGGGGAGGATAATGTTGCTGTCCTTTGCAACAAGGTCCAGCACCTTATCCGCCTCTTCACCAGTAACTGGCAGGGGTTGGTAGTTGTTAGCCGGCTGAGTGCCGGAAATATGGATGGGGAAAAGGCTTGGCGTTAAGGTTTTTTCGTTATTTTGCCGATCAATTACCACCGTGGTTTGAGCAAGAAGGGCCCTAAGGTCTCGAGGCCGATGGTTGCCGCCAAAGGCGCAGTTACCCAGGCTGTAAAAAATATACCCGTCAGCGTACTGTTCTATCCCTTGCACTACATGGGGATGGTGGCCAATTACCAAATCGGCGCCTTTATCAATTAAAAAGTGGGCAATGTTTGCCTGGCGTTCGTTGTGCTTATAGCCATATTCCTGCCCTGCATGAAGGGAGTAAATAATCACTTCACAGCCCTGGGCTTTTAAAATTTCAATTTCTCTTTCAAGGTCAGCCCGCACTTCTTTATTCCAATTGCTTCTGGTGCCGCCCAGGCCCACCTTCACCCCTTTAATGGTAAATACATTCAGCCAGCCTTCGCCGCTATACCCTATGTTTTGCGTATGAAGTGCATTAAGGGTGCTTTCCATACCTTTCTTGCCATAATCCCCTGTGTGGTTATTTGAAAGGTTTACCGCCTCAACGCTGCTTTGAGATAAAATAGAAACATACTCCGTCGGCCCTCGAAAGGCATATTTTTTGCTTTTGTTCAAACCCTTAGGACTGTCGGCAAAAACCCCTTCTAAGTTGATCAAGGTTAAATCATCTTGGTTAAAAAAGGGGGCCAAGTGCAAAAAGGGATAGGTATAAGGCCGGTCTTTCATATAGGCTGCAAAACCGGAATCATGGCGAAGCATTTTTTCTGTTCCGCCTAAAGTGCAATCGCCTACAAAGGTAAAGGTCAGGGCGATAGGGGTCATGTCCTCGCTGGGGGAAGAGGCAGAAGAAGCTTCAGTTATAAAAAAAATATCCCCTCCAGGGGCGGTGCCTTCATCCCGATGAAAGATCAAGGGCTCGGCTAGCACCCCAACAGAAAGACAAAAAAGCAAAAGGGCGAAGGCCCAGCATAAAATTAATTTTAAATACCGCATGAAGATGGGTTCCTTTTTTACTTGATATAAAACAGCCCCAAAGTGCCGTTGTACTAATTTTTTCACCCGCTATATAGCAGGGCGGTGTTCTACCTAATACTTTTGCAGTCCCCGTAAAAGGGCAGGGCAGCCATATTAAAACTCGAACTCCATTTTATGTAATGTGGGTAAAAATTAAGTACTGGCGCACACTTCAGGAGCCATTTTCAACCTTATTATAGTATTTTAAAGGTCAAGCTGTCAACTGTGAAGTTTAATTGCGCCTTTATTGTACTAATTATGTTAAAGCCCTTTAACTATGGTTGATTTTGCATTATAATAGTTTAGAATATAAAGGATGGTAAAAAACATGCAAGGTAAAAACGGAGAGAGCAGGCAAGTGGCCAAGGCGGCAATTACCCTGAGTATGACCACCAGCAGGGAAGAAGAACAGCAGCTAAAAAAAGCTTTTGGTGTTAACGATATTCAAACTGCCGCTGTTGATTACGGGGGAGAGTTTGTAAGCTCTGTTATAAAAATAGTTGAGCGGGCTGTTATTGCTGCCAAAAGAGAAGGGCTGATAAATGAAACTCACCACGAAGAAGGAGCTGTTGCCGGGGCGGCCAGGGAGGCCATTAGCCAGGTGGCATCAAAGGCGTTGGGCCTTTCGGTAGGGGGGAAAATTGCCATTGCCCAAAAAGGAGAGCATGTAGCGGTAGCCGTGTTTTTTGGCATTGGCCTTGTTCATTTAAACGAAATTTGCATCGGCATGGGCCATCGGGCCATTTAGCCTGTATTATATATTAAGGAGACAATAGCGTTGACCACCATTGCAATAGACGGGCCCGTAGGGGCTGGAAAAAGCAGCATTGCCAAAGGCGTGGCAAAGGCCCTGAACATTCCTCATTTAGACACGGGAGCCATGTATAGGGCAGCAGGGTTGGCGGCCTTAAAACAAAATGTTGATTTAAAAAACGAGCAGCAAGTAGTTGATTTTATACAAAACATAGATATTGTTGTTGCCATTACCGGCCAAGAGCAAAGGGTTATAGTGAACGGCGAAGACCTTACCCAAGAAATTAGAACCCCTCAGGTATCCATGGCTGCTTCGGATATTTCAAAGTGGGCGGCGGTTCGGGATAAAATGGTGGCCTTGCAGCAAAACATTGCTAAAAGCCAATCCATTGTTTTAGACGGGCGTGACATTGGCACCCGGGTGCTGCCCAATGCGGATGTAAAAATATTTTTAACAGCCACAGCCCAGGAACGGGCAAAAAGGCGTTACTTAGAACTGGAGAAAAAAGGCTCTTCCATAAGCTACCAAGAAGTGCTGAAGGATTTAGAAAAGCGGGATTCACAGGATAGCACAAGGAAAGTGGATCCCCTAAGGGCGGCAGAAGATGCTATTGTTGTGGACACAACCACCCTTAGCCCCAGCCAAGTAGTGAACCATATACTAAAAATTGTGGAGGAGAAAAAGGATGGAAAATAAAACAGTGAAGCCTAAAACGAAGTCGAAGCTGTATAGCTTTTTGCGCGGGGTTGTAACGGTACTATTTAATACCTTTTTACCTGTTAAAATCCTTGGGCAGGAGAATTTGAGCATAGATGCCCCTTATATTTTTATTGGTAACCATAAGTCCTGGATTGATCCGGTTTGTATGGCTTATGCAGTAAAAAAAGAGCAAATTACCTTTTTAGCAAAAAAAGAGCTGTTTGAAGTTCCTGTTTTAGGCAAGCTTTTGCATAAAATAAATATGATTTCCGTAGACCGGAACCATTCGGATATGAAAGCCGTTCGGGCTTGTTTGGACGCCTTGAAAAACAAGCGAATTTTAGGGATATTTCCTGAAGGAACCCGGCATAAGAAAGGAACCATGGAAGAAATGGAAGGAGGAATTGGCTTGATTGCCTTGCGCAGCAAGGCCCCGGTGATTCCCATGTATATTCCTCATCCCTTGCGTTTCTTCCGCAAAAACACCTGTTATGTAGGCGAGGCGATTCAAACAGAGGACTTGATTGAAAAAGGAATTAGCAATGAGGTAACCCAGTTGCTTCTCGAAAGGATTACCCAAACATATCAGGTTTTAGAAAAAAGATTTATAATGGATCATGAAAAAAATAAAAGAAAAAGCAGGAATTCTTTTCTTTGATACAGAATAAGAACTAATAGTATAATTTTTTAGGAGGAAAAATGCCGGTAGAAGTTAGCAAACATGCAGGATTTTGTATGGGTGTTAAAAGGGCGGTGGACCTTTCCTTACAAACCGTAGCGGAAAAGGGCCCATGCTTTACACTTGGCGAACTAATTCATAACCCCCAGGTGGTTTCTTGGTTGCAAGGTCAGGGTATTGTTCCGATTCATCACCTTGACGAAATCAAAGAGGGAATCATCATTATTCGCAGCCATGGGGTATCCCCTCAAGTGATGAGAGAATGCGAAAAAAAAGGCTTAAGGGTGGTTGACTGCACTTGTCCCTTTGTAAAAAAGCTTCACCTTCAGGTAGAACACTATGCCCACAAAGGGTATGACATTTTGCTGGTGGGGGATCAGCAACATCCCGAAGTGATAGGCACCATCGGCTATGCAGGGGGTGCTAAGGCTCATATTCTTTCTACCATGGAAGATGTTTTAAAGCTTGAACCGATTGAAAAGGCCTTGATGGTTGTACAAACTACTTTTCCAGTAAAAAAGTTTGAGCAAATGGTTCAAGCCGTGGGCGAAAAAGTGGGGGAACTGGTTGTAAAAAACACCATTTGCTCCGCCACTGCGCAAAGGCAGGAAGCAGCCATTCAATTAGCACAAAAAGCAGATAAGATGATTGTAGTTGGCGGCAAAAACAGTGCCAACACCAAAAAACTCTATGAGGTCTGCAAGGGGATTTGCCCCAACACAATTTTGGTAGAGTGTGCGGCGGAGATACCGCCGGACTTTGCAAGTACCCAAGGGGAATATATAGGAATAGCCGCTGGCGCATCAACGCCTGATTGGTCACTTAAGGAGGTTGTCACCAACATGATGGACAAAGAAATCAAAGATCCAGTTCAAAACACGACTGAAAACGAAAAGGAAGTTTCTGTACAAGAGGTAGAAACTGAAGCTGCTGAAATCACCGCACAAGAAACGCAAGAAGCTGTGGAAGAAACTGTACAGGAAACGGCAGAAGCTACAGCTGCGG
>CAYFQH010000001.1:10617-11947 GCA_964345215.1 uncultured Oscillospiraceae bacterium | reverse complement strand
ACGCAAGAAGCTGTGGAAGAAACTGTACAGGAAACGGCAGAAGCTACAGCTGCGGAAGCTGCTGTAGTGGAGGAAGAGGCTGTAGTGGAGGAAGAGGCTCAAGAAGAAAGTTCTCAAGCAGCAGACAAGGCAGCAGATGATTTTATGGCAGGCATTGAGGCAACGATGGTAAAAATCCGCCGCGGCCAAAATGTTATCGGTACCGTTGTACAGATTACTGACGATGAGGTTTGTGTGAACATTGGTTACAAATCCGATGGCCTAATTAAAAAAGAAGATCTGGCAACAAAAGATGTGCAGCTTGGAGATGAAATTGAAGTTGAAGTTGTAAAGCTAAACGACGGTGACGGTAACGTCATTCTGTCTCAGCGCAACATTGTAAACCGCAAAGCCTGGGATGCCTTGATGGAAAAATATGAAAACAATGAATACGTTCAAGGTGTTGGTAAAGAGGCTGTTAAAGGTGGCCTGTTAGCCGATGTAGGTGGTGTTCGGGCCTTTGTTCCCGCTTCCCTTCTCTCTCAGCGCTACGTTGAAAAAATTGCTGATTTTGTAGGCAAATCCATTGAGCTTAAAATCATTGAGGTAGACCCTCAGAAAAAACGCATTGTCGCCAGCCGCCGTGCTGTGCTTGACGAACAGCGCGCCGAGAAAAAAGCCGCTGCTTGGGAACGGCTAAAAGAAGGGGACGTCGTAAAGGGCATTGTTCGCCGCCTCACAGATTTTGGTGCCTTTGTTGATTTAGACGGGGTAGACGGCTTGATTCACATTACCGATTTAAGCTGGGCCCGGATTAAACATCCCTCTGATGTGGTATCCCCCAATCAAGAGATTGAAGTTGAAATTCTTTCTCTTGACCCTGAAAAAGAAAGAATCCAACTGGGGTATAAACAGCTTCATGCCCACCCATGGGAAAACGCAGCGGAAAAATATCCCGTTGGCGTTATTGTAAAGGGCAAAGTGGTTCGCATTACCACCTTTGGTGCCTTTGTTGAACTGGAACCCGGTGTAGACGGCCTGGTTCACATTTCTCAGCTTTCACCTAAACGGGTTCAAAAGGTGGAGGATGTAGTATCTGCTGGTCAGGAAGTAGACGTAAAAGTATTAAATGTAGACCCGGAAGCCCGGCGCATTAGCCTGAGCATTCGCGAGGCCATGGAAGATTTAGGCATTGCTTATGATGATTATGAAGAAGAAGCCTATGAAGTTCAAGAAGAAGTAGCCGAAGCAGTAGAAGAAATGGTTGAGACTGCTGAGGAAACGAATGAAGAAACTGAAGAAGTGGTTGAAGCTGCTGAAGAAATTCAGGAAGAAGCTGCTCTAGAGCAAG
>CAYFQH010000001.1:0-10517 GCA_964345215.1 uncultured Oscillospiraceae bacterium | reverse complement strand
GAAATTCAGGAAGAAGCTGCTCTAGAGCAAGAAGAAAACAACGAAAACTAAATTTTATAACAATCAAAAAACAAATCCTGTCATTATGGCAGGCTTTGTTTTTTAAAGGATGAAATTCGTGAAAAAGTGTATTATTATTGCCGCCTTTGCGCCTAACAACATAAGAAACCTTCTTTCAATCCATGAAGATGACCTTATTTTATGTGCTGATGCAGGATATGAACAAGCCCTTGCACAAGGACTTGCTCCTCATGCTGTTATTGGAGATTTGGACTCTTTGGCTTTAAAAAACATTCCATTGCCTGATCAAAGCTTGCTTGTTACCTACCCCAAAGAAAAAGACGAAACAGACAGCTTTTTATGCTATCAATACGGCAAGGAAAAAGGCTATAGCCATTTTATATTACTTGGAGGCATTGGGGGCAGACTGGACCACACGATTGGCAATATTCAAATGATGGTGCATGCTCTAAATCAGGGGGAGCAGCTTTCTGTTTATACAGATGAAAATGAAATGTATGCTTATTTGCCTGGCACCTGGGAGATAAAAAGAAAAAAAGGCTGGAAACTTTCTCTTTTCTCTTATGCTCCCCTATCTAAGGGGATTGATCTATCTGGGGTAGCCTACCCTATTGAAAAAGGAAAGCTAACCTGGGATTTTCCTTTGGGCATCAGCAATGAGTGGATATCGCCTGCCGCGAAATTAAGTTTTTCCCATGGGCTCCTTCTTGTAATCTTGTCTAAAGAAGAATAAGAGGTTATAATAATATATCTGCACAAGGGGATAAAGGAGTGTTTGGATGGTTATTGGCGAGATTATTATTGAAGGTAAAGGGAAAAAAATATATGCAACAGAGGATCCGGATATTGCGGTTATATATTTTAAAGACGAGGCAGTTGCTTACCATGGCCTGAAAAGAAGGCGGGTAATCGGCAAAGGGGAACTGAACAACGATATTTCTGCCCATCTATTTCAGTTGCTGGAAAAAGCAGGAATCGCCACCCATTTTATTAAAAAACTCGATGGGCGCCAGTGCCTGGTAAAACGTACCCAGATGATCCTTGTCACGATTACGGTTCGTAACATTGTTGCAGGTGGCTTGGTAGACCGTATTGGCTACCCGCCAGGGACAAAGCTTAAGAGCATTATTGTTGAGTGTAATTATAAAAATCAATTTTTAAATAACCCGCTGATTAACACCAGCCATATTAAAGCTATGGAACTGGCCACAGATGAGGAAATGCGAAAGATTTTTGATACGGCTTTAAAAGTAAATGAGATTTTATCAGCCTATTTAAAGGATATCGACATTGAATTGATTGACCTAAAGCTTGAATTTGGCCGTTATAAAGGAACCATTCTTCTAGCCGATGAACTTTCGCCCGATACCTGTAGGTTTTGGGATGCTAAAACAGGCGAAGCTTTAAACATTGACCTGTTTAGAAGGGATCTGGGAGATTTAACGGAGGGCTACCAGGAAGTATTGCACCGTTTAATGGGCTATGAGGAAAAAGATGAGCAATGATATGGAGAATATGAAACCATGTGCAAAAAAATCAAAGGATTTATGATACGGGGCATTGTTTTTTTATTGGCACTTACCCTTATGATACCCACCCTTGCCCAAGAAGAAACAGAGATTGTTTTTTTTGACGAAAAGGGTGATGAGCTGATAGAGCCAAAGGCAGTAGAGGAGATTGTGAACATTGATGATGAAGAAGGGCTATGGGAGTATAGATCCCCTTCGTTAGAAGTTAAAGTTCAAAAACACAATGAAGACCGGGTCATCTGGTATATGGCTGAAATTAAAACCACAAGCAGCGAAGAAATTTTTCGCTGTGTTCAAGCTTTAAATGACGAAGCCAAATGGCCGGCTAAAATTGCTAGGGAGACAGGAACGGTCTTTGCCATCAACAGCGATTTTCATGACCTGCGGGTTGAAAACAAAAGCCGTACCGGTATTGTTATTCGCAATGGCGAAATTGTAGGTGAAAACACATTTGCTCATAATAAGGGCGATTTTCCCAATTTAGATACCATGGCTATTTTTGAAGATGGACGGATGGAGGTTTACCCATCCGATGCCCACACGGCCCAGGAATATTTAGACATGGGTGCCTTGGATGTTTTAGCCTTTGGCCCCTATTTAATGAAGGACGGGGTGTTAAATGAGGAGGGCCTGGCCAAATATGGCAAATCTCGCGCCCCTAGAACAGCTATTGGTATGGTGGCCCCTGGCCACTACTTGGCCATGATGGCTGAAGGCCGGCACGATGGAAGCAAGGGTGTCAGTGTCGCTTTTTTAGCTGAAAAACTGTTGGAAAAAGGCTGTGTAACAGGCTTTAACTTAGACGGAGGGCAAACAGCCACTATGTTGTTTATGGGTGAGCAAATTATTACTGTTGGGCAAACAAAGGGAATCAATGCCAGTGCCAGACGGGCAAAAGAAATTTTAGGCATTGGCTTTTCGCCCATGGTCATGAACAGCAATCAAGAGAAGTGAGGGTGGTGGGATGAAAATAACAAAGGGAGAGGCAAAAAAACAAGCTATTTTAGATACGGCCCAGAGTCTTTTTTATGAAAAAGGTTATGAGCAAACCTCTGTGCAGGATATTATTGATTTGCTCCAGACCAGTAAAGGTAGCTTTTATCATCATTTTGAAAGTAAAATTGAAGTGTTGGTGACCCTATGCGAGCAGCAGGTAGTCGCTGCTTTGGAGCAGTACCGTCACCATAGCCAGGAGGAAGAATCGGCTTATAAAAAGCTTACCCAACTTTTTTATTGGATGAACCCTATTCGCAAGGGAAATGAAAAATTTTTATCCGTGTTTTTCCCTTTAATTGCAAAACCCCAGGGAAAGAGCATCGGAGCCCAATACAGCCAGGTGATTGAGGATGTTTTTAGCCAAACTCTTGGTGAACTTTTGCTATTGACCAAGGATGAAGGGCAGATATATTTATATTATCCAGAGCAAATGCCTCTGATTCTTTTAGCTCTTAATAATATTTTATGGGAAAATACCGGGAAAATGTTGGTGGAAAAAACAGAAAACCAAAAGGACTTTATGCCGGGGAAGTATATGGAAAGCCTTCGCAGCTACCGTTTTTCGGTAGAAAGGTTATTAGATGCCCCTTATGGTGGCCTTGAAATGGTTACTGCAAGGGAATGGATTGATACCCTTGAAAAAACGGAAAAACTAATTCGATTTTAATGGAAATGGAATAAGCTATATTTCATGACGAGTTTTTGCTATAGGTGAGACGATGAGAAACTACCCTGATGAAGCCCGACTGGTGGCAGAACTGGCAGAGCATGCTGGCCAAGAATATGGAATAAACTTAAAAGCAGACCATTACCAGCGCCTTAAAGGTGGCGAGCGCAACGATGTGTTTTTGTTGGGCAGCAAGCCCAATGTGATAATGCGCATTATTCACCATAATACCAGCATACATGGCGTAGAGTTTGTTAACCGCTGGTCTCGTTACTGTGCCCAGTATTCGCCCTTGGTTAATGCGCCCTTTTTAACCCTTTCGGGCAAAAGCTATTTTTCCAGGGAGGATATGCTCGTTAGCCTGTTTCCTTTTGTGCCGGGAACCCACGCAAATCGAAACATACCTCAAATCCGGCAGGAAATGGCAGAATTTCAAGCTCAACTTCATCAAATATCCCTGGCCTGCCCCTACCAAGAATCCCGGAAAGATCGGACATCCACTATTTATATTGATCTTGACCATAACTTTTTATATAACTGGCAGGAAGTTGAAACAATGTTAAGCCAGGGAGGGCGGGCTTTGTTTGAAGATCCCCGCTATCAAGACGATGTTTCTCAAAAAACAATATCCCTGCTTTACCAAAAGCGAGGAATTCTATACGATGCTAAAGAAGAACTGACACAGTTGTTTAAACATCTACAAGGACAAAAAATATTGATGAAAGGCCCCATTCATGGAGATATGTATGGGGCCAATGTACTTGCCCAGAAGGGGCACATTACCGGTGTGATAGACTGGGATGAAGCCAATGTAGACCTGCATGTATATGAACTGGGCCGTACCATGTGGGAGTTTTGTAAAGACGAAAAAGCCTGTACTCTGCGCAAAAATTGGGCCCTTAATTATCTTGAAACTTACTCAAAGGCCGGCGGAACCTCCCCAAAGGAAGAATGGCACCTGCTGGTTCCCCTTATTAGAACGGTAAAATTTTTAGATATTGTGTTTTACATGCAAAATGCAATCATTGGTGATGTATGGAGCCCTGCATACGGGCTGGAAAGCATTCACGTACTCAAAAACCTGAAGGACTTTACCTTGTTTTAAGGGGAAAAGCCTTCCCGGTAACACATAACCGAAAAACATTTGAAAACAAGCCTGACCCTGGCAGCAGGCTTGTTTTGCAAACGATAAAGGAGATGAAATTTAGAAAGGCTAAGGGTATACGGTGAAGCGGTCTGCTGTTTTTGGATGCTGGTTTTTCCAGCCTTGTGCATAAAAGCCAGCTATGAAATAAGCTGCGGTTAGCCTAAAGACGCTGTAATTATTAATATCCTGTTTTTTATACAGGCGCCAGATGCAAAACATCATTGGTACTTAGTTTCTTAGCTTTGCCCTTTTCTCTTTTGATTGGTTTTTGCCTTAGCCCACTTTGCAGAATTGGTTTTCTTTTTAGGTTTTTGATAATTGGAGGTAGGGACTGGAGAGGTAGGCTGTTTTTTACTTTTGCTTTCTTGCTTTGTCATACTTGAAGAAGAGTAGTTGGCAGCAAGGCCAAAATTCCGTTGGGGCGGAACCAGGGTGTATTTACCATAGCCGATCAAATCTTGCCGGTTGGCCAGGGTTAGGGCTTTGCGCACCAGCGGGTGGTTTTTGGGCTGATTATATTGTAATAAGGCGCGCTGCATGGCCTTTTCCTCAGAGGTTTTAGGTACGTATACCCCTTTGCCGGTCCGAGGGTCAAGGCCTGTATAAAACATACAGGTGCTCAAAGTTCCCGGGGTAGGGTAAAAGTCTTGCACTTGTTCGGGGCGGTAATCGTTACTTTTTAAGTATAAGGCCAAATCAATGGCCGCGTTTAAATCGCTGCCCGGGTGGCTGCTCATCAAATAAGGAACCAGGTACTGCTTTTTATCAAGTTTTTTATTAATGCGCTGATAGCGCTTTACAAAGGCGTCGTACACCTGCCTACCGGGTTTACCCATATAATACAGCACATCTGGGGAAATATGCTCCGGGGCCACCTTCAACTGGCCGCTCACATGGTGCTCACATAGTTCCTGCAAAAAGGTGTGGTCTTTATCAGCCATAATATAATCGTAGCGCAGGCCTGAACGAACAAAAACCTTCTTCACTTTAGGAAGCTTCCTAACTCTGCGTAAAATAGAGAGAAACTCTTTGTGAGAAATTTCCATCTGACTGCAGGGCTCGGGAAAGAGGCATTGCTTATTTTTACATACCCCATGGCCTAATTGTTTTTTACAGGATGGATAGCGGAAGTTGGCCGTAGGCCCGCCAATATCGTGAATGTAGCCTTTGAAGCCCTCCCGTTTTGTTAAATCCTCCGCCTCATTTACAATGGAATCAGGGCTTCTGGACTGAACAATGCGCCCTTGATGAAAGGTAATGGCACAAAAACTGCAGCCGCCAAAACAGCCTCTGGTTGATGAAATAGAAAAAGAAACTTCCTCCAGGGCAGGAATGCCTCCCTGGCTATCATAATCTGGGTGCCAGGTGCGGGTATAGGGCAAGGCATAGGTTTCATCCAATTCGGCACGGCTTAGGGGATATTCTGGGGGTGTTTGCAAAATATAGTTTTCTTTTTCTTGCAGCTGGGCCAGAGCCCTGCCAGTAAATGGATCCTGCTGCTGATATTGAACATAAAAAGCGTCGGCATAGGTTTTTTTGTTGTTGCTTACCTGACTGTGGGCGGGTAGGGGAGCAAAACCGGAGGGAATGCTGCCCCAAGGGTAGCAAATACCGCGAATATGGGCCAGTTGATTTGGGTCGGCACCCTCCTTTAACCAGTTGGCACAGTTTAAAATTACTTTTTCGCCCATGCCATACATTAAAAGTGTAGCGGCACTGTCAAACAAAATGCTGTGGCGAACCTGATCACTCCAGTAATCGTAATGGGAAAAACGGCGTAAAGAGGCTTCAACACCGCCTATGAGAATGGGGATGTCTTTATAGGCCTGACGGATTAAGTTGCAGTATACAATGGTGGCCCGGTCAGGGCGCAGGCCCGCCCGGCCCCCAGGGGCATATACATCATTACTGCGCTTTTTTTTGGCGGCAGTATAATGGTTTACCATGCTGTCAATTACGCCGGCAGAAACCAAAAAGCCAAGCTTAGGTCGGCCAAAACGGGTAAAATCAGTAGTGTTCTTCCAATCAGGCAAAGGGAGCATGGCCACGGTATAGCCTGCTTTTTCCAGCACCCGGCTGATGATGGCATGGCCGAAGGAAGGGTGGTCAACGTAGCCTTCACCAAAGGCGTAAACAAAATCTGGGACATCCCAGCCCCGTAAAACCATATCTTCTTTGCTGGTGGGTAAAAACTGTTCTCGCATAGGTCTTCCTTTTAAATATTTTAAGGCCGTACTATATTTTTTTAAGTTCGGCAAGGGTATAGTTTACATCAAATTCACAGGCAGTAAAGGCTTTTTGGCTGCATTCGCATTCGCCTGTTTGGTTATCATAAGGGTCAACCCGCCAGTGTTTTTTAGCTACGGCAAAATCCCCTTGAAATTGGTGGTTAGCAACCATTCTAAAAGGATCTAAATGGGCAAAATAGTGGTTCCATCGGGTCATATTACCCTTGCGGTAAGCACTGCCGCCAAAGGAACAGTCGCAAAAGAGCCAACCCCAGGGCTTAATATAAAACTGAGCCCAGTCATGGGCGCCAACGTATTGATCATCTATTGACAGGCCCGACTGCCAGCGGGCGGGGATGCCGGCAATGCGACACAGGGTGATAAAGAGTAGGGCTTGCAGCCCGCAGTCGCCCCTTTGATTAGCAGCGGTATACTCGGCAATGGATTCAATTAAAAAATACTCGGGCATAAAAGCATATTGAACCTGGGTTGTAATATAGTCGTAAAAAATACGGGCAATGGTCAGGGGGTCTTTTTCGTTGCCGGTAAGGGCCCCAGCAAGGGCCTTTAAGTAGGGAGTAAAGCGTATATGGGGAAGATGTTCCCCAAGGTCTTCCGGCACTGGGGCCGGCGCTGAATAAATAGGGGATTTGGGCGGAGTACTAAAGTCAATCTTATAAATGGTTTGGTCGTACTCATATTCCCAAAATATAGGCTGATTTTCATGCAGGGTCACCTGCCAGCAGGCGGTTCGCTGGCCTGCTGCGGGTTCATCAATATTTGCTGGTTCAAGGCCGGGAAAGGAGAGACGGATGTTGCTGGTTTGGGCCGCAGCACAAGGAATTGGAACGTGAATGGTATATTGCTCTCCTGGTATAAAGGCCTTTTCTTCAATATCCAGGCGGCCTTTTATTTTAATATGATAACGGGCCTTTCCTTGTTGTTGAATCAGTTCAATCACCGGGTCTAAAAAAGAGCTTTTTGGATCAAGGGGAGTGCCGGCGAGGGCGGCGAAATTTGCATGGGTGCGGGTTAGGCTTTTTAAAAAACGCACAAAATACATAGGCTTATGGTCAATATAGCACCAGTCAATCAGTCCCTGGGCGCAAAAGTGATGTAAATCCGCCAAGTGATAGGCCGGGTTTAGCTCTTGTAGCATGCTAAGGGCCGTGGCCTCATCGTGGGGGTAGGAATAAGGGGTACGCAAAATCCGCTCTTTTTCAATTTCCAGCCTGCTTTTAATCATGGGGGGCGTTTTTGGACTGGCCAGGGAATCATCAATAGCCCGTAGGGCCTGGGAGGTATTACCGGAATGAATTTGCTTTAAAATATGCTCCGGCAGGGGGCAGATGAGCGCTTTCATATCAACAAACAATTTTATGCCTCATTTCAAATATAATCTCACGTATTATTGTAGTATAAAAGCTTCGGGTTGAAAAGGGTTAAAAAAATGTTAAAGTTGACTACTGGTAAAATATTGGCTATAATTTTATGTAGATCCTGTTGCTATTTAGCAAAAATATAATAAAAAAGTGGAGGTTTTTTTATGAAGTTTTATCGTTGCGAAGTATGCGGAAATATTGTTGAACTGGTTCACAACGGTGGTGGAGAGTTAATTTGCTGTGGTGAGCCTATGAAGGAATTGGTTGCAAACACAACGGATGCTGCAACTGAAAAACACGTTCCTTTTGTACAGGTAGAAGGGCAAAAAATTTCTGTTCAAGTAGGGGAAACCATTCACCCCATGACGGAAGCACATTACATTACCTGGATCATTCTAGAAACCGACAAGCGTATTACTCGCGTTAACTTAACCCCCCAAGATGAGCCAAAGGCCGAGTTTATTCTACCAGAAGGTGAAAAGGCCGTTGCTGTGTATGAATACTGCAACCTACATGGCCTGTGGGTAAAAAACCTGTAAAAGGCTTTTAAGCTTTTAGCCGCTGCATCGCAGCGGCTTTTTTGTGTTTTAAATGACAGAATGGAGATTTTGCGTTATAATAAACTGACTAACGATTAAAGGAGTCCTTTTATGAGCATTTTTCAAGCTGTTATTCTTGGGTTAGTTCAGGGCCTGGCGGAGTTTTTACCCATTTCCTCCAGCGGGCATTTAATTTTAACAAGGGCCCTGTTGGGTATTTCAGACGCGACCAGCCAAAGTGGCGTTTTTTTAATGTTTGATATTTTGCTTCATGTAGGCACTTTAGGGGCTGTAATTATTGTTTTTTGGAAAGACTGGTGGCAGATTCTAAAAAATCCCTTTAAATCAAAAACTTTGGGGCTGCTGATTGTTGCATCCTTGCCGGCCCTAGCGGTGGCTCTTGTTTTAAACGACTTAATTCAGGGCATGTTTACCGGTTGGTTCTTAGGTGTATCTTTTTTGATAACCGGTTTATTTTTAACCCTGGCTGAAGGCTTAAGCCAAAGGCGGAAATATAAAGAAAAGGCTGTAAATGAGCCTGGGATAAAACATGCAGTTGCTATGGGGGCCATGCAGGGCATAGCTCTTTTACCCGGGGTCAGCCGAAGCGGCTCCACTCTTCTTGGGGGCATTGCATCAGGGCTAAACCGCAAAGCAGCGGCCAAGTTTTCATTTATGATGAGTGCACCGGCTATTTTAGGCAGCTTGCTGCTAGAAGGGAAGGACGCTATTTCCCAGGGTCTTTTTTCTCAGTTGGCTTTGGTTCCCACCTTGGTTGGTGTGGCCGTTGCCTTTATAAGCGGTTTGTTGGCCATGAAGGGAATGTTAAAGTTTGTTGAAAAAGCCTCTCTCAACTGGTTTGCCCTGTATGTTATTCTTTTGGGTATAGCTGTTATTTGCGTACAGCTGTTTATGCCAGGTGTTTTGCCTGCCTTGGCCTTTCCTGGGGACGCCCTCCAGGATGCTGGCATGATGATTACCCAGCTTTTCAGGTAAAGAGAGCATGCTATTTAACAGCCTTGTTAACGGCTGGCAAAGCTGGGGCAAAGTATTTCAAAATATCAGCGCTTTTTCAGGGCTGATTGAACATATTTTTGCCCGTCATCAGCTTAGTGTAAAAAAAATAGATCCTTTGACCCCAGGCACCCATGGGGTCTTTTTGGTGAATGAAAAATATGTAATAAAGTTGTTTGCTCCCAAAGAGTCAGGGCTGGATCCCCGGGTGGATTTTGAAAAAGAACTGCTGGGTATGGCCTGGGCAGAAAAATGCCGTGTAGCCGCCAGCCGGGTCTTGTTTAAAGGCCTTGTGGATGACCGGTACCAATTTTATTACCTTGTAATGGATTACATTGAAGGCCGGGATGCGGGCCAGGTGTTGTTTACCCTTAACACTGAGCAAAAAACAGCCTTTGGTAAAAAGCTAAGGCAGACGACAGACAGCTTGTTTTTAAACCCGGGCCACAGAAGGCTACAAGTAAATATTAAAGAGAAAGTTAGGAAAGACACACGCTGGCAGGGTTTCTCGCCTGCCATTAAAAAAGCGGCACTGACCGAAGCGGAAGCTGTAAAACTGGTTAAAAATGCTTATGTACATGGAGATTTAACGGGAGAGAATATACGTATAAACGATGATCAGAATTTTTTTATTATTGACTTTGCCGATGGCTTGATTGCACCTCAATATTACGACTGGCCGCCGGTTGTAATTGAATTATTCTCTTTTGATCATCAGCTGCTCAACGGTTTTTTTGGCGTGGAATACAAAAAGCCAGCCTTTGTTAAAGTTCTTGCAAAAGGTATTTTAATACACGATTTTGGAGAAGATTTGCTCAAAACAGCTTGTAAACAAATAGGCCTTTTAAGCGAGGTAAAGGCCGTAAAAAGTATAGCAGATATAGAAGCAATCCTAAGGGAAAACTTATTAAAAAGGGGTTAGTCCGTTTGGACTAGTCCCTTCAGGGTGTCGATAAAGTCGACACCCTCCCAATAAAATGAATTTCATTTTATT